>CALWEC010000156.1 GCA_944376945.1 uncultured Lachnospiraceae bacterium | reverse complement strand
AGTAGGCCACCGCCGCCTCCGTCATATGGCCCGCGCAGTACAGCTCGTGGCAGTCCGCCAGGTTCTGCCAGCGGCGCTCCGGCTCCCCGGCAATAAAATAGGTGTCCAGATATCCGTCTGGCTGCTGGGCCCGGCCAATGAGATCCACGATTTCATCCGCCCGCTTTTCCAGCTCCGGATCCGGCTTTATGGTCAGGGAATAGGCCACCGCCTCCAGCCACTTGGCCAAACCACTGTCCTGGAATACACGCCCATAATACGTGCCCTCCTCCTCGCCGGCGGCGATCCGGAAATTCCGGAGCACGTGGCTCTGTTTGATATCCGGGATTTCATCGTGGAGAACCTTCTCCTGATAGGGGATCATCCTGTCCGTGACGATGTTTTGAATCGGCGTGAAGAAGGGATCCTGCACCGTTACCTGCTTTAAAGGGATAAACATGGCCTGTTTCTCTGGCATGGCCTGGCACCTCCATTTTGTTTTGAAAAAAGGGAACATCCGGCGCAAATCCGCCGCGGATGTTCCCTTTTCTTTTTCTCAATTCTTCTGCCGGATGGTTAGCTGTCTGCCGTCTTTAGTCCTGCACGTAAGGCATCAGGGCAATGTGACGGGCGCGCTTTACAGCGGTGGTCAGGGCCCGCTGATGTCTGGCGCAGGTGCCGGTGATCCGTCTGGGAAGGATTTTCCCTCTCTCCGACACATACTTGCGCAGCTTGTTGACATCCTTGTAATCGATGACCGCATGCTCTTCTCCGCAGAACACGCAGACTTTCTTTCTTCTGCGCATGCCACCGCGCTTCTTAACCGGGCTGTCCGTCTTTTCACCTTTATTGTAAGCCATGATTCTACCTCCTATTTTTTAGATCTCAGGCGCCTGGCGCCTGCCGTCAATTAAACGGAAGATCCTCATCGTCCACGCCGTCCGGGATGTTCATGAAGCCATCGCTGACAGCGGCCGCCTGGCTGGGGGCCGGGCGGGAAGCCGGGGCCGTGTATCCGCCGGCATTGGCCGCGGACGCGTTCTTGCTCTCCGCGAACTCCAGTTCCTCCGCAATCACCTGCACGCTGTAAACTTTCTGTCCTTCTTTATTGGTATAGTTGTCGTTCTGGATCCGGCCGCTCAACAGGATTTTGGTCCCCTGCTTCAGGTACCGCTCCACAAACTCGGCCTGCTTGCCGAACGCGGTGCAGTTGAAGAAATCCGCGTCCACGGAATCCCCTGCCCGCTTAAAGCGGCGATCCACTGCCAGGCTGAACCGGGCAATGGCCAGCTGTCCGTTGCTGTTGTTGCTGTAACGGATATCCGGATCTCTGGTTAACCGTCCCATAAGAATGACTTTGTTCATGCAATTCTCCTTTTCTTTATGCCTCTTCCTTTACGCATAAATACCGGATGACCTGCTCCATCAAACGAACGTGGTTCTCCACCTCGCCCGGGCAAGCAGCGTCAGCCTCAAAGTGAACGAAGTAGTAGTAGGCTTCCTTCATCTTCTGGATTTCGTAAGCCAGTCTTTTCTTACCCCATTCGTCTACGCTGGTTACCGTGCCGCCGAAGCGAGTGATGTAGCCCTTCACCTTCTCCAGGGCGGCTGCTCTCTCCTCGTCTTCCAGCTTGGCGCTGAGAACAACGGCTAATTCGTACTTGTTCATGCTTCTACCTCCTTGTGGTCTTTTGGCCTCCTGACAGGGCAGGAAGCAAGGATCTTTCTAATATGTCACGAGTTGTTATTGTAGCATATTCTCTGCCGGAAAGCAAGCAGGATTTTCCACTTTTTAATGGTTTTCCTGGGTTTCCTCCGTTTTTTCTCCGCCGGAGGCCTCCGCCATCCGGCCCCGGCGCGCCGCTTCCTTCTCCAGCTTCCGGAACAGGCGGGTCAGCACAATCACCGCGGCGGACGCCAGCACCACCTCCGCCGCAGGCTGGGCGTAAGGCAGGCCGTACAGAGGGAACAGGGCGTTTAGGATAAACAGGGCCGGGATCTCCAGGACGATTTTCCGCATAATGGCAAACACCAAGGCATTGCGGCCCAGCCCCACCGCCTGGAATACGCCTACCGCCAGGAAGTCCATGCACAAAAACGGCATGCCCAGGCAGAACCCATGGAGGAACCGGCTTCCCATGGAAACCACCTCCTGGTTGTCCATAAACAGCCGCACCAGGAAGTTGGAGCCAAAGAAGTAGAACAAGGCCACGCAGACCAGGCCGGTAAGCACCGTCCGGGCCGCGAACAGGAACGTCCCCTTCATCCGCTTAATGTTGCCGCTGGCGTAATTGTAGCTGATCAGCGGCATAATCCCCTGGGAAAAGCCCAGCGCCACCTGGGTAGGGACCTGGTTGATCTTCTGGGCGATGCCCATGGCGGCCACCGCGTTGGCGCCGAACCCGGAGGTAAAGTTGTTCAGGATGGTCATGCCCGTTACGTTCAGCAGGTTCTGGATGGAGGCGGGGATCCCCACGCCGCAGACCCCCAGCACAATGCTTTTGCGGAAGCCGAATTTCCGAGGATTCACGCACACATACGTATGGCCCCGTTTGACAAACAGCAGGATAAAGAAGTACAGGCAGGCTACACAGTTGGAAAGGAAGGTGGCCAGCCCCGCCCCCTCGGCTCCCATGTTAAAGCCCCAGGGAAGGATGAAAATCGGGTCCAGCACAATGTTCAGCAGGCAGCCGCTCATGGTCCCCAGGCTGGCATGGAGGGCGGATCCCTCCGAGCGCACCAGGTAGGCCATGACCACGTTCAAAATGGAAGGGGCCGCTCCCAGGTACACGGTCCACAGCATATAGCCTTCCGTGGAGGAGCGGGTTTCCGGGGTAGCGCCCAGCAGCGTCAGCAGCGGCCCCCGGAAGGTTACCATAATCAAGGAAAACAGGACGCCGCAGATCAGGGCGCAGTAAAAGCCAAAGGCAGAGCTTCGGTACACCGTCTCGTAATCCCGCCGCCCCAGGGCCCGGCTCATCATGCTGGAGCTGCCTACGCCAAACAGGTTGTTGATGGCGTTAAAGGCCAGCAGCACCGGCGCCGCCAGGGTAACCGCCGCGTTTTCAATGGGATTGTTCAGCATGCCCACAAAGTAGGTGTCCGCCAGGTTGTACAGCACCATCACCAGCGAGCTAAGGATCGTCGGCACCGCCAGCTTCATGACCGCCCGGGGCACCGGCATTTTTTCAAACAAAACGATCTTTTGATCTTCTTCCATTTCTACCACTCCCTGTTTCTCAAATCCCGTTCTGCGCCGCCGGCCCCAGGCAATAAAAAAGGCCGGCCCAGCCGCATATGGGCTATTATAGCACGCCTGCCGGAAATGTGCCACCCTGTCGGATGTTTTTTCTCACCCTCTTCTGCGTGGTGACCGGCATTGCGTAAAGGGCGCCTGGGTGGTACACTAGAGGCATGAAACCGACCACGCCTTATTATTCTTTTCACCAGTATTGCCTGGACACCTTTGGGGAAAAGCTGTACCGGCTCAGTTTAAACGCCGGCCTGACCTGCCCTAACCGGGACGGTACCCTGGATACCCGGGGCTGCCTTTTCTGCAGCGCCGGGGGATCCGGGGATTTTGCTTCCCCCGCGTCGCTTCCCATCCGGGAGCAGCTGGAGCAGGCCAAGGGGCGGATCGCCGGAAAATTTTCCGGCAGCCGCTACGTAGCCTATTTTCAGGCTTACACCAACACCTATGGCCCTGTGGACTATCTGGAAAAAATTTTTACCGAGGCCCTGGACTGCCCGGAGGTAGCCGCCCTGTCCATTGCCACCCGCCCGGACTGCCTGCCGCCCAGGGTGCTTTCCCTTCTGAAGCGCCTAAAGCAGCGCAAGCCCGTGTGGGTGGAGCTGGGGCTCCAGACCATCCACGAGCCCACCGCCCGTTTCCTGCGCCGGGGCTACCCGCTGGACGGTTTTACCCGCGGGTGGGAAAACCTGCACGCCCTGGGGATTCCTGTAATCGTCCATGTAATCCTGGGGCTGCCGGGAGAAACGCCGGAAGACACCTTTGCCACCATCCAATATCTGGCGGGGCAAGAAACCGGGTTCCCGGCCGATGGGGTAAAGCTGCAGCTGCTCCATGTCCTGCGGGGAACGGATCTGGCCCGCCTATACCAGGCAGGCGCTTTTTCCCCTCTTTCCCTGGAAGAATACCTGCCCCTGCTGGCCGGCTGCGTCCAGCGCCTGGCCCCTTCCACGGTGGTGCACCGTCTCACCGGGGACGGCCCTAAAAACCTGCTGCTGGCCCCTCTGTGGAGCGGCGATAAAAAGCGGGTGCTCAACGCCATCCAAAAATATTTCCAGGAACACCAGGTACGGCAGGGAAGCCTTTATACGCCGCCCCTTCCCTGACGCTTTACCGCCCTCCGGAAGAAAGGGATTCCAGCAGCGGAAAAGACAGGCCTATCTCCAGCAGCTGCTCCGGCCCGACATCGTAAAAGCCGGTAAGGCGGTGGATCTGATCCATGCGGCGGCAAAAGGTGGTGCGATGGATATACAGCCGCTCCGCGGCCTGGGTCATATTCATGCGGCAGTCCAAGTAGGCCTTCAAAGTCGGCAGGTATTCCGTCCCTTTTTCCGCATCCCATTTCTGAAGCTTCCGCACCGCCGGATGGATCAGCCGCTCCGGCGGCAGTTCCCGCTGGACGGCTTCCAGGCAATAGGCCAGCCGGCAGTCCTCAAAAAGGAAATACCAGAAGGACGGGCGGATCTGGCTTCCCAGCCGCAGGGCCGCTTCCGCCTCCACCGCTGCCATCCGCAGCTGAGAAATATCGGAAAAGACCGCGCTGACGCCGGCCTGGCATACATGCTCCCGGATAAATACGGAAAAAGAGGAAAAAAAGGCCTCCCGGCTTATCTGGGACATATTGACCAGCCAAAGGATCTTGTCCCCTGCCACAATAGCGCAGGAATCCGGCCACTGCCCCTCCAATTCCCGCACCAAAAAAGGAAGGACAATCTCCAGCTGCGTCTGCCATCCCTCCTGCCGGTAGGGGCGCAGGACCAGGGCCAGGAACGGCTGGGAAATATACCAATGGTACGGGTTGGCCGCCATCTGCAGAATCGCCGCGTCCGGATGCTCCCCTGCGTACAGGGCTTGGCACAGCCGGTGCAGGGCATCGTGGGCATGGCGGCCCAGGCTGGGCAGTTCATTTTGAAACATCCACTCCAGATAACGTCCAAACCGCTCTACCAGCTGTTCCTCCCCGGCACACACCCTCGGTTCCTCCGGGTTCAGCCGCAGAAGCAGCCGGGCAAAGTATTGGCCTTGTATCAAAACATTCCGGCAGTACAGGGGGATTTCCGGCTCGTGCATCTGAAAATAAAATCCTTCTGTTTTCTGGGCCGCTTCATGAAAATCCTTCCGCAAAAGCAGCGTTTGGGTAGCTTCCCCCGAAAGCCGCCTTCTCCGCTCCCCTCCGTGGGGAAGAGGTTCCTTCCAGGGAACTTCCCAGTATCCGGCTGTGGCATACATTACGTTTAGCTCGCTGTCGATCAGCGTATAGGGATGGCCGATATAGGCCCGCCCCATCTCCAGGACCGTCTCCGCCGGTTTCCGTTCCAAAATCCCCTGGGCCATCTGGCTGTCCCAGCGGAGCGCTTCCTGCCACAGCATTTCCGCCTGTTCCCAGACTTTCTCCGCCCCGCCCAGGCCTCCCACCCATAGAGCTGGCTTGAGAGGGCCGTCCTCCTCCGCCGTCAGCATGAGGACCTGATTCCTTTTTTCCCGCCCCTTGTCCAGCGTTCCTGCCTCCGGGCCGCCTCCTGCCTCCGGGCCGCCTCCCGCCTCCGGGCCGCCTCCCGCCGGCGCGCAGCGCAGCCGGCGGATGGGACGGGACGCCACTTCCTCCGAAAAAAGCTCCTGCACCTCCGCCCCTTTTTTCCAACGCAGCAGATACGCCAAAATCCCGTTCGTCATTTCCATTTTTCTTTTCCCTCATATAACACTAGCCTGTCTGGCCGCCGGTTCCTTATCTGCTATAAATTGTAGCGTATCGATCTTGGAAAAGCAACATCCCAAGCCTATACAGAGGAGGAAACATCCATTAAAATCTATAGAAAAGAATATTTTTTAGGAGGACAATTCTATGGCAGAAAATGTAGCGCAGACACCGGAACAAAAGCTCTATGCCGAACGCCTGAACCGGGTGGAAACCGCCATCCGCCTGGGGCAGCCGGACCGGGTGCCGGTTACC
>CALWEC010000155.1 GCA_944376945.1 uncultured Lachnospiraceae bacterium | reverse complement strand
TTCTCTCCATTTTTTTCTCTGGATCCGGCACAGGGATCGCGGAAATAAGAGCCCGCGTATACGGGTGCTGGGGATTGGCAAATAGGCGCTCCGGCGTCCCGATTTCCACTGCCTGCCCCAGGTACATGACCATAATCCGGGTGGACAAATGTTTGACCACCGAAAGATCGTGGGTGATAAATAGGTAGGTAAGGCCCATCTGCTCCTGAAGATCCTCCATCAAATTCAGGATCTGCGCCTGGATGGATACATCTAAGGCGCTGACAGGCTCATCGCAGACAATAAATTTCGGGTTAAGCGCCAAGGCCCGGGCGATTCCGATCCGCTGGCGCCGGCCTCCGTCCAATTCGTGGGGGTAACTGTTTACCAGCCTGCTGGCCAGCCCCACCAATTCCATAATTTCCAGGGTCTTTTTCCGCAGCCCTTCCCGGTCGGACGCTTTATAAATGCCTTGGATAATCAAAGGCGCCTGGATCGCCTGGCTGACCGTCATACGGGGATTCAGGGACTCATAGGGATCCTGAAAGATAATCTGCATATCCTTCCGTTTTTCCTTCATCGCCTTCTTGCTTAGCTTCAGGATATTTTCTCCCTGAAAATAGACTTCCCCTTCCGTGGCGTCCTGCAGGCGCAGAATCACGCGCCCTAATGTGGACTTGCCACAGCCGGACTCGCCAACAATCCCCAATGTCTCTCCCCGGTTCATGGAAAAGTTGATGTCATCCACCGCGTACAAAAGCCCCCCTGGCGTGGGAAAATACTTTTTCAGATGGCAAACCCGGAGAATTTCTTCCTTTTGATTCTCTGCTTCGTTCCTCACGCCTCACACCTGCCTTTCCCGCAGCGGAAACAGCGCACCTGATGTCCAGGGCTTATCTCGTAGAGCAATGGTTCCTCGGTCCGGCACCGGCCGTCCGCATGGGGGCAGCGTGTGCAAAATTTGCAGCCCTCCGGCAGGCTGGTAGGATCCGGCATTAAACCGGGGATGGGAACCAAACGCTTTACCTCCTCATGGATTTTGGGGATGGAAGAAAACAGCCCCTGTGTATAGGGATGCTGCATTCGTTTAAATACGTCCATCACCGTACCGCTTTCCACAATCTCCCCTGCGTAAATCACCGCTACCCGGTCGCAGTTTTGCGCCACAACGCCCAGATCGTGGGTAATGAGAAGCAGGGAAGTTTGAAATTTACTTTTCAGTTCCCGCATCATTTCCAGCACCTGCGCCTGAATCGTCACATCCAAGGCGGTGGTGGGCTCATCCGCAATCAAAAGCCTGGGATTGCACGCCAACGCCATGGCAATCACAACCCGCTGCTTCATTCCGCCGGAAAATTGATGGGGATACTCTCCGGAACGGGCCGCCGGGATTCCCACCAATTCCAACATTTCCTGGGCCCGCTCCATGGCTTTCATTTTGGAGCACCGCTCATGGTTCTCTACCGCTTCCGCAATCTGTTCCCCTACCGTTAGGACCGGGTTCAGAGAGGTCATAGGGTCCTGAAAAATCATAGCAATATGGGCCCCTCGGATTTTCTGCATCTCTTTCGGGTTCTTTTTCAGCAGATCCTCGCCATCGTAATAGATTTCTCCCGAACGGATCTTTCCGGTTTTCTGCGGCAGCAGCCCCATAATACATTTGGCCAGCGTGGTCTTTCCCGCTCCGGTTTCTCCTACCAATCCCAGGGTTTCCCCCTGCACCAGCTCCAGATCCACCTGGTTCAGGGCATGGACCACCCCTTCGTCTGTCACATATTCCGCCTTCAGGTTTTTGATCTCTAAAAATGCCATTTCCCTTCCTCCCCGCTCAATTTTTCAGCTTGGGATCCAAGGCGTCTCGAAGGCCGTCCCCTGCCAAGTTCAAAGAAAGCACGGTGATCATAATCATCAAGCCCGGAATCACGGAAATATGCCAAGCATCCCGCATATAGGTACGGGCCGAATTTAGGATGGATCCCCATTCCGGAGCCGGAGGCTGCACGCCAATCCCCAGAAAGCTTAGGCCCGCGATGGATAAAATGGCGGAACCGACGCTTAAAGAAGCCTGGACAATAATCGGCGCCATGGCATTGGGAAGGATATATTTCCAGATAATCAAAGAATCCGACGCCCCTACGGCGCGGGTGGCCTCAATAAATTCCCGGTCCCGGACAGACATAACAGACGCCCGCACAATACGCGCCAAACGGGGGATTTGGGGGATCGCAATGGACAGAAGCAAGTTGAAAATACTGCTTCCCAACGCGGAGACAATCGCAATCGCCATAACCATAGAGGGAATGGAAAGGAAAACGTCCATAACGCGCATGATAACATTGTCCAGTTTTCCGCCATAAAACCCTGCCACCGCCCCTAAAAAGCCTCCGCCAACCAACGCGATTAAAATGGAGATCAGGCCAATAAACAGGGAATACCGGGTTCCCCACAAGAGCCGGAACAGAATATCCCGCCCGTACTCATCGCACCCAAAAATATGCTGCAGGCTGGGTCCGTCTAATCTTTGGGAGAGGTTTTGCTCAATGACATACGCATTGTAGACGCTCCCCTGCGTTACCGCATCGATGACCCAGGTTGCGATGGCAATCACAACCAATAGGATTACGATTATCAGCCCTGCAATCGCCGTTTTATTCTTTTTAAAGCGGTGCCAGGCTTCGCCCCAAAGCCCCCGGCTCTCCGTTCCCTTGGCAATGATATTTCCCACCTGTTTTTCGCTCATTTTCTTACCCTCCCAGCCCGCTTATACTGCGCTTTGATCCTGGGATCCACAAAGGCGTACAGCAAATCCACCAGCAGATTCACAATCGTAAATAAAATGGAAAGTGTAACCACGCACCCCAATACACTGGGGATGTCCTTGGATTTAATGGACTCTATCACATACCGTCCAATCCCCGGCCAAGCAAAAACCGTTTCCGTCAAAACAGATCCGCCCAGCAGGACGCCAAATTCCAGTCCGATTGCGGTAATCACCGGAATCAACGCATTGCGGAGCATATGGCGCACGGTCACCTTCCCTTCGCTGGTCCCCTTGGCCCGGGCTGTATCTACATAGTCCTGCCGGATGACTTCCAGCATCGAAGACCGGGTGGTCCGGGCCGCCGTCGCGATTCCGGAGAAGCTAATGGTCAGGGCCGGAAGGACCAGAGACCGAAGCACGCCGCCTACCCCTTTTCCCATGCCGGAAGCAGGAAAAATAGGGAACGCAAGACTGAACACCAGCACCAGCACCAGCCCTACCCAAAAAGCCGGGGCCGATGCGCCGAAAAGGCAAAAGACCATGGAAACATCGTCAAACAGGCTGTACTGCTTTTTGGCCGCAATCACTCCAATCGGGATCCCAATGAGAATCGAAAGCAGCACGCCGCTTCCCGCCAGCAGAAACGTATTGGGCAAGCGATCCATGATCTGATCGAATACAGGCGTCCGGTACGTGTAGGATTCCCCCATATCGCCATGGATCAGATCCCATAGGTAGCGGCCATACCGCACAACAAATGGGTCGTCCAGGCCCAATTCTTCCCGGAGTTCCGCGATGCTTTCTTCGGTAGCCGCCTCTCCCAGCATGACCCGCGCCGGATCCACATCCGACCGGTCCATAATAAAGTACACCACTAAAATCGTCCCCAGCATCACCGGGATCAGCAAGATCAGGCGCTTTAACACATATCTCCACATAACTTTTTATACCTCCTGCCGCATGCGTTCTTTATTCTCCCGGAATTCTTTCTGAATCTCACGCAGCAATTCAGGATGGGTGATTAGCTCATAGGAAGCGTCTGCCAAAATTTTCGCTCCGTACAGAATCGCATTGTGCCCGTCTTCCGTCTTACCATGATCTAAAAATTCTTGGGAATGGGACGCCGCGTGGGGCGGCACAAACGCCACCCGGATGCAGGAGCCTGGCACCACCTCCATGACATTGGCCAAGTCCGTTGAACCTGGCTTTTTACGGGGTTCGCTGATGCGAGGGGCTCCCACCTCCTCCGCGCAGTCCATTAAAAGCCGGTTCAGGCGCAGCACCGGGATTTTGGCCGCGGTGCGCTCCGATATGGTGATCTCCGCGGCGGTTTCCGTCATTAATTCCGCTCCCCGCACAATATTTTGGAAGCGCCTTAAAACATCCTCCAAAATGTAGGTATTATAGGAACGCAAAAGGAACGTTCCCTTCGCCCGGTCCGGCACCACGTTGCAAGGGATCCCATAGGTGTCGGAAACCGTATAATGCATCCGCGTATCTTCCCTTACATGTTCCCGCAAAAATTCTACCCCTTGAAACGTCAGCAGCAGCGCATCCAAGGCGCTGCGCCCCTTTTCCGGGCTGATGGCCGCGTGGGCGCTTTTTCCGGTAAAGCACACGTCCACTTGATAGTTGGCCATGGAACGCACATCGCAGGTGGTGGTGGGGCTTCCGTGCATCATAAGGACCAGATCCACATCCTGAAAGCACCCTTCCCGAAGCATGGTAAGCTTCCCGCTCATATTTTCTTCCGCCGGGGTTCCATACACCACCAATCGGAAAGGCTGGGATAAATGAGCCTCCCGCACCGCATTGGCGGCCGCCAAAATACAGGGGCCCTGCAGGTGGTGGCCGCAGGCATGTCCCAATCCTGGAAGCGCGTCGTACTCGCACAAAAGTCCGATGGACGGTCCGCCTGTCCCGTTTGTATATACGGCCCGGAACGCGGTAGGCAGAGAGCCCAGCCCCCGCTCCACCGCAAAACCTTTGGACTCCAGCCAATCCTCCAGGAGGGTGCTGGCATATACTTCCTGGTTCCCCAATTCTGGATGGTCGAAAATGTCATCTGCCATCTGCCAGAGTTCTTCCTTCTGACGCTCGATTCCAGCATTCATGTTTCTCTTTCCTGCATCCATCGGTACTCTCCTCTGTCATTTCCAGTTGGAATGCAGTAATTATAAAATTTTTATGTTCTTTCCGACACTAGGAAATGCTTGTATTACCCATAAGCGCTTTGTATGGTGCGGGAAAGTTTTTCTTTTTAAATCAGAAAAAGCAAGCGCAGTTTTTTGTTTTTATCGCGCTTGCTCTCCCTCGTTTTATGCAATTTTTTAAATTGTCTCCCTGCTCGGTGTAAAACTTGAACAACTTTTTCTTATGCGATGTATCTGTTTTTCTTATTCTTTGTTTTTCATATCATCTTTGTAGCAATGACGTCTTCTACGATCCGCTGAATCTCCTGGATCAAAAAATCGATGTGGGGCAGCGCCTCCGCCCGCTCCTGATAAACCGCGTAGAGGGGTGTTTCCACCAAAGGCGATCCCACGGCTAAAAAGACGGGCCGCTTTTCGTATTGAAACTGCATGGCGTAGCTTTCCCGGGTAAAACAGACGCCCAGCCCTTCCGCCGCCATCTGCACGCAGGTGTCTATATGGCCGATTTCCATAATTTTATTGGGCGCCACTCCGTTTTCTTTTAAAACCTGGTCGCAGTCCTTTCGCAGGCTCTGATCCTTTGTCGCCAAAAGGAATACGTGGTTTTCCACTTCCTTTAGGTCCAGCCAGCGATATCCAATTTCCGGCAGATAGACGCTTTTTGAAATCACCTCATCTTTTCTGGGGACCACCAAAAGAAGCTTTTCTTCTAAAAGCTTTTTATTCACCGTGCCGTTCCATTCAATTCGGTCATTGTGTATCAAAACGTCAATCTGCCCCTGCCGGTACGCCTCCTGCAGTTCCTTTCCCGCTCCCAAATAAAACTGAAGCCCAATGTACGGATAGGCTTCCTGAAACCGCTTCATAATCCTTACCACCAGCGTGGGGCCTCTGCGCTGCTGCATCCCTACGCAGACCCTGCCCCGCAGGCCCCGTTGGATGTCCTGGACCTCCCGCAGGTATTCCTGGCGCATGGCCAGCATCTGCTCCGCCTTCTCCACGTACCGTTCCCCGGCATAGGTAAGGCGGATCTGCTTTCCCTCGTGGGAAAACAGCTCCACCCCCAATGCCTTTTCCACATTGCTGATGTAGGAGCTTAAAGCCGGCTGGGTGATAAACAGCTGTTTGGCCGCCTGGGTAATGGAGCCGCAGCGGGCCACCGTGCAGATATATTCCTGTTCCTTTAAATTCATGGCGTGCCTCCTTTGGTTCCGCTTTTATTATGCACCCAACTTCCCTTGCGTGTCAACCAAAGGATCCGCCCCGGGCGGCGGTCAGGCCTTCCCCTGTTTCCTCTTATACTCCTCGCTGTTTACAAAGCCCTGGAACACCTGCGTCTGGCTGGCGCCTTCCTCCAGCAGGCGGATCCAGGACTGCTCCTCCCCGTCCTGGGGGCTGCGCCCCAGCAAGTGAAGGTACAATTCCTCCACAAACCGCTTCCGGCCTTCCCGGGAGTGGGTAAAGCCTTCGTAGACCTGCCGGAAGCTTCCGCCCTCCTCAATAAAGCGAAGCCAGTCGGCCAGGCCTTTTTCGTCTGCCTCCCTTCCTAACACCTGCACGTACAGATCCTTCACAAACTGTTGGGTATCCACGCCTTCCCAATCTCCTTTCCCCCATGTTCCCGGTTCCTTCCCGGTTTCCGCCCCGCCGGGGCTTCCGGCGGACGCCGACGCCTCCCGGGCCTCCTCCTCCGAAAGAGGGACGGCCCGGCGGACGCAGATCAAGCCCCGGTTCCCCTCCGGCACCGGGGAGGAGGATGCCTGCCGCTGCCGGCAGTACTCCGCCATATTTTTCCGCACCGGCCCGACGCCGCTGCCGTGGCCGGAAATCTGGCCGTTTCCCACATAGGTTTCCACATGGCCCACATATTGATAGGGCTTCCGTTCCAGGCTCCGCCCCCGGAAAAACAGCAGGTCCCCCGGCAGCAAGGCTCCCTCCTCCGGAACCCCGTCCGTAATCTTTACCGGTACCGTGGTCAAGTTTCGGCTGACAATCTGGGCGGCTGTGTCGTCCCCAATGTCCACCCCGATGGCCTGCTCATGGGCCCAGTGGGTCAAGGAGCTGCAGTCGGACCAGCCATCCGCCACCTGGTCCCGCTTGCTGCCTTGGGTGTACTGGTTCTGGCCCTCCCGGCGGATTACCGCGTCCGCGATCCGCCGCCGTTTTTCCCCATTGGTCATACCCTTCTCCTTTTGGTTGGTTTTCCTTAGTATATGCAGGAAAAAGGGAAGGTTTCTCTTGCAATCCGGCGGAAAATTGTTTATGCTGGAAACATCACGCAAAGATGAGGTAATGGAGATGTACGAAGGATTTTACGCTTCCATTCCGGACCCGGACGCTTACCTGAGACGGGTGGGCCTGGCGCGGCCGGCGCAGCCGGATCTGGAATTCCTAAACCAGCTGGTATACGCCCATCAGCGGCAGATTGTCTTTGAAAACCTGGACGGCTACTTGTACCGCCGGCCGGTTTCCCTGGAAATCCCCCGGCTGTTTGACAAAGTGGTAACCCGGCACCGGGGCGGCTTTTGCTTTGAGCTGAACGCCCTGCTGACCCAGCTGCTGCGGGATCTGGGGTATTCTGCCTACGGCTGTATGGCCCGGATTGTCCGCAAACGGGACTTTACCCCTCCGGCCCGGCACCGGGGCATCCTGGTGGAGCTGGAAAACCGCCTGTTTTTCTGTGACGTAGGGTATGGAGGCCCTATGCCGCCCGGCGCCGTCCCGGTGGAGGAGGGAGGCCTCCTGGAAGCCCACGGGGAAGCGTTCCAGATCCGGAAAGCGGACCCCTACTGGTGGACCTTAAGCCGCACCACCCACACGGGAGAGCGGGAGGATGTGATCCAGTTCAACACCTTCCCCCAAAACGAGGTGGATTTCCAGGTGCTCAGCGAATACTGCTCCACCAGCCCGGACTCTGTGTTTACCCAGAAGCCTTTCTTGAACCGCCGCCTGGAAAACGGCAGCCTCAGCATTCTGGGGGACACCTATGTGCGGACCGAAAACCATGTAGCCACCTCCCGGGTCATCCAAAGCCAGGAAGAATTCTACCGGATCCTCCGGGAAGATTTTGAGCTGGAGGCCCCGCTGGCGTCCCGCTAAAGGCGCGCTGCTAAAAAAAGACCCTGCCCCCAGGCAGAGTCTTTTTCTTTTCCTATTTCCCAGGGAGGTTCGGATTTCCCTCCTCCGGTATTTCTGGCATCAGCCCTCCGAGATGGCGTCGTTGGGGCAGGTGGCCGCGCAGGAGCCGCACTCGATGCAGGTATCCGCGTCGATCACATACTTGCCGTCTCCCTCCGAGATAGCGTCCACCGGACATTCCGCCTGGCAGGCGCCGCAGCTTACACATTCGTCAGAAATTACGTATGCCATAGTTGGTATCCTCCTAAAGAATCGTTTGAGGCTATTGTAATACAAGCCCTCCGGAAATTCAAGTTAAAAGTTTTGTTTTTTGTCACAAAGTTGTGCTATACTGAGGCCAGGGAGGAGATCCTATGTCCAAAATTTTCTATATCACCATGACGCGGCAGGATGAGGAGCACATCCGCCGGCTGGCAGAGGACGCCGGCGCGGAGGTGACCACCGTGCTGCTGGACCGCCAGCCGCCGGCGGACCAGCTGGGCCCGCTGGTCCAGGACTGGGAGGAACGGGGAGCCGATATTATCCTGTGCAAAGGCACCATGGAGGAGGCCATCCGCCCGTTGGCCCAATCCGCTTATGTGCTGGGAATGCGCTTTTCCTTTGACACCTGCCTGGCCCTTCTCAACGACTACCAGAAGCTCTATCCGGGCTTTTTTTCCGTGAGCCGGCAGGTTTTAATGATCTCCAGCCACCGGATCCCCTTAATCCACGCCCTTTTGTGGGACCTGTTCCACGCCAAGGTAGAAAGCGTCCCCCTGGGGGCCTTCCCTGGCCTGGAAGAGCTGGCGGCCTATGCCTCCGGCTTTGACCTGACCATCTCCGGCCAGGAGCTGATCCCCCTCTGGGAAAAGCACCATATCCGGTATTTCTATAAGCCCTTTGATGAAACCATCTCCCTCCTGCAGAATTTTCTTCTGGCGGAGGAAATCGCCCAGTCCCGGCGCCTGCTCCAGGAAAAACAGGAAGCCGTCCAGACCATCCTGGACAACAGCTTCCACGCCATTTTGACCTTGGACTGCCAAGGGACCATCCTTCAGGGAAACGGCCAGGTAAAGCGCTATTTTAAGAAAACCCCCGAACAGCTGACCGGCCAAAGCATCCACCGGCTGATCCCTCTGCTGACCCCGCAGCGGCTCCAGGAAGCCGTGGACCTGCGGAAGGATTTTTACGGGGAAGTCCTGGAGTACGAGGACAACCTGCTGGTCTTAAACAGCTTCTTCCTGTACCAGGAGGAGGCGGTGTCCGGGATTGTGCTGAATTTTGAGGAACTGCGCCAAAACTCCCGCGCCAGCCGGCAGCTGGCCTCCCTGTACCAGGAAAAAGGGCTGGCGGCCCGCTACACCTTTGACGACATTCTGGGAGAGTCCCCCCAGATCCAGGAGGTCAAATCCTTCGCCCAGAAATTTGCGCTCCACGACGCCAACATCCTGCTCTACGGGGAAAGCGGCACCGGGAAGGAGCTTTTTGCCCAAAGCATCCACCAGGCCAGCCCCCGGCGGGACGGCCCCTTTGTCTCCGTCAACTGCGGCGCGTTCCCGGAAAGCCTGCTGGAAAGCGAGCTGTTCGGCTACGCGGAAGGGGCCTTTACCGGCGCTTCCCGAAAAGGGAAAAAGGGCCTGTTTGAGATGGCTCACGGAGGAACCATCTTCCTGGATGAGATCGCGGAAATGAACCTTTCCGGCCAGGTGCGCCTGCTGCGGGTCTTGGAGGAGCGGGCCGTGTCCCGCATTGGGGACGACCGGGTCATTCCGGTGGATGTGCGGATTATCTCCGCCTCCAACAAAAAACTGCTTCAGATGGTGGAGGAAGGGAAGTTCCGGGAAGACTTGTATTACCGGCTGAACGTACTGATCTTAAACATTCCCCCGCTGCGGGAGCGCCAGGGAGACGCGCTGCTCCTGGCAGAGCATTTCCTGGATTTCTTTGGCCAGCGGAGCCAGAAGCAGCTGCAGCTGACCCAGGAAGCCCGGCAGATCCTGGCCGCCTACCCGTGGCGGGGCAATGTGCGGCAGCTGCGCAACTTCTGCGAGCGGCTGGTGATTGTCACAGACACCCGCACCGTAACGGGCCCCCAGGTCCGCCGCCACCTGGAATACAGCCTTCCGGCGGAGAAGGGGCTCTCGGATAAGGGGCTTTCGGAGAAATGGCAGGAAGAGGGACAGGACCTGGAGCCGGCCGCCCTGCCTTTGGAGGATCCAGAGCTGGCCCAGCTTTTGGACGCCTTAAACCGCACCGGCGGCAGCCGGGTGGAAACCGCGGCCCTTTTGGGCATCAGCACCACCAGCCTGTGGCGCCGCATGAAGAAATATCATCTGACCACTGCATGGAAAACGCCGGAGGCATAACCCCTCCGGCGTTTTTTCTGCGCCTGGCGGCGCGTTTTAATTGTTTCTCTTCTGGGGCTGGTTCTCCGCAAGAATCCGATAGGGGATTACCACCGCCATATCCTTGTCCGCGTAGTACTGGAAGCCCAGGGCGCTGCCTTCCAGCGCTTCCACCGGCAGATAGTCCTGTCCGGAGATGGCAACCGTCTCCCCTTGGATCCGCTCCCCAAAGAAGCCTTCCAGATAGTCCGGGGAAATGTACAGCTTTTCTCCCTGCCGCACCAGCGGCGCGTAAGCCTGCTGGCGGTCCCGGTTGTTCTCCACCGTCTTGCGCTGGCCCGGCTTCAGCACCGTCTTGGGATAATCCGGCTCGCTGCGCAGATAGTGGTCAAAGAAGGCCGCCAAGCCCTGCACCACCGGATAGGTCCTGCCGTACCGGCCGTTGGTGTTGCAGAACAGGAAGCTGTCCGCTCCATACCGCTGGTACTGCTCAAAGGTCCGCTCCGACTGCTTGTACGGAATGTCCACCAGCACCATGCCCAGGCCGCCGTACAGCGCCACCGGCGGGCTGTCCGGCGCAATGTGGTTCACCGGGCTGCAGGCTTCCGCCATCTTGACCATCCGGTCCAGCTCCGGGTCTTCTCCCATGTGGCCGCCGTCCCGGTACTCCCGCAGCACCTTGATGCCCTTGCCCGGGCCGGTAAAGCCGATTACCTCCCCGGCCGGAGCGGTGGGGCCGTCGGTATTTTCAAACTTCATCTTCTGTATGTCTTCCGGATAGTCCTTGTACTCATCCGTCAGATCCTTGCCAAAGTACAGCAGGTCCGACCAGCCGTAGCCTACGCTGATGGCCTGCAGGCGGCAGGACTGGTCCAGGTTGCCTCCTACCGTGCCTTCCAGCTCCGGCTCCCAGGCGGTTACGCCGGTGATCAGGGTGCCGTTTCCGCCCAGGGACTGGCCGCAGCAGCCCAGCCGGTCCGGATCCACCCCAAACTCCGCCGCGTGGGCCCGGATAAAGCGGATGCAGCCCTTCATATCGTACACATAGTCCGGATAAATGTTGGGCGGATAGTTCCGCATATCTACGCCGATTACCGTGTAGCCCAGGCGCAGCAGTTCCACCTGCTGCTCGCCCAGCCAGGACGGGGTGCGGCTGTAGCCGTGCATGTACAGCACCGCCGGATTGGGCGTTTTATCTTCCGTATTTTCCCGGAACACTTCCACGTACAGGGTTTTTACCGTAGGGACAAACAGGTGCTTTTCGTGATCCGAAACCGGCACCACATCCACCACCTGGCGACGCTTCCACGGCATCGGCAGCTCCACCGGGGCCCCGCCCGGATAATCCTGGACTATGCCGTCCACAATCGGGCGTCCCTCCAGGCGGAAGGAGAAGCCGGCGGCGTACACCGCTTCGCCGTCCTTCATCTGGCAGTCCATCTCCGGCGCGTCCGCCTCATATTTCTCCCACGTCCCGTTGTAGTACAGGTACACATGCTGGTCAAAGAAGTACAGGGTGCCCGGTCCCTCATAATCCTGGGTCCGGACCGTGCCGTTGTACACATTCTCCTCATGCTCCACAAAGGGAACCGTAATCTTGGAGGCGTGCTCCCCGCCCTGGTACAGCTGGATGGTGGGCAGGTTGGCCGGGTCGTACATGGGATGCTGGAACTGCTTCTCGTTGGCGCAGGTTACCGTCAGGCGCAGGCGGCTGCCCTTGGCAAAATGCCAGCAGGAAGGCTCCACCGCGAACCGCAGGCAAACCGGCTCCTGCATCCCCTCTTTCAGGCACTTTTCCTGATCCGCCCGCAGGCAGGGATGGTACGTGGCTCCCAGCTCCTCCCATGCCTCCCGAGGCTCTTCCGTCCGGTGGGAGGCGCGGATGGTCCCCATGGAAATATACGTGGACTTTCCGGTCTTATCCACTTCCTCCAGATATACCAGGAAATCCGCGTCCGGCTGGCTGCAGGTCACCCACAGCTCCGCCGACACCTGGCCCACAATCTCATTGCAGTACGGCGGGAACATGGGCTTGGTGGTAAAGGTCAGGGCCTTCTGATCCACGCCCTGGGTCATATCGCCGTCCCAGTACAGCACCATCCGGTTGAAGGTGCTTCCTTCTCCCTCGTCAAACAGCTGGATGGAGGTATCCACCTTGTATTCCGCCGTGGTTTCCTCCTGGGGCTTTTGCAGGGACAGGCTGCCGTCGTTGACGGAAGCGCAGGTGCCGGATTTTTCCCCGGTCAGGTACAGCACCGCCGGGCGGGCGGTGGTCAGGGGCCAGGTATCCGAGAAACGCCATCTCTTTCCGGCCTCCGCGTTCATCACATAGTAGGTATAGGGCGGGCGCTTGTCAAAACCGTTGTCCACCCCTTTCAGCAGGTTGTCAAACCACTGCAGGTGCTCCGTGGGGAAATCAAAGTCCCCTTCCGGAAGGGCCGGGTTGCCGGTTCCCATGCTGCTCTGCACGTGGGTCCAGGGGCCCAGGACAATGCTGCCGCCCCACTCCTTGGTGGCCAGCAGCTGGCCAAAAGCGCCGGTTTCCAGCAGGCCCGCCAGCTGGTGGATCCGGATGCCGGTGGAGGCAAACAGCTCCTTGTCCGTATCCGGCGGAATGGTCAGGTTGGTCTTCTCCCCGTCCAGGATCGGGTTTTCGTCGTCCCGGCACATGTTGGGGAGCAGAAGGGATTCCATGAAATTCTTATTCTTTCCATACTGGCCGGTCTCATAGGCCTCGTAGGCCAGGGAGCCGTCCGGGTCCTCGTTGACCGGGACCACCGTTTTCAGCAGCTCTTCTTTGGTCTTTTTCTCCTCCGGCTTTTTAGGCGGAAGCACCGGGACCCCCGAAATGCCGTTGGGATAATCCTGATAGTAGAAATCCGGGTTGGCCACGATAGGGGTAATGCCCTTTAGGGCCTTGCTGGGCGCCGGGCGGGTAACCGCCGAGGCAAACTGGATCAGGGCCCGGTTGGAGCCGCCGCAGGTGGCCACCTGGCCGTCGCTCCATTCCTGGGCCGCCAGCCAGTCCATTACCACGTTTACGTCCTTCCGGTCCCGCAGGCTGGCAAAGCTAACGTTGGTGCCGTAGGAGGCGCCGCAGCCCTGCAGCTCCAGGATGGCCCCTACATATCCGTAGGGCACGCACTTCTCCAAAATATTGATGCCCGTGTTTTTCCGTTCAAAGCGACCGCCCCGGCTGACCACCAAGATGGTGGGGAACTTGCCTGCCGCCCGGGCCCCGTCTTCCCCGGCGGGGAAGACCAGGTCCAAGGCCATGCGGGTTCCGTCTGCCGCGCTGACATACCGGGACTCCACTTTGATCTTAGGATAACTGGGCTCGCCGAAGCCTTCGTACCGGCCCGGCAGAGAAACTCTTTTCTGTGTCATAATACTTTTTTTGCTCCTATTTTACGCTTCGCTTTCCTTGTTTTCCTTCCGGTTGTGCCCAATGTTCATCAGCTTGGTGCCGAACAGCAGGAGCACCACCGCGCCCAGCAGCGCGCTGCTGGAAAGGATCCGGTATCCGGTCTGGTAGCCAACCGCCGTCAGGACCGCGCCTACCACCGTACCAGCGATGGTGGAAAGGATATCCGTGGCAAAGAAGCTGGTAGCCTGAACGCTTCCCAGGTCGCTCTTGTCCACGCTCTTAAACAGGAAGATGGTAATAATACTGCTGTAGGTGGCGCCCAGGGTGCACAGGATCATACCAGCCATGAACACCGGGTAGGTGAAGGCGCCGCCCAGGACAATCAGGCCTACGCCCAGGCAGACGTACAGGAATACCAGCACGTACTTGGGATGGATAATATCGCACAGGGCGGACAGGATAAAGCCTGCCACCGAGTTGATCAGGCCGGTTACCACCAGGATGGAGGAGATGTCGATCATTCTCTCCTGGGCCAGCACGTTGTTGTAGGTGTTGGAAAGGGTCCAGGAGAATACCGCCAGGCTCATAACCAGGCAAACCGGGATGTACTGCCACTTCATGGACTTGAGAACGCCCTTCTTCTCCTTGCGCTCCGGCAGCTTCACCTTCGGATCGTTGAAGTTCAGGCCCAGGGCCAGGACGATGGCTACTACCGCGAAGGAGCAGGCTACCAGGGTGGCCACCAGCGGGCCGTGGCTCTGGTACAGGCTGGTGCCCAGCGCCTTTACCATTTCCTTAGGCAGGTTCTGGAAGAAGGTCAGGATAGCCCAGGAGGTACCCAGCACACGCTTGTCCATCATCATGCCGACCATAGCGGGCATTACCACGCCGGCCATGGACCAGCCCAGTCCGTAGAACACACCTCTGGCCAGCATAAAGCCTGCATTCCCGGTCATACCCAGGGTGGCTACCGCCAGGAAGCAGATGGAACGGAAGGACAGGACGCCGATGATAACCAGTTTCTTCTTATTGGAGTCTGCCAGGGCGCCGGCCGGCATCCGGCTGACTAGGGCCGCCAGCGTACCAATGGAAGCCGCGGTGCCAATGGCGCCGGTGGTAACGCCTGCGGCGGCGGCGCCCATGTTCATGAAGGCGCTCATCATGGAAACGCTCATGTTGTTGAAAATCTGAACCAGGATTACCAGGACCAGGTTGCGGTTCAAGATATCCTTAAAATGGATTTTCTCCTTAGGGGCAACGTTTGCTTCTGCCATTTTTCATTTACCTCTTCTTTCTAAGTCTGCGGCCGCCTTTCCCGGCGCGCGCTTGCGGGAAGGGAAGGCCGTTTACGAAACAATTTATTAAGAAGCAAAAACCGTGCCAAAAGAAAAACCCCGGTTTTTCCCGGTTTTTCCAGGGGATCCCCTTCCCCGGGCGTAAGGAACATTGCAGAAATGAACGTTTCATTTCATATAGGTGAAATCCCGCCGGGAAAAGGACGGCGGAATCCAGCGGAAACAGGAGGAATCCTAGGCGGACCTCCCTAGACAATTTGGCCCTGCCGTGCTATACTGTTACCGGAGTTTTCCAACTCCCAAAGAGCGGGCCCACCCGCGGAAAATAAGGAGGAAACCACCCATGGCTTTTACGGTAAATAAGGATATGCTCATCGGCGAGATCCTGCAGCAGGACATTAGCATCGCCCCGATCCTGATGGCCGCCGGCATGCACTGCATTGGCTGCCCCTCTTCCCAGGGCGAATCCCTGGAGGAAGCCTGCATGGTACACGGCATCGACTGCACCCATCTGGTCAATACGGTCAACGAATACCTGAAGAACAAAGAATGAGACACATTCACCTGATTGCCACCGGCGGCACCATCGCCGGAACCGGCCAGGCAGGAAAAACCAGCGGATATGAGGCGGGAAGCCTTCCGGTCAGCAGCCTGCTGCGCACCCTTCCCCCTCTTCCCGCGGACCTGCGCCTGACCGCGGAGCAAATATGCAGCTTGGACAGCAACGAGGTGGACGGCGGCCTGTGGCTTCGCCTGGCCCGTCACATCAACCAGCTGGCCCAGACGGATATCGATGGTTTTGTCCTGACCCACGGCACAGATACCATGGACGAAACCGCTTATTTTTTAAACCTGGCCGTCAAAACCCAAAAGCCGGTGGTGATCACCGGGGCCATGCGGCCTTCCACCGCCGCCAGCGCGGACGGGCCTTTCAACCTGTGGCAGGCCATCCATCTGGCTGCCAAACCGGAAGCCGCCGGAAAAGGCGTGCTGGTCTGCTTCTGCGACAGCATCTATTCCGGCCGGGACGTGCAGAAGGTCAACACCTACAAAACCGACGCCTTTAACGAGCAGGACATTTCCTGCCTGGGCTACATGCGTGACGACCAGTGCTACTTTCTCAACAGCAGCCTGGCGGTGCACACCACCGCGTCCTGCTTTGACGTTTCCAGCCTGACGGAGCTGCCCCGGGTGGACATTCTGTATTTTTACGCCGGAGCCCCGGAGGACGCCTTGGATTTTTACGCGTCCCGTGCCCAGGGCCTGGTGATTGCCGGCACCGGCAGCGGCAATTACAGTTCCCGCTGGGTAAAAAAAATCCGGGAGCTGTCCGCCCGGCGTCTGCCGGTGGTACGGGCTTCCCGGATCGGCCACGGCATTGTCAGCCGCGACCCTCACTTTGAAGATTCGGATAACTGTATCCCTGCCTTTACCCTGCCTCCTCAGAAGGCCCGGATCCTGCTGTCCCTGGCGCTGACCGTCACCGATTCCTTTGAGGAGATGGAAGAAATTTTCAGGAAGTACTAAAGCTCACATAGGTTCTAGCTTCAGCCGGTAAATATTTACCGGCCTTCCTTTTTGTCCCAGCCGTTTCTGCCCCACCACCTCCGCCGCGTCCCCTTCCTGAAGGTGGGACAGGATCTTGTTGGCGGTGCGCAGGGACACTCCCAGACGGCTGGTCAAAAGCTCCGAGGTAAGGTCCTGGTTCCCGCTGTTCCGGGAAAACTCCAGCACCCGCAGCACATTTTCCGAGGACAGGCGGCAGCGGGTGGCCACCTGCTCCACATAATCGGAGGAGATGGCTCCCGCCGCCCCCGGGTTCTCCGGAGCCGGGGCGCCAGCGGAGCTGGCCAGCGTAAGGATACTGTTTTGCTGATTGATCAGGTAGCTTTGGAACACCCCTTCGGAGGCCCGGCGGGCCGAAAGCACCGCCGCCTCGTAGGCGTTCTCCCGGGCCTGCTGCAGGCTGATGCCAATCCCGTAGCCCATACCGCCCTGGAAGCGGATTTCCTTCCGCAGATAATCATACAGGGGGCTGCGGCAGAAAGAACCGGTCATCTGCTGCACCGTCTGGGCGTCGGTAAAAATTTCAAAATCCATCTGGGACGGCTTTAGGATCAGGTTGTAGCCGGTAGCCTGGCTGTAGCGGTAAACCGCCTGCTGGAACCGCAGCTGCTCCTCCTCCCCCCGGGCGCCGCCCCGGACATGGCCCATGTCAAAATAGATCAGGGCGGTCAGGCCCTTTTCTATTGTTTTGATTTCCATTGCCTTTTTTAACAGGTTCAGCTTATACATAACCTCATTCCGGGTCACTTCCAAAAAGTGGAACGGAGCTCCGCATTCCTGAAACATCCGGATCGACATGCTGGAGCGTGTGACAAAAAAACGGATCTTCCCCTCCTGCAGGCATCGCTGATGCCTGGCCACCATCTCCTGCTCATAAGCCATCGTCTGCTCCACGGAAAAGCGGTTGACGAGGCGGATCTCATCCTGCATCATTTGCTCTAAACGGTTGTGGAAAACAATCTCTTTTAGATCGTCCTGCTCCTCCATCAAATCCAAGCGTATTTGGCTAAGGCTTAAATCGGGCTCAGAAACTGTTTTTTCCAACAAATACCGGTAATAGCTTTCTACCGTAGCGTTAAAATATTCCCGCGGGGCGTCCCGCCGGATGGACGAGGATAGCAAAGAAATCACCCGATCCGAAAAAAGCCCGGATGCCAAAAAACCATCGTACTCTTTTTCTGTTGACAAAAAAGCCTCCTTCAGGCCCGGTAGATTCTTTACAAAATAGTAGTCTATTTTACACTCGGGAAACCCTTCTTCAATGAGTTTTCTTTCTGATTTTTTTCTGCTGTAAAAAGCTATCCTATATTCCATAACGCAAAGTTTTCATCCTTGCCTATACGCAAACCAAATACTTTTCCCGTGCTTCTTAAACACTGTACCATAATTTGCGGAAATTAGCAAGCTTAGTGATAACCTGGCTCTTTCTTGGGGATTCCCTGTTTGCGAAGAACCTCCGGCGCCGCCGCCAAGGCAGCCCCCGTAAGAATGGTATCGGTGCTTTGCATAAAGCTGCAATTCCGGGTATGTTCCAGCACCATGCCGTTTCCGGCGAAGGAAATTTTTAGGTTATTGATATAGGAAGTCTCCCGGAAGCACAGCCGCAGTTCGTAGCGGCCGTCCTCCTGCCAGGCCCCGGCGGCGGAAACCTTCTCAAACAGGATCGAGACATCCGTATCCGTGTCCGCCGTCCGGACGCAGGTCACGCCGTCCTTCCACTCCCCAAAGCCGATCTCCGCCGTAAACGTCCCTTCCCGGCTTTCCAGGGTAAAGGAATCCCTCTCCCCTTCCCGCTCCGCAAACCGAAAAGTAATCGCGTCCCAGTTCAGCCGGTTGTCCCCCAGCAGATACCGCTGGCCGGACGCCTCCCGGCGGCCGGCTTTCCAGGAAGGCTGCCCCTCCGGCGTGGGAATCCGAAATTTTTCCATCCGTTTCTGTTCTTCCTGCCAGGCCGTCTCCCCTTCCGGGGAGTTGACGGGTTCCTTCATCCCAGGCACCAGGGTATCCCAGATCCGCTTTTCAACCGTCTGACGCTCCGGCCCATTTGCTCCGGAAGTATAGGCTACAACGGCTCCCAGTTCCGGGAACACCATGCAGACTTGCCCACAGGCTCCCCGCAGCAGAAAAGCTCCTTCTCGTTTCGAAATCCAAATCTGATACCCATACCCCGCCATTTGCGGATTGGAGGCTGAATCCATAGGAATTTGCACGTCGGTGGCCTGTTCCACCCAATCCGAGGCCAGCAGCTGCTGTCCCTCCCACTGCCCCTTCTGCAGCAGGAACACGCCGGTTTTCAGCAAATCCTCCGTGGTCAGCATCAAGCCCCAGCCGCCTACATTATAGCCGTCCGGACTGAGCTCCCAGCTGACGGATCCCATCCCCAACGGATCAAAAAGTTTTTCCTTCAGGTAATCAAAGGCTGTGCGGCCGGTAACCCTTTGCACAATCACCGCCAGCAAGTAGGAGGCGTGGGTGCAGTAGACAAACTCGCTCCCCGGCTCATAGGCCACATAGCGCTGGAAGAAATTCCGCACCCAATCCACCGCCGGCAGCACCTGTTCCTGGTGGAAACAGGAAGCGCTCCGGGCGAGAACATCGTCTGGACGAGGCCACGGAAAGTCGTGTGGATCCGCCGCAAAGCCGGTGCTCATGGTCAGCAGATGCCGGATCTTCATTTTTTCCATGTTTTCCCCCGGCCGGGAGGGCAGATATTCCGGAAAAAAAGAAACCACCCGGTCGTCCAGGGACAGCAGCCCGTCCTGCACCGCAAAGCCAATGGCCAGGCCCGCATAGGTTTTGCTGGCGGAAAACAGAGTGTGCCCCAATTCCGGCCGGTAAGGGGCCCACCAGGCCTCCGCCGCCACACCGCCGTTTTTGTAGACCATAAAGGAATGGAGCCCCAAGGCCGGATCCTCCAGGCTTCGGTACATCTCCGCCAGGGAGGCGGGGGAAATCCCCGCCTCCTGCGCCGTCATTCTTTTTAAATGTTTCATATCGCCGTTTCTCCCTTCTATCACACTTCCTCACTCTTCTTCTGCCTGTCTACGTGAGAGCGCCAGGTGTGAAGAATCAGTGAGATCGCGATGACGCCGTAACAGATGGTCATCCGGAAGTAACCGCCGACCATAGAGTTAGAGAACAGGTTTTGGGCGGCCAGCGGGCTCACATTAAACAGCAGGTGGAACAGCAGGGTCCCCAAAATGGCCTGGCCGATGGTGGCTTTCCGCACCGAAGCGCCGCCGATGAGGATCGCCGCCACGCAGTAGGTGCCCACCTTCTCATGCCCATAGTAGGTGTCGATAGTCCCCAGGTTCTGATAGAAAATAATCTGGCCCAGTGCCGCCATAACGGTGGAAATAATAATCGCCTGAATCCGGACTTTGTCCACATGGATGCCGGAGGAAGCCGCCACATGCCGGTCGTGGCCCACCGCCCGCATATCCTGGCCCAGCTTGGTCTTCGTAAAGGCCTGTACCAGGACACAGGCGCCAAAAAGCAGCAAATACGTGGAAACCGGTACCCGGACCATCATCTTGTACATATTCAGGGCCTTCATCTGGCCGCCGATCAGCCCCGCCGGGATCAGTACGGCGCTGACAATCAGGCGGATCCAATATTTCCTCTCCCGGTTTTTCTTTACCAAGACCCGGAACAGATAATAGGCTGTAAACAAGGCGCCAAAGAAAACCAAGGCAGTAAACATATCCACCTTCGTACTGAAGCCGCCGATCTGGATATTATCCAGCGCATACTGCATCGTACCCATCTCCAGGGTATTTTTAATTCCAATCCCCGTGGAAAGAAGAATATCCGATGTGAAGTGGATCACCCCGCCTGCTACGAACAAAAAGATAAACTGATATACACCGTTGGAAAAGAAGCCCAGGATCATACTGGTGATCATTTCCTGGCCTTTGGTCTGGTTCAGCATTTTCCCCGCCAAAAAGCCGCAGAGGGCGGCAACGAGGGCCGCGATCGCCATGGCCGCCAAAATGCCTGCCAATCCGGGAATTTCCCAGATGGAAACCAAAATCAGGCCTACCTGGCCGCTCATGGCTCCCAATACAATACCGAAGTTCAGGCCCATGCCGCTGATAACCGGCAGGATCAGGGAAAGCACCAGCAGGGCGTTCCGGTCAAACCGGTTGACCAAATCCGCCAGGATAGTAGGGATGCCGGTCCCGGAATAATAAACCCCCAGGGCACAAATTACCGCAAATAGAATGGGAACCGCGTTCTTCCCTAAGATACCTTTCACTTTTCCCATTATTTTTCACCTCCTGCCTGAGACAGCGCATACAGAATAATGCCGTTGGATACAATAATGCGAAATACCTCGGAGAGGTTACCGTCCGGCAGCAGCATATTGGCCACCGGCAAGGCCGTAGTCAGCATGGTCTGGAACAGCAGGGTCCCCACCACCGCATGCCACACATTGACCTTTTTCATACTGGCGCCGCCCAGAAGGATGGCCGCCATAGGGGTAAAGGACATGGTGGTAGGGGCCTCATACAGGGAATAAAAGCCATAGCTCTGCGCGTATACCACAATTCCCAAAGCGCCCAGGGCTGTGGACAGGGCCGCGCCGATAATCCGGCAGCGATTCACCGCAATCCCCGATGTCCTGGCGTATTCCGGATTGTCGCCGGCCGCCCGCAGCGTGGTTCCCACCTTACTGTTACTGAAAATCCGTATAATCCAGCAAACGCCGAATACAAACAGGAACAGGCCGGTGGGGATGGTAATCCCGCCGATCTCAAAGGACAGGAAATTGTTGAGAATCCCACTGTAATAACCATCCAGGGTGACCGTGGCACGCACGCCATCGCCGCCCATAGGCCAGATGATCGCCGGATTGCTGAAAGGGGCGGCAAACCAGAACATGCACATCAGGTAGACCACCGTATAGCCCAGATAGTTGCCGATGAGCATTTCCGATCCTTTGATCCGATTGAGGATTTTTCCGTAGAGTACGCCTACCAGGCTGCCCACCATCAGGGCGATGAGCATGGCGCAGGCGATGCCGTAGATATTAGTAAGGCCCAGCTCAATGCTGATCATACCGCCCAGCAGACCGCAGACAATACCAATGGCCAAGCCCATGTTCAGGCCGATGCCCGACATAATGGCCGGCATCATGGCCAGGGCCAGGATCAGGTTCTGGCCAAAGCGCACCAGGGAATCGCTGATCAGCTGCGCCATATTCTGCCCTTGCAGGAAGGCCGCAAAGAAAATAATAATGATGAAGGCGATTATAATGATACGGGGCAGCCCCAGCTGCTGCATCCGTTTTTGAACCATTTCCATAGTGTTCTCTCCTCTCTACTTTCCGCCGCCCATGGCCAGGCCAAACTCCTCGTTGGAGGCATCCGGCTTTAAGACATCCGCCACCCTGCCGCCGGAGACAATGGCGATCCGGTGGCAGATCTGCCGCAGCTCTCCCAGCTCGGAGGAGGTAAAGATAATGGTTACGCCCGTCTCCCGGTTAATGCGGGAGATGGTTTCCAGCACAATGGATTTGGCCCCGATGTCGATGCCCCGGGTGGGTTCGGAGACCAGCAGGACGTCGGGTTTCAGCAGGATGGCTTTGGCAATGCAGACCTTCTGCTGGTTGCCGCCGGAAAGGCTGCGCACCTCCTGCTTGGGGCCGGTACAGCGGATCTGGAACTCTTGAATATATTTTTCTGCTGTCTCCTGCACTTTTTTCCGGTCCACCTGCCGGAACGGGCCGATCTTTTTAAAGAACTCGTCGTGGTTGGCCATGGCCGGCACCACCATGTTCAGCTCAATGGAAAGATCCGGCGCGAAGCCCTGGCGCTTCCGGTCCTCCGACACAAACGCCAGCTTGGCGGCAATGGAATCCTTGGGGGAATTCAGCTTCAAAGGCTGCCCGAACACGGTGATTTCCCCTGTGGTAGGGTAAACGCCCATAATGCCGTTGGCAATGCCCAGCTTCCCCTGTCCGGCCAAGCCGCCGATCCCCAGGATCTCTCCCTTATATACATCCAGGTCAATGCCATTTACCCGCTCTCCCGGCATATCCACCTTCATGTTCCGGATGGAAATGGCAACTTCCTTGTTTTCGTCTTCATGCTCGGATCTTTCCCGGTTCTCCGACGCCACCAGCTCCCGGCCTACCATCAATTCCGCGATCTCCCCGGAGGTGGTGTCCGCGATCTTCATGGTCTTTACGTTGACGCCGTCCCGCAGGATGGTCACCGTATCCGCCACTTCCATAATCTCCCCAATCCGGTGGGTGATCAGCAGCACCGCGATCCCCATCTGGGAAAGGCGTTTGATAATGCCCAGCACAATCTCCGCCTCCGACTCGGCCAGCACCGCGGTCGGTTCATCCAGGATCAGCAGCTTAATGCTGCTCTTGTCCAGCTCCCGGGCGATCTCCACAAACTGCATATAGCCCACCGGCAGGGTCTGCACATCCGCCTCCGGATCCAGCTCTACGCCCAGCTTATCCAGGGCTTGTTTGGAATCCTCCCGGATCTTGTCAAAGTCCACGTTCCGCAGGCTCTTGCCGAACACCCGGCTTAAAGCGCCGTTTTTCAGCGGCTCCCGGTTCAGCTTAATATTTTCCCCCACGGAAAAGCCCGGGATCAGCATGAATTCCTGGTGTACCATGCCGATGCCGTGCTCAATGGCTTCCTGAGGGCTCTTAATGTGGGTTTCTTCCCCCTCCAGATAGATTTTTCCCGTATATCCGCCGGTCGCGGCAATCACAGGCATCCCAAACAGGATATTCATCAGCGTGGATTTGCCCGCTCCGTTTTCCCCGCAGAGGGCGTAAATCTCTCCCGGCATAATATCCAGGGACACATCCTGCAGGACCTGGTTGCCGGAAAATGCCTTTCCAATGTTTTTCATGGAAAGCACAGGGGTGTTTTCAGCCATGTATCTTCTCCTCTCATTCCTTCTGGGCAGATCCGGCCGCCGCTGGGGCCAAGCCGGATAGGTCGCCCACGCAGTGGGCTAAAGAGCACGAAAAGCACCACGAGAAGATTCCAATGGTGCTTTTCGCTTTTTTCACTACCGTTTTCTGTTTTCAGCCGCTTCCCGCTCTTACAGGATCAGGAAGTCCATCAGGAAGGCAAAGTACTGCGGATAGGTGGTGCCATCGCTCTCCCACTCAGTCAGGTATACGTTCACATCCATGCCGGCCATCTCGTCCGCCAGAGCATCGATAATTTCCTGCATAGCTGCAATGTCTGTCTTTTCTGTAATGGCGCCCTCCGCGTACTGGCACGCATAATCATAGATGGCATAGAAATACAGAGCCGCCGAGGACACCGGCCAGGTAGCCGTGCGCCCGGTCATATTGCGCTCCGCCATAGCCGCCTGGATCTGCTCCACCGCGTAAGGGGCGTCGTTGGACTTGTCGTCCGGGATCTCAATGCCCAGGCCGCTGATGAAGCCCTGGAACGGGCTGGGATCGCAGGTGGAAGGCAGCATCGCGCCGCTGTCCACCACGGCTCTCACCAGCACGTCCATCATCGCGGTGTTGGTGCCGAAGAAAGCGGTATCCGCGCCGTACTCCTCTACCTTACGGGGAACATCCTCCAAAATGAACTGCTGGGTACCGGTTACGCCGGAATCCCCCATAGGATCGGGAGTAGTCTCTTCCACGAACTGGATGCCCATCTCCTCGCACTTGGCTTTCATAATGTCGCGGCGGTCTGCCAGAAGCTCCATGGCCATGTGGCGGGGGAAGGAGTAATGCACAAAGGTTTTCGCGCCCATCTCGGCCGCGGTCTCAATGACCGTGTTGCCCATATCGGTCTGGTTGGGATTTAACATCAGATCAAATGCCGCCGCGGAAACCGCCGGATCCTCCGCTACCACGCCGGTGGCGTACAGAACGTCCGGACGGACCTCCTTGCAGGCGTTGACCGCAGCCGCGCAGCCGGCCTGCTCCTGGAAGATCAGCAGCGCCTTTACCGACTCGTCGGAAACCAGGGACAGGGCGGTGGACATAATGGCCTCCGGTTCATTTTGCGGCAGAACGGCTCCCACGATTTTATCTCCATACTGCTCTTTCAGAGATTCGTAAGCGCGTACCGGCTCCTCCCCCTGGGAGGCTCCCGTATACATAATGGCAATCTTGTAATCGGACGCGGCGGTCTCTCCGCCTGCCGATTCACTGCCCGCCGCTTCGCTGCCTGCGGCCTCACTGCCGCCGGCTGCCGCCGTGGTGCCGTCCGTGCCGCCGGAGCAGCCAGCCAGAACCACCATCAGACCCGCCATCAAAATGGCCGTCAGCTTC
>CALWEC010000154.1 GCA_944376945.1 uncultured Lachnospiraceae bacterium | reverse complement strand
TTGGCCACCGTCTTGGAGACCCCGGCCACATATTCCAGCAGGGACGCGGAAGCGGTGTTCAAGTCCACCCCCACCCGGTTCACGCAGGTCTCCACCACGCCGTGGAGGGCGTCCCCCAGCTTTTTCTGGTTCATATCGTGCTGGTACTGGCCCACGCCAATGCTCTTGGGATCAATCTTGACCAGCTCGGAAAGAGGGTCCTGCAGCCGCCGGGCGATGGAGGCGGCGCTGCGCTGGCCCACGTCAAACTCCGGGAATTCCTCGGTGGCCAGCTGGCTGGCCGAATACACCGAGGCCCCCGCCTCGTTGACGATGACGTACTGGACGCCCCTTCCTGGGATTTCCTTCAGAAGATCCACAATCACCTGCTCCGACTCCCGGGAGGCGGTGCCGTTGCCCACGGAAATCAGGGTAATCCCATACTTGTCAATCAGCTTCTTCAGCACCCGCTTGGATTCCTCCACCTTGTTCTGGGGAGCGGTGGGGAAAATCACCGTGGTGTCCAGCACCTTGCCGGTGGCGTCCACCACTGCCAGCTTGCAGCCGGTGCGGAAGGCCGGATCCCAGCCCAGCACCACCTGCCCCACAATGGGAGGCTGCAGCAGCAGCTGCTCCAGGTTTTTGCCAAAGACCCGGATGGCCCCGTTTTCCGCAATCTCCGTCATCTGGCTGCGGATCTCCCGGTAGATGGCCGGTTCCACCAGCCGGGTGTAAGCGTCCCGGACAGCCTCCCGCAGCAGGGGGGCCGTATGGGGATTGTCCCGGGTGATGACCTTCTTTTCCAGGTAGCGGAGGATGGTCTCCTCCGGCGCCTGGATCTTGACCGTCAGGACGCCCTCCTTTTCCCCCCGGTTCAACGCCAAGATCCGGTGGCCCGCCAGCTTAGGCACCGGCTCCTGATAGTGGTAATACGGATCGTAGACGGTGGAAACCTCCGGGTTTTTGGCCTCCGTCTGAAGGACGCCGTCCCGCACCGTATAGGCCCGGATGGCCGCCCGGTACTGGGCGGTATCCGAAATCCGCTCCGCCACAATGTCGCAGGCCCCAGCCAGGGCCGCCGCCGGGTCCGGCACCTCCTTCCCCGGGTCCACAAAGGCCTTTGCTTCCTCCTCCATGGGCCGCTCCGTCTCCTGGGCCCAAAGGATTTCCGCCAGCGGTTCCAGCCCCCGCTCCCGGGCAATGGTGGCCCGGGTCCGGCGCTTGGGCCGGTACGGCAGGTACAAATCCTCCACCGCCACCAGCGTAGCGGCCGCCTGGATCTGGGCCCGCAGCGCCTCCGTCAGCTTTCCCTGCTCCTCAATGGAAGCCAATACCTGCTCCTTCCGCTCCTCCAGGTTCCGCAGGTACCGCAGCCGTTGGTCCAGCTGCCGCAGCACCTCGTCGTTCAGGGAGCCGGTGGCCTCCTTCCGGTACCGGGCGATAAAGGGGATGGTGTTGCCCTCGTCGATGAGCTTTACCGCCGCCTCCGCCTGCCCTGGCCGTATGTTTAGTTCCTGTGCCAATGTGCCAATGATATCCATCTTGTTCTCCTGTCTAAAAGCCGCCTTTACAGCGGCGTCTGTCCCAGCCAAAGCAGCCCGTTTTTTACCGCCCAGTTGAGGGCCAAAAGTGCCAGCGCCCCCCACAGATACCCGTCCCGCCAGCGCAGGACCGGAAAACGCCTTCCGGAAGGAAACAGCGCCCCCCAAAGCAGCCGCAGGGTCTGGCTTCCCATAAAAGCCAGGTAGAGCGCCGCCCCATACGGCACCAGCGGGTGGAGCCGCAGGCTTTCCAGCAGCCGCCCCTCCAGCAGGGCTTTCACGGCCCGGGTGCCTCCGCAGCCGGGGCAGTAAAGCCCGGTCAGCCGGTGGAACGGGCAGAAGAGGCCGGGAAACAGCCGCTCCCACGGGACGCCGCGCCCCCATACAGCAATAGCGGCCGCCAAAAGAGCAGCCGCTATTCCCAGGCGGTACAGCGTTTTTTCTGCCGCCTTCTCCGCCAGATGTTCTCCCATATCCTTAGCTGTCCAGCCCAAAGGCGTTGTGGACCGCGCGCATGGCGTTCTTTACGTCCGCCTCGTCGATCAGGACGGTAATGCGGATCTCCGCCGTGCCGATCATGCGGATGTTGATGTTGGCGCTGTACAAGGCCTCAAACATCTTGGCCGCCACGCCGGCGTTGCTTTCCATGCCGGCTCCCACAATGGAAACCTTGGCCACCGTATCGTCGTAGGTTACCTCCGTAGCACCCCAAGCGTCCATCTCCGCTTTCAGGGCGGCCACCGCCTCCTGCATATCCGTCCGGGCCACGGTAAAGGAGATGTCCTTGGTTCCCTCCCGGCCGATGGACTGAAGGATGATGTCTACGCTGATTTCCTTTTTGGCCAGGCACTTAAATACCTTAAAGGCAATGCCCGGTTCGTCCCGGACGCCCATAACGGAAATTCTCGCAGTGTTCCTGTCCGCGGCCACGCCGCTTACTAACATTCCTTCCATGTCTGCATTCTCCTTTACAATCGTTCCTTCGTTCCGGTTCAGGCTGGAGCGCACCACCAGCGGCACGCCATAGCGCTTGGCCATCTCCACCGAGCGGTTGTGCAGCACCTTGGCCCCCAGGGAGGCAAACTCCAGCATCTCATCGTAGGTAATTTCTTTCAGCTTTTTCGCGTTGGGCACCACCCGGGGATCCGCCGTGTAAACGCCGTCCACATCGGTGTAAATCTCGCAGGCGTCCGCGTGAAGGGCCGCCGCCAGGGCCACCGCCGTGGTATCCGAGCCGCCCCGGCCCAGGGTGGTGTAGTCGTCCCGCTTGTTGATGCCCTGGAAGCCGGTGACAATCACAATCTTATTGTTCTCCAGCTCGTCCCGGATCCGCCCGGTGTCAATCCGCAGCAGCCGGGAATTCCCATAGGCGGAGGTGGTGTGCATCCGCACCTGGAACGCGTTGAGGGAAACCGCCGGCACCCCCAGCGCTCCCATGGCCATAGCCATCAGGGCCACGGAAACCTGTTCCCCGGTGGTCAGCAGCATATCCAGCTCCCGCTTGCTGGCGCGGGGGTTAATGTCCGCGGCCTTGGCCAGAAGGCCGTCCGTGGTTTTCCCCATGGCGGACAGCACCACCACCACCTTGTGTCCCGCCTTGTAATCCTCAATACAGCGGTTGGCTACGTTGAAAATTCTCTCTTTATCGGCAACCGAGCTGCCGCCAAATTTTTTTACAATCAGCATGTTTCTCCTCCCAGCAAACGGTCCAAGGTATGATACCCTTCGGCGATGTAACGGCCGCTGGCCTTTGCTTCTCTTTCATTGTAATGCCAGGAATGCGCTTCCGGCTTGGTACTGTCGTAGAGCAAATACGGTACCGGGTCGGACGTGTGGGTCCGAACACGGATGGGGGTGGGATGGTCCGGCATCACCAGCATCCGGTATTCAAAACCGGATGCATCCAAACCTCCTTTCACCAGGCGGATCACTCTTTGATCCAGATACTCGATCGAACGGATCTTTCTCTCTATGCTGCCCTGGTGGCCCATCTCATCCGGAGCCTCCACGTGGACATACGCAAAATCATACCCGTCCCGGGTCAGGGCTTCCACCGCTGCCTGGGCTTTTCCTTCGTAATTGGTTTCCAGGGTGCCGTCGGCCCCCTCCACCGCGATATTGGTCATGCCGCTGCCCACCGCGATCCCCTTCAGCAGGTCCACGGCAGAGATCATCGCGCCCTTTTTGCCGGTCTTTTCCTCAAAGGAGGGCAGGGACGGCCGGGTGCCGGCGCCCCAGAACCAGCAGCAGTTGGCAGGGTGTTTCCCCGCCGCCTCCCGAGCCAGGTTCAGCGGATGGTTTTTTAGGATTTCATAGCT
>CALWEC010000153.1 GCA_944376945.1 uncultured Lachnospiraceae bacterium | reverse complement strand
CACAGTTCGCACATGCTATCCCTCCGGAGGATGCGCACGGCGCGGTCAGGAATTTGTCCTCGCTTCGCTCGCACCCGCCTCTAGGCTGCTTGGGCTTTAAGCAGTTTGCTGCGGATCAACGGCTTTTTCAGCAGAAACAGAAGAAAAAGCCGCACATCCGTGTGTCAGATCGGCTTTTTAGGAAGAAAGCTCAAAAAAAGCCGATATTTATCCAACCACACACGGCTTTTTCAGCAGAAACAGAAGAAAAAGCCGCGCATCCGTGTGTCAGATCGGCTTTTTAGGAAGAATGCTCAAAAAAAGCCGATATTTTTTTCAGCACACACCGCTTTTTTGGCAGGAATGGCAGAGAAAGCCGTTTGCCCAGACATCAAGCCGGCTTTTCTTGAAAAAAGCGGCGAAAAAGCGGTGATTTTTCCTGGTTGGAACTTTGTCCTTGCTTTGGAAGCTCGTTCGCCCTGCGGACGGACGCGAACCAGCACATGCTATGTCGATGCGCACGGCGCGGCCAGGGATTTTATTCTCGCTTCGCTCGAACCCACGCCAGCGCGGGTATAATGTCCGCTCCGCGGACATTATACCATGCTCCCCCGGGGCTGTCCACGTTTAATTTGCACGCGCCCGTTTTACGCGCCCGTTTTGCGCGGAAAAATCCGGCACCGGCAGCCTGGCCCCTACATACAGTATGGCAAAACCATTTTATGCCATGAGAGGAGAACGCATTTTGAATTATTCCCCTGACTATTCCATGCGCCGGCGCAACCAAGACTGCGGCTGCCGGCGCCCGGCCATACCTGGGCCAGGACCCGGGAACCCGCCTCCCCCTGGCCCTCCGTCGCCCCCTCCGCCGCCTGGCCCGCCTCCCCGGCCGGTAAGGCCCCCGCGGCCCGGAAGGCCGCCTCACGCCGGAAGGCCCCCGGTGCCGGACCGGCCTCCCCGGCCCCATCCTCCTGGCAGGCCCCAGCGGCCCCCTGGCCCTGGAAGGCCGCGCCGCCCGCTGCCGGAGATGCCGGTTTCCGCCCCGGTTATGCCGGAGGCGGCGGAGCCCTGCGGCTGCCCGGAAGGGTTTTCCGTGGGCATGGGCTATGTGCCCTGGCAAACCTGGCAGTCTATTTACGAACCGGAACAGGCACTGAAAACCGGCACAATTTTCCAGGAGCTGGATTACCCCTGGATGGTGGGAGGAGGCTGCGGAAGCTCATGCAGATGAACCCGATCGCAAAAAAAATCTATGAGTATGGATTCGCTTTGGACGATGCTATTTTGTTTCTGGACACCCACCCGGAGGACCCGGACGCCCTGGCGTACTACCGGGAAATCCGGGACGCCTACCAGGCCGCCTATCAGGAATATGAAGAGCAGATCGGCCCGCTGCAGCTGGCCGGGGCCGATCCGGAAAAAGGCTGGACCTGGCTGGACGCCCCCTGGCCCTGGGAAGGAGGGATGTGCTGATGTGGAGATATGAAAAACGGCTCCAGTACCCGGTAAAGATTTCCCAGCCCAACGCCCGGATTGCCCAGTATATTATGAGCCAGTACGGCGGGCCCGATGGCGAAATGGGGGCTTCCATGCGCTACCTTTCCCAGCGGTACGCCATGCCCTTTAAGATGGCCCAGGCCACCCTGACGGACATTGGTACCGAGGAATTGGGGCATATGGAGATTGTGGCGGCCATCGTGCGGCAGCTGACCCGCGATCTTTCCATGGAGGAGATTGAGGCCTCTGGCTTTGGCCCCTACTATATCGACCACACCGGGGGCATCTGGCCCCAGGCGGCAGGCGGCGTCCCCTTTAACGCCTGCGAATTCCAGAGCAAGGGGGACGCCATTACCGACCTGTTCGAGGCGTTAAGCGCGGAGCAAAAAGCCCGCACCACCTACGACAACATCCTCCGCACCATCCACGACGCGGAAATCTGCGATCCCATCCGCTTCCTGCGGGAGCGGGAGATCGTCCACTTCCAGCGGTTTGGTGAGACCCTGCGGAACGCCCTGGAGGAAATGAACAGCCCGAACTTTTACGCCTTTAACCCGGGCTTTGACACCTGCCTGTGGAAGCAGGCTAAGGAAGGCCGCTGATTCCAGCCGGGGACGGCCGGGTGCCTGCCCCCGCCCCTTGGCCCGGCCTGGCCCCGGAAGCGTTTCCGGGGCCAGGCCGGGAAGCCCTACCGGGAAAAGTACCGGTATAAAAGGTAGATCATCTCTCCCGGCAAGGGCTTTTCCGCCAAGCGCCGCCCGGCAATCTGCTCCAAAAGACGGCGGTCCCCGTACAGCCAGCAGTCCTCCACCGCCCGGGAGATACTCCGGGCCACGCTTTCCGGCGTCCGTTGAAAAACCGCCCCAATCCGGGGATACAGCCAGGTCATCAGATGGTGTTCCGGAAAGCACCCTGCCTCCAGGCAGCAGCGCACCGCCGCCGCCAGCCTGCGGTAGCCGGTTAGGGTAGGATGGCCGGAAATCCGGTAAAGGGTCCTTTCAATGGCTTTTCTCTTCATATTTTCAATCTCCTTTTGTCGTAGTAAGGATATCCTACCACGTTCCCGCCGGAGATTGGCCTGCCGGACCGGCAAAATAACCGCAGGTTAACAAAAAAATCCGCAAAGAAAAACCGCCGGAGCCCCGGCGGAATATCTGCGGACATACGGACGCCCTGCGGGGAGAACCGCAGGGCGCCATCCTTTGGGAGGATATGGAAAGAGTAGCTCTCTTCCAACTAAGCGCTTTTGTGGCTGGGCATTCCGAGCTGCCAGCCGCCTTTTTGGAACAGGAAAAGGAACGCAAAAACGCTTACTTCATAGTGTAAACAACTCCCTCCCATCTGTCAAGGGATCTTTCCCTCTTTTCCCCTTTTTCTTCGGAATCCTTCTTTTTCCTGTCTTTTTCCCGTTTTTCCCGGATCCTTGCACAAAAACCCCTGGGGTTTCGCATAAAATTTCAGCCTTTCTCCCCAAGGGTTTTCTCCATCTTCTTTTAAAAAAGTATTTAAAGGAACCGGCGGCCTCTTACAATCCAAAGACCAGGGAGGCAATGGCAAAGTAGATCAGCAGGGAAACCGCGTCCACAATGGTGGTGATAAACGGGCTGGCCATCACCGCCGGGTCAAAGCCGATCCGCTTGGCCAGCACCGGCAGCACACAGCCTACCAGCTTGGCCACGCACACGGTCACCAGCACCGCCGCCGAAACCACCAGGGCCGTCATGGGGTTCTTCCGGTCCAGAAGGATCACCTTAAAAAAACAGACCACCGCCAGGGTCACGCCGCAGCAGGCCGCCACCCGCAGTTCCTTCCAGATCACCGCCGGCATGTCCCGGTATTCAATTTCGTTTAAGGAAAGGCCGCGGATAATGGTCACCGACGTCTGCCCGCCGGCGTTCCCGCCGGTGCCCATGAGCATGGGGATAAAGACCGTCAGCGCCGGCACCACCGCCAGGGCCGTCTCAAAGTGGGTCAGGATCATGCTGGTAAACGTGGCCGACAGCATCAGGAACAGCAGCCAGGGGATCCGGTTTTTGTAGGTATCCCACACGCCTACCTTCATATAGGGCCGGTCGGAGGGCATGATGGCCGCCATCTTTTCGATATCCTCCGTGGCCTCCTCCTGCATCACGTCCATCACGTCGTCGAAGGTAATAATCCCCACCAGCCGGTGCTCCATGTCCACCACCGGCAGCGCCATCAGGTCGTATTTGGCAAAGGTATCCGCCACCGCCTCCTGGTCCTCCAGGGTGGTGGCGTAGATGACGTTGGTCTCCATAATGTCCTCTATGACGTCCTCATAGTTGGACAAAAGCAGGGTTTTCACCGAAACCAGCCCCAGCAGCATCCGGTTCTGGTCCATCACGTAGCAGGTGTAGATGGTCTCCTTGTTGACGCCGGTGCGGCGGATGCGGGTAAAGGCGTCCTGCACCGTCATATCCTTGCGCAGGTCCACAAACTCGATGGTCATCAGGCTGCCGGCGGAATCCTCCGGATACTGGAGCAGCCGGTTGATCTGCATCCGGGTCTCCGGCTCCGCGTGCCGCAGGATCCGCTTGACCACGTTGGCCGGCATCTCCTCGATAATGTCCACCGCGTCGTCCAGATAAATCTGGTCCATCACCGTTTTCAGCTCCCGGTCGCTGAAGCTGTGGATCAGCAGCTCCTGGGTGTCCGAATCCATCTCCACAAAGGTATCCGCCGCCAGCTCCTTGGGCAGGATCCGGAACAGCAAGGGCAGCTGTTCCTCCGGCATCTCCTCCAGCATGGCCGCAATATCAAAGGGTTCCATCTCCTTCAGCAGCTCCCGCAGCTGGCTGAACTGCCTTTGTTCCAAAAGCCGTATCACCTGTTCTTCCATTTTCGTCTCCTTCCGGCTTTCGCGTTCCCCTGTCTATTATAAACAACTTTCCCCGGTTTGAAAACCCCCGGCCTACCGGCGGTCAAAGGCCCGGTCCACGGTAATCACGCACTGGCAGCGGCTGTCCGCCTGGGCCACCCGCCGCTGGATTTCCTGCTTCAGCGCGCCCACCTCCTTAGCGGTACGCCCGTAGGGGACCACCATGTCAAAGATCACGTTGATCCGCTTGGGGCCCTGGACAATCCGCAGGTCGTGGAACCGCAGGTCCGGGCCTGCCTGGCGCAGCGCCTCCTCCACCAGCCCATGGATCCGATTCACCTCCGGGTTGTCCGTCTCCACCGGATTCATATGGATCACCAGGAACAGCCCCAGCTTTTCCTGGGCCTCCCGCTCGATCCGGTCGATCAGCTCATGGGATTCCATCACGTCCACCTGAGAGGGCACCTCCGCGTGGATGGAAGCCATGCTCCGGGCCGGTCCGTAATTGTGGACGATCAGGTCGTGGCTGCCGATGATCCCCGGGTAGCTCTCCACAAAGCGGGTGATCCGGTCGTACACCTCCGGGTCGATAGCGGAGCCGATCAGCGGCTCCAGGGTTTCCCGGGCAATGTTAAAGCCGGCCAGCATGACCACCAGGGAGACCAGGAGGCCAATGTAGCCGTCGATGTTCACATGGAGCAGGCCGTAGACCAGCACCGAGACAATGGTGGCGCCGGTGGCCAGCACGTCCCCCAGGGAATCGGCGGCGGTGGCCTTCATCACCGAAGAATCGATGCGCTGGCCCAGCTTCCGGTTAAAGAAAGCCAGCCACAGCTTGACGCCTACGGACAGGCACAGGATGGCCACGGAAACCAGGCTAAAGCGGATTTCCTCCGGGGTGCGGATTTTTTCCACGGAGCTTTTTAGAAAGGTCCAGCCCACCTCCAGGATCAGGAAGGACACAATCAGGGCGGCAATGTACTCCACCCGGCCGTGGCCAAAGGGGTGCTCCTTGTCCGCCGGTTTTTCCGCCATCTTCACCCCTACAAAGCTGATGATGGAGGAGGCCGCGTCCGACAGGTTGTTGAAGGCGTCGGATACCACGGAGATGCTTCGCAGCACCGCCCCCACCGCCAGCTTGACCCCAAAAAGAAGCAGGTTGCACACAATCCCCGTCAGGCTGGAAAGCACGCCGTAGGCGGTGCGCACCTGCACGTTCTCCACGTTTCGATAGTCCTTGACAAACCATTTTACCAAAAGCTCGGTCATCTTTCCCTCCGATATGGCAAAGCCGCTGGCATGTGGTCTGCCTGCGGCTTCTCCGTTTTTCCTTCTCCGTCTCACCCGGTGCGGCTCATCCGCTTGATGACCTTCAGCCGGGTAAATTCTTCCCGCTCCCGCTCCTCCAGGGCGTTGGTAATATCTTTTACCAGCAGCTCGTATTTGGGGATGGTAATGTTCTTCAGGGCGTTGGCCCGTTTCTGGGTTTTTTTGATGCTGACAGCCAGCCGGTAGGCGGCGTTTTCCACCATGGACAGCCGGATGGTCAGCTCCTTCACCTTCTCAAAATCCTCCTTGGCCTCGTCCAGCACCGCCTTGGTGCTGTAGTAGGCGTAGGTAGGCACGTTGGTGGTAGGGTTGGCCTCTACCAGCGGGATCTCCGCCCCCATGACGCTGCGGATCTTGACCCGGATGGAGTCCTCCACCGGCACCGTAAAGGAGATCTGCTGGATAAAGTTGATGCCCAGCACCATGTTGGCCTTTTGCAGCGCCTCGTAGGCTGTGCGGAAAGTCACGTCGATCTGGGACTGGATGTCCTTGGCCTGGTCGATCAGCTCCATCAGCTCCCGGATCAGGATATTCCGCTTTTTGTCCATCAGTTCGTATCCCTGGCGGGACAGGGCCAGGGAGTTTTTGGCCTGAATCAGGTTCCCCTTTGAGGGGAAAGTATTGGGATCCATACGCTCCCTCCTTACTCCGCGTCCGCCGCCTGGTAATATTGATCCAGGATCTTGGTGTCAATCCGGTCCAGCTCCTCCCGGGGCAGCATCCGCAGCAGCTCCCAGCCCAAATCCAGCGTCTGCTCCATGGTCCGGTTCTCCGTGGGATCCTGGCCCACAAACCGGTGCTCAAAGGCATTGCCGAACTCCAGGTACTTTTTATCCAGCGGGGACAGCTCGTCCTCGCCGATGACCGAGGCCAGGGCCCGGGCGTCCCCCACCTTGGCGTAGCAGGAAAACAGCTGGTTGGCCACATCCTGGTGGTCCGCCCGGGTGTAGCCGGCGCCGATGCCGTCCTTCATCAGACGGGACAGGGATGGCAGCACGTTGATGGGCGGATAGATGGACTGGCCGTGAAGGGACCGGTCCAGCACAATCTGCCCCTCGGTGATGTAGCCGGTCAGATCCGGGATAGGATGGGTAATATCGTCCCCCGGCATGGTCAAAATAGGGATCTGGGTCACCGACCCCTCCACGCCCCGGACAATGCCGGCCCGCTCGTACAAGGTGGCCAGCTCGCTGTACAGGTAGCCCGGGTAGCCTTTCCGGGAAGGGATCTCCCCTTTGGAGGAGGAAACCTCCCGCATGGCCTCGGCAAAGGAGGTAATGTCCGTCAGGATAACCAGGATGTGCATCCCCTTTTCAAAGGCCAGGTATTCGGCGGCGGTCAGGGCCACCTTAGGGGTGATCAGACGCTCCACCACCGGGTCGTTGGCCAGGTTCAGGTACATGACCACGTGGTCGGACACGCCGCTTTCCTCAAAGGTGCGGCGGAAGAAATCCGCCACGTCGTACTTGACGCCCATGGCCGCGAACACAATGGCAAACTTCTCGTCCCCCTCCCCGCCCAGGGAGGCCTGCTGCACAATCTGGGCCGCCAGCTGGTCGTGGGGCAGGCCGTTGCCGGAAAAGATCGGCAGCTTCTGGCCCCGGATCAGGGTGGTCAGGCCGTCGATGGCGGAGATACCGGTGCGGATATAGTTCCGGGGGTACTCCCGGGTCACCGGGTTTAAGGGCAGGCCGTTGACGTTCCGCCGGGTCTCCGGGGAGATGGGCCCCAGGCCGTCGATGACCTTGCCGATGCCGTTGAAGGTCCGCCCCAGGATCTCCGGGGACAGGTCCACCTCCATGGGATGGCCGGTCAGCTTGGTGTGGGTGTTCTGCAGGGACATATTGTCCGTCCCCTCAAACACCTGGATCACCGCCTTGTCCTCGTAAATTTCAATAATCCGGCCCAGCTTCCGCTCCCCGCCGTCCATGCGGAATTCTACAATCTCGTCAAAGGACGCGTTTTTCACATCCTCCAGAACCACCAGAGGGCCGTTGATCTCACTGAGCCCCAGATATTCAATGGGCATACTTTTTCCCTCCTTACGCGTTCTTCTTCAGGACCGCCGCGTAGAACTCATCCACCTGCTTCCGGTAGTCCTCAAACAGCTCCGGCTGGTTGTTGGGCACATCGTACTTGATGGCGATGATCTTCTCAAAGATCCCCTCCCGCTTCAGCACGGACATGGGCATTCCCATGGCCACCAGCTCCCGGCTCTTCTGGTAGAGATACAGGATAATATCCATCATCTGGAACTGCTTGCGCATGGGCACGCAGGTATCCTCCGGGT
>CALWEC010000152.1 GCA_944376945.1 uncultured Lachnospiraceae bacterium | reverse complement strand
GGATGCGCACGGTTCGCTTGGGAAGCTTGTCCGCCCTGCGGCCGGACGCGAACCGGCGCGGGTATAATGTCCGCTCTGCGGACATTATACCATATTGCCCTCTGGTTTTCTATCAAAATTTTGGCCGGGCCTTATCCCCCGATTTTCTCTACCTCTACCAGATATTCCTCTCCGTTGACAGTTACGCGGTAAGTGAAGCGGCTTCCAGCCCCGGAGGAAGAAGGTTTCAGGACGATGTTTTCTTTTCGCTCCCGTGGTTCCGGAGCTGCCTTCTCCTTTCGCTCCCGCGATTCCGATCCGGCGTTCCACTGCCGGTCCAGCGATTCCAGCTTATTTTTCCAGGTGCAGAGCCAGTCCTGCGCTTCCTCCACGGAAACCGGCTGAAAGCGGATTTTATGCCCCGGCATACTCTGGGCCAGAACCGGCAGATCCACCGTGATCACCGTGGCGATCTTCGCGTAGCCGCCGGTGGTCTGGTGATCCGCCATCATCACAATGGGATTCCCATGGGATGGCACCTGGACAGAGCCAAAGCAGATTCCGTCCGTGATCATATCCCCGCCGTTTTTCTGTTGGATTACCGGCCCCTGCATCCGGCAGCCCATGCGGTCGTACTCCGGGGAGACGGTGTATTCTCTTTCCAGAAACGTCTGGATCCCCTGCTGGGTAAAGCGGTGGTCCTGGGGTCCCAGGATGACCCGCAGCGTATGCGTGCAGGGAGAAAAGTCCTCCGCCTCCAGCTTTCGCTCCGCCATGTGGGGAAGCTCCGTCCGGGGAGCCGGAAAAGGAATTTCATCCCCCGCCTCCAGCTTCCGCCCCTGGAAGCCGCCGATGCCGGATTTCAGATTGGTGGCCTTGCTGCCCATAACCGCCGGAACCCCCAGGCCCCCGGCAAAGGCCAGGTACGCGCGGCTGCCTGCACGCGGACCGGAAAACCGGAGCCGCTGCCCGGCACGCACCCGCACCGCCTGGTATAAAGGAAAAGGCTGGCCCTCCAGCTGGGCGCCCAGATCCGCCCCTGTTACCGCCAGGATATTGTCCTCCAAGAATTCCAGTTCCGGCCCCATCACCGTAGCCTCCAATACCCCTTCCTCCGGCGGATTCCCCACAAGAAGATTGGCCAAGGCCGCGGACCGAGGATCCATCACACCGGAAACCGGCATCCCCGTTTTCTGATACCCCACGCGCCCCATATCCTGCACCGTGGTCAGCACGCCTCCGTGGATCACCCGGATTCCCATCCCTCACGCCTCCTTCTCAGACACAGCGCAGGAATACGCGCCGCACTCTACCTGCTTTTCAATCTCCCGGTATTCTGCCTCCGAAACCGGGCGGAAGCGGATATACTGCCCGGCCTCCAAAAGCACCGGCTGCCTGCGGGCCGCATCGTAAAGCTTCACCGGCGTCCGGCCAATCAACCGCCATCCGCCGGGGGACGCAACCGGATAAATCCCCGTCTGCTCCCCAGCAATCCCCACAGAGCCTCCCTCGATCCGAAGCCGGGGGGTTTCCAGCCGGGGCGTGGCAATCCGCTGGTCCATGCCGCCCAGATACGGAAAACCAGCCACAAAGCCCAGCATGTAAATCAAATAATCCTGGGAGGAATGGATCTGGATCACTTCTTCCTCCGTCAGACCATGGGACTCGGCCACATAGCCCAGGTCCGGTCCCATCTCCCCGCCGTACAGTACCGGAATTTCCACCGCCAAAGGAGGCGGAAGCGGAAGGCTGTCCGCGGCGGCCAGGACCTCCTCCAGACGCTGTTTTAGCTCCGCAAAGCGGATTTTCTCCGGCCGGTAGCACACCAGCAGCGAACAATAGGCCGGGACGGTCTCGGTAATCCCTTCGATTCCCGCCTGCTCCAGGGCAAGCTGAAACGCCCGGATTTTCTGATGGATCTCCGGGCAAATTACGCTGCCAAACTCCACCGTCACCGCGCTGTCGCCTGACAGCCGGTATCTTACCTTTTCCATAGGAATCTCCATTCCGCCGCCTGTCAGACGGCCCTTTCCTGCTTATGCCCGCAGGCTTTGGATCTCCACACCCTCCGCCATCAGCGCTTCCCGGATGGCTTTGACAAACTCCAACGCCTTGGGATTATCGCCGTGGACACAGATGGAATCCGCGCGGATGGGAATGTCTTTCCCCTGGAGGGATGTTACCCGGCCCTCCTTTACCATTCGCACCGTCCGCCGGATCGCCAGCTCCTGATCCTGGATCACCGAGCCGGGGAGCCTGCGGGAAACCAGGGTCCCATCGTCCTGATAGGCCCGGTCCGCAAACACCTCGCTGGCCGCCCGCAGCCCGGTTTTCTCCGCGGCGGAAATCATCTTGGAACCGGCCAGACCCATAAAAATGATATTCGGATCCACATCGTAAACGGCTTCGCACAGGGCGGCTGCCAGCTTTTCATCCACCGCCGCCATATTGTAAAGCGCCCCATGGGGTTTTACATGCTGGATCCGCATCCCCTGGCTTTGGGCAAACGCCAGGAGGGCGCCCAGCTGGTATTTCATATACACTTTCGCTTCCTCCGGGCTTATCGCCATATTCCGCCGGCCGAACCCCTCCCGGTCCGGGAAGCCCGGATGGGCCCCAATCGCGGTTCCAAACCGTTTGGCCAGCGCCACGGTTTTTTCCATTACCATAGGATCCCCTGCATGCCATCCACAGGCCACATTGGCGGAGGAAACATACTTCAGGATTTCCTCATCCATCCCCAACGTATAATTGCCAAAGCCTTCCCCCAGATCGCTGTTTAAATCCACCTGACACATATAAAGAGCCTCCGTCCAGCTTTTTTTCTACATTTGTTGACTTTCATTTTATCGGACTCTTGGGAGAAACACAAGGAGAAGCAGAAGGATTTCGAGAGCCTTCGCTTAATTTTCTACCGTTTTCCGCTGGAAAAGCGCCCCATCCCTTTGCCTGCCGCCAGTCTTTTTTGTTTGTCCAAAACAAAAAACCTCTCATCCGTAAGGACAAGAGGTTCATCAAACTCCCCCTGTTGGACTCGAACCAACGACACTGCGGTTAACAGCCGCATGCTCTACCGACTGAGCTAAGGAGGATTATGTTGGCCAGATACGCAAACAGACGGCGCCGCCGTCTATCCGCTTCCCTGT
>CALWEC010000151.1 GCA_944376945.1 uncultured Lachnospiraceae bacterium | reverse complement strand
TGATCCTTCCAGAATCAACTTGCTAGCTAATTCTTTCCGTCTTTACCTTGTTTCAGGTTTTCGTTCTTCCGAAATTCTTTTATGAATTTTCGGGGTTGGATACATTATTCATTTGTCAAGGTCCTTGGTTTTTCGCTCTCAAGGCGAACTTCTTTATTTTACCAGAACTCCGTCCGTCTGTCAAGCACTTTTTAAAACTTTTTTTCTTTTGTTATCACCGCATCCGCAGTGGACTTACAGTATAGCATATACTGCCTTGTCTGTCAACCCAAACTTTACTTATTTTTTACTTTGGATTTCCGCAGATACGAAACGGAGAAAGAGGGATTTGAACCCTCGCGCCGGTTGCCCGACCTACACCCTTAGCAGGGGCGCCTCTTCGGCCTCTTGAGTATTTCTCCGAATTCCATATTCCCTATGAAATTATGGGAAAATCTGGCAGCACCAGCTTTTTCCGTTTTCTGCGCCATCAGACGCATAGTGTATTATACTAAAAAGAAATATCCTTGTCAACGCCTTTTTGATACAAAATTTGTACCGCAGGAAGTCCTAATCTTCTCCTTCTTTTTCCGGCTTTTTTTCCATCACCATCTGATACAGGTCGTTTCCCTTGGTGTCCAATACTACAATCGCAGGAAAATCTTCCACCTCCAGCTTCCGGATGGCCTCTGCCCCCAAATCCTCATAGGCCACCACCTCCGCCTTTCGGATCCGCTGGGACAAAAGGGCGCCAGCGCCCCCTACCGCGGCAAAATACACCGCGCCGTTTTTTACCACCGCTTCCTTTACCGCCGCGTCCCGCTTGCCTTTTCCAATCATCCCGGCCAGGCCCAGCTCCAGCAGCCTGGGCGTGTACTTGTCCATGCGCCCGGCGGTTGTGGGTCCGGCAGAGCCTATGGGACGGCCGTCCCGGGCGGGGGAAGGCCCCATGTAGTAGATTACAGTCCCTTCCAGCGGGATAGGCAGTTCCTCGCCCCGGTCCAAAGCTTCCATCATCCGTTTGTGGGCTGCGTCCCGGGCGGTGTAAATGATCCCGCTGATACTCACCAAATCGCCTGCCTGCAGTTTTTCCGCTTCCTCTTTCGTCAAAGGCATTGTCAACCGATGGTTCATCACAGTACCCTCCTCACATGACGGTTTACGTGGCAGCAAAGATTGACCGCCACAGGGAGACTGGCAATATGGGTGGGGTAGGTTTCAATGTTTACGGCCAGGGCCGTTACGCTTCCCCCCAGTCCGGCAGGGCCGATGCCCATCTCGTTGATTTTTTCCAGCATCTCCGCTTCCAGTTCCCGCACGTACGGGATCGGGGATTCTTCATACAGTTCCCGGGTCAAAGCCTGCTTGGCCATCTCCGCGCACTTTTCAAAGTTGCCTCCGATTCCCACGCCCACCACCACCGGCGGGCAGGCGTTGGGACCTGCTTCCCGGACCGTATCCAGGATCACCTGCTTCACCCCTTCCAGGCCGTCCGCCGGTTTCAGCATGACCAGGCGGCTTACATTTTCGCTTCCGGCTCCCTTGGGCGCTACCGTCAGCACAATCTCCCGGCCCGGGACAATCTCATAGTGGATGATGGCAGGCGTGTTGTCCTGGGTATTTTTCCGTTCAATAGGATCCTCCACCACCGATTTGCGGAGAAAACCGTCCACGTAGCCCTGGCGCACCCCCTCGTGAATGGCCTCCGTCAGGCTGCCGCCCTCGATCACAACCTCCTGGCCTACCTGGGCGTACACCACGGTCATGCCAGTATCCTGGCAAATGGGAATGCCTTCCTTTTCCGCTATCTCCAGGTTTTCCTGCAGCTGCCTTAGGATATTTTTTCCCAGGGAGGAATTTTCTACCTGCACGCCGGCGGCCAGGGCCTCCGTCATATCCTCCGACAGCGTATAGTTGGCTTCGATACACATATCCCGGATATTGCGAATGATTTCCTTGGTGTGAATGACTCTCATATTCCTCCCCTTTCTCTGTGTGGTTGTGGGAATCCTCCCCGTATTCGCACTCCGGGCTTTCGCCCTTCCTGCTTATACGGGGGAGCGTCTCGTAAGCAGATCCGGTCCGGCCTGCAAGCAGTCCGCCCGGCTCTGCTTCGAGACCAGGCTTTTACTGTAAGTATTTCCTGTACTCTTCTTTGTCCTCGGCGTCGAAGAATACGATGCCGATGAGGCCGCGGCCGGTGTGGGCGCCGATGGCGCAGCCGATGGTGCCTTCCACTAGTTCCTGGGGATGGATCCGTTCCAGGAGCATGGCCTTGGCCGCCTCCAGGGATTCCTTGTCCCCGGCGTCGCAGATGGCCATGACCCGGGGCTCTGTGGAGTAGATATTCTTTTCCACATAGTCCACCAGGGCCCGGAGGGATTTTTTGCGGCCCCGCACCTTGGAGATGGGCTCCAGGGCGCCGTCCTGGTTGATCTCTATAATCGGCTTAATATCCAGGGCTTCTCCCACGATCCCGCTGACCTTTTTTACCCGGCCGCCCCGGATCAGGTATTTCAGGGTCTGAGGCGTCAGGATATGGCGGATGTGCTCCACGTAGAAATCCGCCGCCTCCAGGATCAGCTCCTTGGGAGCCCCGTTTTTCTGCATCTTCAGCAGGTTGTACACAATCAGGCCAAAGCCCATGGAAGCGCTTTTGCAGTCCAGGATGGTCAGCTGAAAATCCGGATATTCCTCCAAAAGCTCCGCCTTGGCCACATTGGCCGCGTTGTAGGTACCGGCGATGCCGGTGGAAAAGCAGCAGTACAGCACCTCGTCCCCTGCCTTGGCATAGGGCTCAAAGGCATTGCGGAACATAAAGGCGTTGATATGGTAGGTGGTGATTACGTTCTTGTCATCGTCCAGATAGTTGTAAAACTCCTCCCGAGTAATCTCGTCCCCGTCCAGATGATCCACCCCGTTTAAGATGAAGGGGGTAGGGATCACATGCAGATTGTACGCATCCCGGATCTCCTGGGGCATGTCGGTGGCAGAGTCTGTAACGATACGAAAAGCCATTCTTTTTCCTCCTATTTTTCCGATTCCTCTTCCAGATCCAACAGAATCTGCTCGTCGCTCTCCTTGGAGCTTTCCCGGACCTTGGCAATGCTGGCCACCCGGATGTCCTTTTCCATGTCGATCAGCTTCACCCCGGAGGTAATGCGGCCCAGGGTGGAAATATCCTCTACGTTCATGCGGATAATAATGCCTTCGGTGGTAATCACATTCTTGTCATCGTCCAGGTAATTGTAAAACGCCTCCCGGGTGATCTCGTCCCCGTCCAAGTGGTCCACCCCGTTTAAGATAAAGGGGGTGGGAATCACGTGGAGCTGATATTTTTCCCGGATTTCCTGGGGCATGTCGGTGGCTGAGTCGGTGACAATACGAAAAGCCATTCTTTTTCCTCCTATTTTTCCGTTTCGTTTTCCAGATTCAGCAGAATCTGCTCATCGCTTTCCTGGGAGCTCTCCCGGACCTTGGCAATGCTGGCCACTCGGAT
>CALWEC010000150.1 GCA_944376945.1 uncultured Lachnospiraceae bacterium | reverse complement strand
GGCTCTGCACCAGCTTCCCGGCTGCGTAGGGCAGCAGCCGCAGCCCGCTTCCGGAAAGGCAGCCGGCGGTCTGGCCCAGGCAGGCAAAGCCGCCGAAACAGGCCAAGCCCAGGCAGAGAGGGGCGGCCACTGGTAGAGGAAGCCCCAAGGCCCCAATTTGGCTGACCCCGTTTGTCATCTCACAAAGCCCCAGCAGAAGGGCTTTGGGCAGCGGGGGAAGGGGCAGCAGGGAAGCCCAGGAAGCCAGGATGGAAAACAGCAGAATGTATCCTCCTATTTTTACCAGGGTTTCGCAGCTTTCCAGAAAGCAGGCTTCCAATTGCCGTAGCGTCAAAGGCTCCGGAAGGGGCGGCGTCCCGGCGGTTCCCCCTTCCGGCAAGGAGGCGAGGTTTCCCCCCTCCGGCAAAGCGGCGGAGGATCCTGCCGGGGGAAAGGGCCGTGGCAGAAAGAAAAGAGCGCAGGCCAGAGAGGGCAGGAAGGCGCAAAGGAGAAGCGGCAGCCCCTGTCGGAGGCCCAGGCACTGGACGCCCATGTATCCGGTCAGGAACATGGGGCTGGGCTGGTTGCAAAGCACCAGCATCCGCTGCCCTTCCTTGCGGGAAATCCTTCGGCTTTGGACCAGTTCCCTGGTCCAAACGGCTCCCATAGGATAGCCGCACAAAAAACCCAGGAAAATGGCACAGGCCCGAGGCGGGAGAAGTTCCGCCAGGCGGCTTTTGGCCATCAGCCGGGAGGCCAAAAGGAACGGCAGCAGCACCGGAAGCACTTTCTGGAACCAAAGCAGCAGGCCGGCGGAGGCGCCGGCAATGGACAGGGCCGGAAAGCAGAGAAGGCCGGCCAAAAAGAAAGCCAGGAGCAAAGCAGAGCCGACACGGTTCATGGCACTCCTCTCGGATGATTCATATCACCGGATGTTTTCGAGTACAATATATCCATGGGAATCCGAATTTAGACCAGGCGGAAACGCCGGCGGCTAAATCCGGTTCCGGAAAGGAAGCAGTATGAGCAGGAACTATCTGGATTTTTTTAAGGAACTTTGCCGGATCCCCCACGGCTCCGGCCAGATGGAGGCCATCAGCCGCTACTGCCTGGACTTTGCCGAAGCCCGGGGGCTTACGGCTTGGCGGGATGAGGCCAACAATGTGGTGATTGTGAAGGAAGCCACTCCCGGCCGGGAGAAGGACGGCGGGGTTATGCTCCAGGGGCATTTGGACATGGTGGCGGTTCAAGAGCCGGGGCTGGATTTCGATTTTCAGCGGGAGCCTCTGCGCCTGCGGACCCAGGGGGACTATCTGTACGCGGAGGGAACCAGCCTGGGCGGGGACGACGGGATCGCCGTGGCCATGGCCCTGGCGGTGCTGGATTCCCAGGAGCTTTCCCACCCCCGTCTGGAGTGCGTGTTTACCACGGACGAGGAGATCGGCATGTTGGGAGCGGCCCAGCTGGACATGAGCCGGCTGACCAGCCGTTACCTGCTGAATATGGATTCGGAGGAAGAAGGACATCTGGTGGTCAGCTGCGCCGGCGGCGCCCACGGGGCGGTGCTGTTTCCGGCAGGCCGGCAGGGAGAATGCCAGGAAGGGCTGCGGCTGGAGCTGTCCGGCCTTACCGGCGGCCACTCCGGCACGGAGATCCACAAGGGCCGGGGCAACGCCATCCGGCTGCTGGCAGAACTGCTGGACGAATTGCCGGGAGACTGGGCCCTGGCGGGCCTGCAAGGCGGGGAAGCGGACAACGCCATTCCTTCCTCGGCCTCCGCCGTCCTTTCCATCCGCCAGTGGGAAGGCCTGGAGGCCTTCCTGGAGCAGAAGGGGAAGCAGCTGGCGGCGGACTGGAAGGCTACGGATCCCCATTTGGCCCTGCGCTGGGAACGGCAGCCAGTCCAGGAACGCCAGGTTCTGGAGGCCCAGGCCCTGGAAGCCCTCCTTGCCCTGATTTTGAACCTGCCGGACGGCCCGCTGAAGATCCATCCCCAAATGCAGGAGCTGGTGCTGCTTTCCTGCAACCTGGGCGTGGCCCGCTGGGAGGAGGACGGCGTCCATCTGACCTTGGCCCCCCGCAGCGCCCAGGACGAGGACCGGGAGGATCTGAAAGAAAAAATCCAGGAGATTGCCCGGCATTACGGCGCTTCGGTTTCCTTCTCCGGGGAATACCCGGGCTGGCCGCTGCGGCAGGATTCCCGCCTGCAGCAGCTGGCGGCCCAGGTGTACCGGGAGCAGACCGGGAAAGAACTGGTAATCGAAGGGATCCACGCAGGCCTGGAATGCGGGATTTTCAGCCAGAAAATGCCCCAGCTGGATATGGTGGCCTTTGGGCCGGATATTTTGAACATCCACTCTACCAAAGAACGGCTGAGCCTTTCCTCAGCAGAACGAATCTGGAATTTCCTTACGGAGATGCTGCGCCGGATTTCCTGACGGCAGCTTAGCGGAAAGGGAAAGAAACCGGCTGCCAGGCGGCTGGAAGAGGAAAGGATAGTAGGAAGTATGGAGATTCAAAAATGGAAAGGAATCCTCTCTCCCTATGAATTGGCAGTGGAAGAGCTGCGGGTAAAATTTCATCACATTATCAAGGAAAACCGGGCGGCCGGGCGGTATTCCCCCATCGAGCAGGTAAGCTGCCGGGTAAAGACGGTTTCCAGCATTCTGGACAAAGCCCGGAGAAAAAATATCCCGCTGGAGGAGATTGAGGAAAAAATTACGGATATTGCCGGCGTGCGGCTGATCTGCCAGTTTGTGGAGGACATTGACAAGGTGGCGGCCATTGTCCGGGAACGGCCGGACATGGAGGTGGTGGAGGAAAACGACTACGTCCACCACAGCAAGCCCAGTGGCTATCAAAGCTACCATCTGGTGGTGCGCTACGAGGTAACCACCATCCACGGCCCCCGGAAGGTGCCGGTGGAAATCCAGATCCGGACGCTGGCCATGAACTTTTGGGCGATTATTGAGCACAGCCTGCAGTACAAGTACAGCGGCAATGTGCCGGAGCATATCAGCGAACGCCTTCTGGCCGCCGCCCAGGCGGTGGTCAGCCTGGACAAGGAGATGTCCATGATCCGGGACGATATTGTAATGGCCCAGGATCTATTCCTGAACAAGGCGCGGATTGTCTCCGAGATCAAGAGCAACATCGAGAACCTGTATAAATTTGAAAATCGGGACGCCATGGAAAACATCCAGAACGAATTCTTTGAACTCTTCCGGAACGGGACCCTGGAGGAACTGGAGGAGTTTAACCGGAAGCTGGATGAGGTGGCGGCCCGGCAGGGAGTGCAGGAGCTGTAGCGAGAAAGGGGAACAAGAGAGCGCAATGGAACTGCCCAGGGAATACCAGCTGCGGATGCAGCGCCTGCTGGGAGAGGAATTCCCGGCCTACCGGGACAGCCTGGCAAAGGAGCGGGTGCGGAGCCTGCGGGTCAACACCGCCAAGATTGCCCCGGCGGAGCTGGCCCAGCAGCTGCCCTTTCTGGACGGGCCGGTGCCCTGGTGTCCGGAGGGGTATTACATCCAAGAAAACAAGGGACTGCCGGAAAACGGCCCGGAGGCGGCTTCTCCTTCCCGGCATCCCTATTACGCGGCAGGCCTCTACTACCTGCAGGAGGCCAGCGCCATGGCGCCGGGGGCGTTTCTTCCGGTGGAGCCGGGGGACCGGGTGCTGGATCTGTGCGGCGCCCCGGGAGGCAAGTCCACCCAGCTGGGAGCCCGGCTGGCAGGCTCCGGCGTGCTGGCAGCCAACGACCTTAGCGCCTCCCGGGCCCAGGCCATGGTGAAAAACCTGGAGCGGTTCGGCCTTGGCAATATCCTTGTGACGGCGGAAAGCCCGGAAAGGCTGGCGGAGGCCTACCCGGAGGCCTTCCATAAGATCCTGGTGGACGCCCCCTGCTCCGGGGAGGGCATGTTCCGGCGGGAGCCTTCCGGAATCCGGGACTGGGAGCAGCGGGGGCCATCCTACTACCAGGGGGTGCAGCGGCAGATCCTGGAGCAGGCGGTGAAAATGCTGCGGCCCGGAGGCCTGCTGCTGTACTCCACCTGCACCTTTGCCCCGGAGGAGGACGAGGAGAACGTCCGCTGGCTGCTGGACCGGTTCCCAGACTTCTCCCTGGAGCCCTTGGAACCTGCCGGGGGGATTTCCGCCGGGGCGCTTCCGGGGACCCTGCGGATCTGGCCCCATCGGACCCGGGGGGAAGGCCATTTTCTGGCCTTGCTGCAAAAGCAGGGGGAGAGCGGGGCGTCCGCGGACGGCTGGGCCAGGGCGGAGGCTGTCCCGGCGGGAGCACCGGCTGGGCGCGGCCGCCCTTTGGCGGCGGCCCTACCGGAATTTTCCGGCCTGCTGGCGGAACCCTGGCAGAACCTGCCGGTGACGGAGGAGCGGGACAGCCTGTACCTCCTGCCGGAGGGGCTTCCCCGGAAGGCGGGCCTCCGCTACCTGCGCACCGGCTTGCTTCTGGGCAGCCGGAAAAAGGGCCGCTTTGAACCGTCCCAGGCCTGGGCCATGGCCCTGGGGAAGGAAGCATACGCCGCTTGGGTGGATTACCCCTCCGCAGACGGGCGGGTGCTCCGCTACCTGAAGGGCGAGACGGTCACCTGCGAGGGCGTTCCCGCCGCCGGGCCGGACGGCTGGGTCCTGGTCTGCACAGACGGCTTCCCCTTGGGCTGGGCCAAGCGGAGCGGGACAAGCCTGAAAAACAAATACAACCCAGGATGGAGATGGCAATGAGAATACCCAAAGAGGAGATCCAGGCGGTTTTGTTCGACCTGGACGGGACCCTGGTGGACTCCATGTGGATGTGGGGCCAGATCGACGTGGAGTATCTGGGCCGCTATGGCATCGCCCTGCCGCCCCAGCTGCAGAAAGAAATCGAGGGCATGAGCTTTTCCGAGACCGCCGTGTACTTTAAGGAGACCTTCCGGCTGCCGGATTCCCTGGAGGAGATTAAGGCAGAGTGGAACCGGATGGCCTACGAAAAATACCGCTATCAGGTGCCGGTAAAGCCCTACGCCCGGGAATACCTGGAGGAGCTGCGGGGGCGGGGCATCCCCATGGGGATCGCCACCAGCAATTCCCGGCAGCTGGTGGACGCGGTGCTGGAAGGGCAGGGGCTGGCCGGCTACTTTGCCTCCGTGCGCACGGCCTGCGAGGTGGCGGCCGGAAAACCGGCGCCGGACATCTACCTGCGGGTGGCGGAGGACCTGGGGGTGGAGCCCCGGCACTGTCTGGTGTTTGAGGATGTGCCGGCGGGCATCCAGGCCGGGAAGAACGCCGGGATGTGGGTCTGTTCCGTGTACGACCGCTGGGCCGCGGATGCGGAGGAAGAAAAACGCAGGCTGGCGGATGATTTTATTATGGACTACCGTCAGGTATTGGAAAAACAGGAGGGAACAAAATGAGCAAAACGGTAACGCTGACATGGCTGGGACATTCGTGCTTTAAGCTGGAACAGGATGGATATTCCGTGGTGCTGGATCCCTACGACGGCAATGTGCCTGGGTACGCGCCGCTGCACGCGGAGGCCAACCAGGTCCTTTGCAGCCACACCCACGGGGATCACAACTATAAGGAAGCGGTTACCCTGAAGGAGACCGAACAGAAGAGCCCCTTCCAGGTGACCAAGGTGGCCTGCCCCCACGACAACGCCGGCGGCACCGAGCGGGGGATGAACCTGATCCATGTGCTGGACAACGGGGAGATGCGGATCGCCCACTTTGGCGACATCGGCTGCCCGCTGAACGAGGAGCAGAAGAAAGCCCTGGGCCATCTGGACGTGGCGCTGGTGCCGGTGGGCGGCCATTTTACCATGGAGCCGGACGGCATCGAGGCCATGCTGGAGGAGCTGAAGCCCCGGGTGGTGGTGCCTATGCACTACCGGACGGAGGCCTTTGGCTATCCGGTCATCGGCACCCTGGACGCCTTCCTGAAATACCGGACGGACGTGGCCTCCTATGAGACCAACACCCTTCCGCTGACGCCGGACATGCCGGCCCAGACGGCGGTGCTGGCCTACCAGGGGTAAAGGGAGGGAACCCATGAAAAACAGCGACGAGGCCCGGGGGCACTACGGCTACATCGACGTCCACAAAAAAGCCCAGCTGGTGAAAACCGTCATCGGCGCGTCCATTGTGCTGGCGCTGATTGTGGTAGGGTATCTGCTGATGGGGAAACGCAACTGGCTGATGATCCCGGCTATGCTGACGGTGATCCCTACGGCCAACGCCTTTGTGGCCTACGCAGCCTTTGCCAAATTCCACACAGCGCCTCGGGAGAAATACCAGACGCTGGGAAACTTTGAGAACGCCGGGATGCTCCTAAGCGACCTGGTGCTGGTGGACGACAAGGGCAAGCGGATGCCGGTGGAGTTTGCGGTTATCTACAAAAACGGCATTGTGGCCTGGTCCTCCTACTGCGGCTCCCGGTTCCGGCCGGAGGCGGCGGAGATCCCGGTCAACGACACCCTAAAGCGCCGGGACATCCCCATGCGGATGAAGGTCTATGGCGATTGGGAGGAATTCCTCCGGCGGATCGATCAGGTGGAACCGGCGGGGGACGAAGCGGAGAGCAAACGGATTCAGCTGGCCCGGGAGGCGGTGATCTCCCGGTCTATGTAGGAGAGATATGCGGGAAATTCGGATCAGCGGGCGGGAGGCCGGGCAGCGGCTGGACAAGTTCCTGGGGAAATACCTCCGGGAGGCCGGAAAGGGCTTCCTTTACAAGATGCTCCGCAAAAAGAACATTACGCTAAACGGAAGCCGGGCGGACGGCTCGGAGAAACTGGCGGAGGGGGACACCGTCCGCCTTTTTCTTTCCGAGGAAACCCTGGAAAAATTTCAGGGGCCTCCGGCCAGGCCGGAAAGCCTTGGCCCGGCGGGAGGCGGGAAGCCCCGTCCGGCGGCCTGCGCTCCCCGGGGGACGGCCGGCCGCGCGCTCTTTCCCCAGGCGATTGTCTACGAGGACAGCCAGGTACTGCTGGTCAACAAGCCGGCGGGGCTGCTGTCCCAGAAAGCGGCCCAGAGGACGTGTCCCTGTGCGAGTACCTGACAGGCTACCTGCTGGACAGCGGCCAGCTGCGGCCGGAGGAGCTGGCAGGGTTCCGCCCCGGCGTCTGCAACCGCCTGGACCGGAACACCAGCGGCCTGGTGGCGGCGGGAAAGACGGTGGCCGGCCTCCAGGTCCTTTCGGAACGGTTCCGCTCCCGGGAGCTGGAAAAATACTATCTAGCCCTGGTGGAGGGGGAAGGCGTAACGGCTTGCCGGCTGGACGGATACCTGGTCAAGGACGAGGCTTCCAACACGGTGACCGTCACCCCGGAGCCGGTCCCCGGCGGCAGCCGGATCGTTACGGCCTGGGAACCGCTGGCAGAAGGCGGGGGCGCCGCGCTGCTGCGGGTGCATTTGATCACCGGTAAAACCCATCAGATCCGGGCCCACCTGGCGGCCCTGGGCCATCCCATTTTGGGGGACCGGAAGTACGGCGGGAACCGCCGGGGCGTCCCGGAGTGTTCCTCCCGGATGGGCCTGCGCCCTTCCCGGCAGATGCTCCACGCCTGGGAACTGCGGTTCCCGGATCCGCTGCCGGAACTGCCGCAGCTGGCAGGGCGGCGCTTTTTCGCGCCGCTGCCGGAGGATTTTTGCCGGGCCTTGGAGCGGCTGGGCATCCCGCTGCCGGAATCCGGCGGAAACGGAAGGAAAACCGAATCCAAATAGAAAGAGGAGATTCCATGGCAACCTGGGGAACCAGAGGGCTTCGGGGTTCTTCCCTGGAGGACCTGATCAACCTGACGCTGGAAAAATACCGGGCGGGGCATCTGGCGCTGATCCAGAAAATCCCCACCCCCATTAAGCCGATTACCATCGACAAGGAGAGCCGGCATATCACCCTGGCTTACTTTGACCAGAAAAGCACCGTGGACTATATTGGCGTCGTCCAAGGGGTCCCTGTGTGCTTCGACGCCAAGGAGTGCCAGGAGGACACCATCCCCTTAGCCAACATCCATCCGCACCAGATCCAGTTTATGGAGGAATTTGAGGCTCAGAAGGGCATTGCCTTTATCCTGCTTCACCTGACCCACCGGGACGAGATCTACTACCTGCCGCTGGCGCAGGTGCGGCGGTTCTGGCAGCGGGCAGAGGCAGGCGGCCGGAAAAGCTTTACCTACCCGGAAATTGACAAGCGCTTCCGGGTGGAGGGGAAAAACGGCGTGCCGGTACACTTTCTGGAAGCTTTGCAGAAAGATCTGCTGGAAAGAGATTGACAAGCTCCCTCTTTCTCTGTATAATTTACTATGCTACCACATTAGCGGAGTAAAGCAACAAAACAGGCGGCTCCCTAGAGGGCCGCTCCAGGAGGAAGTCTTTTATGATACAGCTTTTGCACACCCCGGAGGGCGTCCGGGACTACTACAGCGATGAGTGCGATCAAAAAAGCGCCCTGTGCGGCCGGCTCCAGGCCGCTTTTTCCCGTTACGGGTACCGGGAGATCCAGACTCCCACCTTTGAATTTTTTGACATTTTCAACGCGGAGCGGGGCAGCGTGGCGTCCCGGGACCTGTACAAGCTGATTGACCGCACCGGGGAAACCTTGGTGCTGCGGCCGGATTTCACCCCGGCGGTGGCCCGGTGCGCGGCCAAATACTTTGGCGGGGAAACCTTCCCCATCCGCCTGGGCTATCTGGGGAATACCTTTATCAATCATTCCGGCTATCAGGGCCGGCTGCGGGAGAGCACCCAAGCAGGCGTAGAACTGGTGGGGGACGCTTCTCTGGCCGCGGACGCGGAGATCCTGGCCCTGGTGGTGGACTGCCTGAAAAGCGCCGGGCTTTCTGAGTTTCAGGTGGAAATCGGCCAGGCGGATTTTTTTGCCGGCCTTCTGCAGGAAGCCGGTATGGAACCGGAGGCGGCAGGGGAACTGCGGGAACTGATTGAGGCGAAAAATTTCTTTGGCGTGGAGGAGCTGCTGGGGCGGCAGAATCTAAGCGGCAGCCTGACCGACGCCTTCCTGGCCCTGCCTCAGCTGTTTGGCCCGGCGGAGGAAGTGTTTGCCAAGGCCCGGGGACTGACCCAAAACCCTCTGGCCCTGGCGGCGGTGGAGCGGCTGGAGGCGCTGTACCGGCTGCTTCAGTGTTATGGGGTGGAGCGGTATATTTCCTTTGACTTAGGGATGCTGGGCAAATACCAGTATTACACTGGCATTATCTTTAAAGGCTATACCTATGGCACCGGGGACTGTGTGGTTACCGGCGGCCGGTACGACAACCTGATGGTCCAGTTTGGCAAGGACGCCCCCTCCGTGGGCTTCGGCATCTCGGTGGATACCTTGATGGCGGCCCTGATGCGCCAGAAACGGCTGGAGCCTTTGCCTGCGGACGAAACCTTGATCCTGTACGCCCCTTCCTGCCGGGAGCAGGCCATCGCCCTGGCGGGCAAGCGCCGGGCGAAGGGGGAGAAGATCGTGCTGGAAGAGCAGACCCGCCCCCTGGAGGAGTACCGGCGCTACGCGGCGGAAAACCGGATCGGGGAGATCCTGCAGCTGAAGGAGGAAGCGGAATGAGATACATTACCTTTGCCCTGGCCAAAGGCCGGCTGGCCAAGCAGGCCATGGAACTGCTGAAGGAAAGGGGCGTCACCTGCCCGGAGATGGAGGATCCGGATACCCGCAAGCTGATCTTTACCAACGAGGAATTAAAGCTGAAATTCTTCCTGGCCAAGGCTTCGGACGTCCCTACCTATGTGGAGTACGGCGCCGCGGACATTGGCATTGTAGGCCGGGATACCATCCTGGAGGAGCGCCGGAACCTGTACGAGGTGCTGGATCTGGGGATCGGCCGCTGCCGCATGTGCGTGGCCGGGCCTGCGGAGGCGGCGGAGCTTTTAAAGCACCACCAGCGGATCCGGGTGGCCACCAAATACCCGGTTATCGCCAAGGACTATTTCTACAACCGCAAACACCAGACGGTGGAGATCATCAAGCTCAACGGTTCCGTGGAGCTGGCTCCCATTGTGGGGCTGGCCGAGGTGATTGTGGACATTGTGGAGACAGGGACTACCCTGAAGGAAAACGGCCTGCAGGTGCTGGAGGAGATCTGCGGCCTGTCCGCCAAGGTGGTGGTCAACCAGGTGAGCATGAAGATGGAAAACCAGCGGATCGCCCAGCTGATCCAGGCGCTGAAGCGCCCTCAGGGGTAAGGCAAAAGCAGGAAGCGCCGCGGCAGGATAAGGAGGAGCAGAAAGATGAGAACGGTAAAACTGACACCGGAGACGCGGAAGGAGATTTTGACCAGCCTGCTGAAGCGCAGCACCTTCCAGTACGGCTCCTATATGGATACGGTGAACCGGATCCTGGAGGACATCCGGGAAAAGGGGGACGAGGCCCTGTTTGCCTACACGGAAAAATTTGACCATGTAAAGCTGACGAAGGAGACGGTGCGGGTTACCCCGGAGGAGATGGAAGAAGGCTGCCGGCAGGTGGATCCGGATTTCCTGCGGGTGCTGCGGCGGGCGGCGGATAACATCCGGGACTACCACCAGCGGCAGGTGCGGGAAAGCTGGATTACCACCCGGGAGGACGGGGTGATCCTGGGCCAGCGGATTACGCCCCTGGAGCGGGTAGGCCTGTACGTGCCCGGCGGCAAGGCCGCCTATCCCTCCTCGGTGCTGATGAACCTGATCCCCGCCCAGGTGGCTGGGGTCAAGCGGGTGGTGATGGTCACCCCGCCGGGGAAGGACGGCCGGGTGAACCCCCAGGTGCTGGCCGCGGCCCGGGAAGGGGGCGTCACGGAAATCTACAAGGTAGGCGGGGCCCAGGCCATCGGCGCCCTGGCCTATGGCACAGAGTCCATCCCCAAGGTGAACAAGATCACCGGCCCCGGCAACATTTACGTAGCCCTGGCCAAGCGGGCGGTGTTCGGCTATGTGGGCCTGGATTCCATCGCCGGCCCCAGCGAGATCCTGGTGCTGGCGGACGAGACGGCCAATCCCCGGTACGCGGCGGCGGACCTGCTGTCCCAGGCGGAACACGATGAACTGGCCTCCGCCATTCTGGTTACCACCTCCCCGGAGCTGGCGGAGCAGGTGTCCCGGCAGGTGGACCGGTTCCTGGAAACCTTAAGCCGCCGGGAGATGATCGAAAAATCCCTGGAGAACTTTGGGTACATCCTGCTGGCGGACAATATGGCGGACGCGGTGGACGCGGTCAATGCGATTGCCTCCGAGCATCTGGAGATTGTAACCCGGGATCCCTTCCAGGTGATGACCCAGGTGAAAAACGCCGGGGCCATCTTCCTGGGGCCGTACAGCTCCGAGCCTTTGGGCGATTACTTTGCCGGACCCAACCACGTGCTTCCCACCAACGGCACCGCCAAGTTTTTCTCCCCCCTGGGCGTGGACGATTTTATCAAAAAATCCAGCCTGATTTCCTATTCCCGGGAGGCCCTTCAGGGGATTGCGGAGGATATCCAGGCCTTTGCCCAGGCGGAGCAGCTGACGGCCCACGCCAATTCCATAGCCGTGCGTTTTGAAGAGGAGGAATGACCATGCGCCAGGCGGAGATTACCCGAAATACCAAGGAAACCCAGATCCGGCTGACCCTGGACCTGGACGGCTCCGGCCGCTGCCAGGCGGATACCGGCATCGGCTTTCTGGACCATATGCTGGAAAGCTTTGCCCGCCACGGCTTTTTCGACCTGACGGTGCAGGTGACCGGCGATCTGCAGGTGGACACCCACCACACGGTGGAGGATACCGGCATTGTGCTGGGAACGGCCATCGCCCAGGCGGTGGGGGACAAAAAAGGCATCTGCCGCTACGGCTCCAGCCTCCTTCCCATGGACGAGACCCTGGTGCTGACGGCCCTGGACCTGTGCGGCCGCCCTTACCTGGTGTACGAGGCGGAGCTGCCGGCGGAGCGGGTAGGCGGCCTGGAGACGGAGACGGTGCGAGAATTTTTTTACGCCGTGTCCTACGCGGCCCAGATGAACCTGCACATCCAGGTACTCCACGGCGGCAACACCCACCATATGATCGAGGCTATGTTCAAGTCCTTTGCCCGGGCCCTGGACGGGGCCACCGGCCGGGATCCCCGGATCCAGGACGTACTCTCTACGAAAGGAAGCTTGTGATATGAGGCTGTATCCTGCCATTGATATAAAGGGAGGCCAGTGCGTGCGCCTGCGCCAGGGTAAATTTGAGGACGTGCAGGTCTATTCGGATTCCCCGGCCCGCATGGCGGAGCACTGGGCGGCGGAAGGAGCGGAATTCCTGCACCTGGTGGATCTGGACGGGGCTTTGGCCGGAAAGCTGGTCAACGAGGAGGCCATCCGGGCGGTGACCGCCGCGGTAAAGATTCCTGTGGAGCTGGGCGGCGGCGTCCGCACTCTGGAAAACATCGAAGCCCTGCGGAAGCTGGGCGTCTTCCGGGTCATCCTGGGCACCAAGGCGGTGGAGGAGCCGGAGCTGGTAGCCCAGGCGGTGGAACGGTTCGGCCCGGAGCATATCGCCGTGGGGGTGGACGCCCGGGACGGCCTGGTGGCCACCCGGGGGTGGGAAAGCGTCAGCCGCCTTACGGCGGTGGAGCTGTGCCGCCGGATGGAAGAAATGGGCGTCCGCACGGTGATCTACACGGATATTGCCCGGGACGGCATGCTCCAAGGCCCCAACCTGGCCATGACCCGGAAGCTGGCGGAAAGCACCGGCCTGGAGGTTATCGCCTCCGGCGGCATTTCCTGCCTGGCGGATCTGGAGGAGCTGGAGGCGGCAGGGATCCCTGGGGCGATTCTGGGGAAATCCCTCTACGAAAAGAAGATTGACCTGCGGGAGGCCCTGGAGCGGGTGAGCAGGCGCGCATAAAAAGGAGAACCCTATGAGACAGCAAGAAATCGTACTTTCCCGCCCGGTGGATCCGGAGAAATGCCGGGAGGCCCAGGTGATTGTGGCGGTGGACGATTCCACGGACGACGCCTCCCACGAGGCCAACATCGACCGGCTGATCCACCTGACCCGGGAATTTCCGGTGCCCTTTGTGGCCCAGGGGAATATTCAGACCTTGGAGGATGTAAAAAAATTTCTGTACGCAGGGGCCAAACGGGTGCTGCTGCGCCCGGGTCAGGAAGGCCTGCGCCAGAAGGCGGCGGACCGGTTTGGGGCGGACAAGATCCTTACCAGCCTGGCGGAGCTGCCGGATCCCCAGCCGGCCTTTGGCTGGGAAGACTTTCAGCGGGGGCCGGACGGCCTGATGCCGGTGGTGGCGCAGGACTATCAGACCGGCCAGGTGCTGATGGTGGCCTACATGAACCAGGAGGCCTATGAGAAAACCCTGGAAACCGGCCGTATGACCTACTGGAGCCGCAGCCGGCAGGAACTGTGGGTGAAGGGAGCCACCTCCGGCCATTTCCAGTACGTCAAATCCCTGTCCCTGGACTGCGACGCGGATACCATTCTGGCCCGGGTGGCCCAGATTGGCGCTGCCTGCCACACCGGGAATACCAGCTGCTTTTACCGGCCCATCCTGGAGGATCCCTACCCGGAGGCCAAGCCCTACCAGGTGCTGGAGGACGTGTACCAGGTGATCCTGGACCGGAAGCGGCACCCGAAGGAAGGCTCCTACACCAACTACCTCTTTGACAAGGGAGTGGACAAGATCTGCAAAAAGATCGGGGAGGAGGCCACGGAGATTGTGATTGCCGCCAAAAACCCCAACCCGGAGGAGATCAAGTACGAGATTTCCGACTTTCTGTACCACGCCATGGTGCTGATGGCGGAGAAGCAGGTGACCTGGAAGGACATCCTGGAGGAGCTGGCCAAGCGGTAAGCGCCTTCCCCGCAACTTTTTCTAAGAATCCTCTAAGTATTTCCACTTTACAAATTCCTCCTTCCCTCTTGAGGCGGGCCGCAAATTCCGCTATCCTAAAGGAAACCCAAAGAACCCGGCCAAGGGCCCTATGGGAAATCCAAAAGAAGAGAAGGAGGAATTTTTCATGGCACTTCATGTTGTCAACGAAGCGCGGCGCTGCCTGCACTGTAAAAAACCCCAATGCCGGGAGGGCTGCCCCATCCATACCCCGATCCCGGATATGATCCAGGCGTTTCTGGATCTTAAGATCAACGAGGCGGGGGAAATGCTGTTTGCCAACAACCCGCTGTCCCTGGTCTGCTCCCTGGTCTGCAATCACGAGGCCCAGTGCGAGGGCCACTGTGTGTTGGGCAAAAAAGGCCAGCCGGTACACATCAGCAGCATAGAGAATTACATTTCCTCCAACTATTTTGATAAACTCCGCCCTCAGAAGGCGGTTCCCAACGGGATGCGGGCCGCCATCATCGGCTCCGGCCCGGCGGGCATTACCATTGCGGTGATCTTGGCCCAGCGAGGCTACGGGGTGACCATCTTTGAAGGAAAAGAAAAGATCGGCGGCGTGCTGCGCTACGGGATCCCGGAATTCCGCCTTCCCAAAACCATCCTGGACCGTTATAAGGACGTCCTTACCGCCATGGGCGTCCAGATCCGCCCCAACACCAACATTGGCAGCGCCATCGGCGTAGACGACCTGTTCCGGGACGGGTACAAGGCAGTGTTTATCGGCACCGGCGTCTGGAAGCCCAACACCCTGGGGATCAAAGGGGAAAGCCTAGGCAACGTCCACTATGCCATCGATTATCTGTGCAACCCGGCGGTGTACAGCCTGGGCCAGCGGGTCAATGTGATCGGGGTGGGCAACGCCGCCATGGACGCCGCCCGCACCGCCCTGCGGGAAGGGGCCGCGCAGGTTACCGCTTTTGCCCGCAGCGAGCACGTATCCGCCAGCCCGCTGGAACTGGAGTACGCCAAATTTGACGGCGTACAGTTTGAGTATTTTAAGGCGCCGGTGGAGCTGACCGAGGAGGGCTGCATCTTCCAGGATACGGTGCGGAAGGAGGACGGCACGCTGGAACTGGTGCCTGGCACCCAAAAGCTGTATCCGGCGGATTCCACCATTATCTCCGTCAGCCAGGGCCCCCGGGACGTGATCGTAAACAGCACCCACGGCATAGACGTCAACGACCGGGGCCTGGTGGTCACCGATTCCCTGGGCCAAACCACCCGGGAAGGGATCTTTGCCTCCGGCGACGTGGTAAAAGGGGCCAAAACCGTGGTGGAGGCGGTGCGGTACTCGAAGCTGGTGGCGGATGCCATGGACCGGTATATGCAGGGCCTTCCGCGATAAGCCCTTCTCCGCGGGAAAATCCCAGTATTGGCAAAACCATGAAAAAATGATAGAATAAAATCGATGGTCCGCGGAATTTGGAAGCGCCGCGGACAAATGCAATCGAGAGGAGACAAAAATATGCTGACCAAACGCCAGAACCTGCTGGAAACCATCCGCGGCGGCCATCCGGACCGCTATGTCAACATGTACGAGCCCTTCCATCTGCTGATGCGCACCCCCTATACCCTCCACAATCCTTCCCCCAAAAAGGGCGGGCCGGATGTGGTAAACGCCTGGGGCGTAACCCGCTCCTTCCCGGAAAATACGCCGGGGGCTTTCCCGGTCCACACGCCGGATAAGATCGTAATCAAGGACATTACCAACTGGAGAGATTACGTAAAAGCGCCTACCGTCCAGTATTCGGAGGAGGACTGGGCCCCCTTTGTGGAGGAAGCCAACCAGGTGGACCGGGACGAATATTTTGTGACGGCCACAGTGTTCCCGGGACTGTTTGAGCAGACCCATTACCTGATGGAGATTCAGAACTGCCTGATCAACTTTTACGAGGAGCCGGAGTGCATGCACGAGCTTATCGACTACCTGACCGACTGGGAGCTGGCCTATGCCAAGGAGCTGTGCGATCATTTCCATCCGGACGCCCTGTTCCATCACGATGACTGGGGCAGCCAGACGTCCACCTTCCTGTCTCCGGAGATGTTCCAGGAATTCTACTATCCGGCGTACAAGAAAGTGTACAATTACTACAAAGAGCGGGGCGTACAGGTGATCGTACACCATTCGGACTCCTACGCGGCCACCCTGGTCCCTATGATGATCGACATGGGCATTGATATCTGGCAGGGCGTGATGACCAGCAACAACATCCCGGAGCTGATCCAAAAATACGGCGGCCAGATTACGTTTATGGGCGGCATTGACAGCGCCACGGTGGATTTCCCCGGCTGGACCAAGGAAGACGTGGAGCGGGAGACTGCCAAGGCCTGCAAGGAGTGCGGCACCAAATTCTTTATTCCCTGCACCTCCCAGGGCGGCCCTATGAGCACCTTCCCCGGCGTGTACGAAGCGGTAGGCGCGGAGATTGACAAGCAGAGCAAGCTTTACTTTGGCTGATGCTTCCCCCGCCAGGGGCAGCCGCAATACGCAGAACCTTTCATTTTCCGCCGCAGGAGAAGGCCAGACAAGCCGCCTGCGGCGGATTTTGCAGGAAGGAGACCGGTTTTGGCAGAGCAGAGCGGGCGCACGGCCCGGATTTTGGTAGTGGAAGACGACGATATGCTGGCCCGGGGCATGCGGGACCTGCTGGAATGGAAGGGGTATCCGGTGAAAACCGCCCAGACCGCGGCAGAGGCGGAAGCCTGCTGGAAGGAATGGCCGGCGGATCTGTACATTTTGGATATGCAGCTGCCGGACGGGGACGGCATTTCCCTGTGCCGGAAGCTGCGCCGGTTCAGCGAAGCCCCGGTGCTGTTTCTGACCGTCTGTGAGGGCGAGCAGTACGTGGTGGAGGCCCTGCGAAGCGGCGGGGACGACTATGTGATTAAGCCCTTCCGCACCCAGGAGCTGCTGGCCCGGCTGGAAGCCCTGCTCCGGCGGAAGCAGCCTGCGCCTGCCCACGCAGGCGTCCGGGTGGGGGAGGTGACCATAGACCGGGAGCGGGGCGTGTGCCGCCGGGG
>CALWEC010000149.1 GCA_944376945.1 uncultured Lachnospiraceae bacterium | reverse complement strand
CGGTTTGTTCCTGCGGCCGGACTGCGCCGCCCTGCAGGAAAGCCTGGAGCAGTCCCGGCGGGACCGGGCGGAGCGGAACCGCCGGTCAGTGGAAAAGCTGGCGGCCGCCGGTTTCCCCATTTCCCAGGCGGATCTGGACGCCTTTGGGGAAGGGGCGGTGCTGACCCGGGGAAACATTGCCGGGCTTCTGGTGGAGCGGGGCTGCGCCCCGGACGTCCAAACCGCTATGCGCATGTATTTGAGCCGGGGCGGCGTAGGCTATGTAAAACGGAAGACCCCGCCGCCGGCGGAGGCCATCCGCCGGATCCACGAGGCCGGAGGCCTGGCGTTTGTGGCCCATCCCCACCAGATCTGCCGGAAGGACGCCCAGGAAAGCCTGCGGCTCTGCCGGGCCATCCTGTCCCAGGGGGCGGACGGACTGGAAACCTGCTACAGCGAGTACGACGGCTGGTGGCGGCAGCAGACGGAAGCTCTGGCGCAGGAGTTTGGCTGCCTGCGCTCCGGCGGCAGCGATTTCCACGGCGCCCTGAAAAAAGGGCTGGAGCTGGGAAGCGGCTATGGGGATTTGGCGGTGCCCTACCGGTTCCTGGAACGGATGCGGGAGGCGCTGCCGGAATAGGGCAGGGGAAGAATTCCCGCCCGGAAACTCTTGTGCATCCGCCCTATTTATGGTAAACTGGACAAGATGGAGGCGGAGAAAATTCCGCCGCCAAATGATTTGCTTAAGGGAGAAATTCCATGGAGAAACAAAGAAGGGTCCTGCTGAAGCTAAGCGGGGAGGCGCTGGCGGGAGAGAAGAAAACCGGTTTTGACGAGGAAACCGCCCGGCAGGTGGCCGGCCAGGTGAAGCGTTCGGTGGAGGCCGGCATCCAGGTGGCCATTGTCATCGGCGGCGGCAACTTCTGGCGGGGCCGCAGCAGCAACGCCATCGACCGGGTGAAGGCGGATCAGATCGGCATGCTGGCCACGGTTATGAACTGTGTGTACGTGTCGTCCCTGTTCCAGTATCTGGGGATCCCCACGGAGGTGTTCTGCGCCTTTGAGGTGGGCGGGATCGTCAAGCTGTTCTCCAAGGAAGAGGCGGAGGCGGCCCTTTCGGCCGGCAAGGTGGTGTTCTTTGCCGGCGGCACCGGCCATCCGTATTTTTCCACCGATACCGGGGTGGTGCTCCGGGCGGTGGAGATGGGGGCGGACGAGATCCTGCTGGCCAAGGCGGTGGACGGGGTGTACGACAGCGACCCTAAGACCAATCCCCAGGCCAAAAAGTACGAGACCATCTCCATTGAGGAAGTGGTGGAGCAGAAGCTGCAGGTTATTGACCTGGCCGCGTCCATCCTTTGCCTGGAAAACCGGATGCCCATGGCGGTGTTCGGCCTGGACGGGGAGGACAGCATCTACCAGGCTATGATGGGAAATATTACCGGCACACGCGTGACCGTTTAAGGAGGAACAGCATGGACGAGAAATTGCAGGTTTACGAAGAAAAAATGGGAAAGACCCTGGACAATCTGCTGGACGAGTTTTCTACCATCCGGGCCGGCCGGGCCAATCCGGCTATCCTGAACAAGCTGACGGTGGAATACTACGGCGCGCCCACGCCGCTGCCCCAGGTGGCCAGCATTACGGTGCCGGAGGCCCGGATCCTGCAGATCCAGCCTTGGGATAAGTCCCTGATCAAGGCCATTGAAAAGGCCATCCACAAATCCGACATTGGGATCAACCCCAACAACGACGGCTCGGTGATCCGCCTGATCTTCCCGGAACTGACGGAGGACCGCCGGAAAGAGCTGGCCAAGGATATTAAGAAAAAAGGGGAGGCCGCCAAGGTGGCCATCCGCAACATCCGCCGGGACGCCAACGATAAGATCAAAAAGCTGGAGAAGGGCGGCGAGTTTACCGAGGACGATGTAAAGGCTTCGGAGGAGGACATCCAGAAGGCCACGGATAAGTTCATCGGCAAGGTGGACAAGGAAGTGGAGGCAAAGACCAAGGAGATTATGACGGTTTAAGGAGAGACGGCTTCGGCCGGAGCGATACCAAAAAGAATCCCGCCCGGCGGGATTCTTTTTCCAATAAGCGAGGCCGCGCCGGCAGGGCGCGGGAGGAGGCAGGACATGGAAGAGACGCTGCGGGTTCCCAACCATGTGGCAATTATTTTGGACGGCAACGGCCGCTGGGCCAAACAGCGGCGGCTGCCCCGGAAGCTGGGGCACAAGGCCGGCTGCGAAAACCTGGAGCAGATCGTGGAGGACGCGGCCCGGCTGGGCATTGGCTATCTGACCGTCTACGGGTTTTCCACGGAAAACTGGAAGCGGTCGGCGGACGAGGTCAGCGCCCTCATGCAGCTGTTCCGTTTTTATATGAAGAAACTGCTGAAGGTGGCCATGGCCAACAATGTGCGGGTCAAGATGATCGGGGAGGAAAGCCGGTTTGACCGGGACATTATCGACGGCATCGACACCCTGGTCCGGGAGACCCAAAACAACACGGGCATGACCTTTGTCATCGCGGTCAACTACGGCGGCCGGGACGAGATTGTCCGGGGCGTCCGGAAGCTGGCCCGGCAGGCGGCGGAGGGGGCCCTGGATCCGGATTCCATCACCGAGGAAACCTTGTCCGCCAGCCTGGACACGGCGGAAATCCCGGATCCGGATCTGATGATCCGCACCAGCGGGGAGCAGCGGCTTTCCAACTATCTGATCTGGCAGATGGCCTATACGGAGCTGTATTTTACCGACGTCTACTGGCCGGACTTCCACAAGGAGGACCTGATCCGGGCCATTGAGGCGTACAATCAGAGAGACCGCCGCTTCGGCGGCCGATAGGAGAGGCCTATGTTTTGGGTGCGCTTGCGCAGCAGTGTGCTGCTGATGGTGGTGACAATTTTCCTGCTGGTCCTGGGCGGGGACGTTCTTTTTGCCGGGCTGCTGGTCATATCCTGGATTGGGATGATGGAGCTGTACCGGGTGTTCGGCTTTCACCGGACCCTTCTGGGGGCTGTGGGCTACCTGGCGGCGGCTGGGTACTACGCCCTGGTGTACCTGGAGGAGGAGGAACTGGCTTTTTACGGCCTGCTGTGCTTTCTGATGGTGCTGATGGCCGTGTATGTGCTGACCTTCCCCAAGTTTCGGGCGGAACAAGTGCTGGCGGCGTTTTTCGGCCTGGTCTATGTGGCGGTGATGATCTCCTTCATCTACCTGGTGCGCCAGGAGGAAAGCGGCGCGTATCTGGTATGGCTGATTTTCATTTGCTCCTGGGGCTGTGATACCTGCGCCTACTGTGTGGGCATACTAATGGGGAAGCACAAGATGGCTCCGGTGCTGAGCCCGAAAAAATCGGTGGAAGGCGGCGTGGGCGGCGTGGCGGGGGCGGCCCTCATCGGCCTGATCTACGGCCTGGTGTTCCGGGAGCATATCACCATTTTTGACAACCCGGCGGCCAGCCTGGCCTTGCTGGGGGCGGTAGGCGGCGTCATCTCCCAGATCGGGGATCTGACGGCCTCCGCCATCAAACGGAACTACAATGTAAAAGACTACGGAAAGCTGATCCCGGGCCATGGAGGCATCCTGGACCGGTTTGACAGCGTGATTATCACGGCGCCCATCCTCTATATGCTGACCATGGCGTTGGGATGAGGGGCCGGAGAAAGGTGCGCGGATGAGAAAGATCGTGGTGTTAGGTTCCACCGGTTCCATTGGTACCCAGACCCTGGAGGTGGTGAGGGCCAACGGGGATTGGCAGGTGACAGGCCTTGCGGCCGGAGCCAATGTTAGCCGGCTGGAGGAGCAGATCCGGGAATTCCGGCCCCGGATCGCCTGTGTGTTTGAGGAGGCGGCGGCCCGGGACCTGGCGGCCCGGGTGGCGGACCTGCCGGTGCGGGTGGTGTCCGGCATGGACGGACTGGTGGAGACGGCCCAGGAGCCTTCGGCGGAACTGGTGCTGACGGCGGTGGTGGGCATGGTGGGGATCCTTCCTACCATGGCCGCTATGGAAGCGGGGAAGGACATTGCCCTGGCCAACAAGGAAACCCTGGTGACGGCGGGGCACCTGATTACGGCCCTGGCCCGGGAAAGGGGCGTTCGGATCCTTCCGGTGGACAGCGAGCACAGCGCCATTTTCCAGGTGCTTCACGGGGAACGGCCCAACCCGGTGAGCCGGATCCTCCTAACCGCCTCCGGCGGCCCCTTCCGGGGCTGGAACCGGGAGCAGATGCGAAACGTCCAGGTGGAGGACGCCTTAAAGCACCCTAACTGGACCATGGGCCGGAAGATTACCATCGATTCGGCCACCATGGTCAACAAAGGGCTGGAGGTGATGGAAGCCGGATGGCTCTTTGGCGTACCCCTGTCTCAGGTGGAGGTGGTGGTGCAGCCCCAGAGCGTGATCCATTCCATGGTGGAGTTTGCGGACGGGGCGGTGCTGGCCCAGCTGGGGACCCCGGACATGCGGCTGCCCATCCAGTACGCCCTGTACTACCCGGAGCGCCGGAACCTGTCCGGGCCGCGGCTGGATTTTGGGGCTTTGGGGCAGCTGACCTTTGAAAAGCCGGATCTGGAAAATTTCCGGGGCCTGGCCCTGGCCTACCGGGCCGGGGAAACCGGAGGCAGCCTTCCCACGGTGTTTAACGCCGCCAACGAGTGGGCGGTGGCCCGGTTCCTGGACCGGAAGCTGGGCTTCCTGGAGATTACCGATTCCATCCAGGCGGCCATGGAAGCCCACCGGGTGATCCCGCATCCCAGCGTGGAGCAGATTTTGGAGACAGAGAGAGAGGTCCGGGAGTTCCTGGAGAAAAGCGGATCAAGAAAAGCATAGAAAGTAGGGTATGGATTTTTGAGTATTTTAAGTCTGGCAATCGCGTTTCTGGTGTTTGGCTTTTTGGTCCTGACCCATGAGCTGGGCCACTTTCTGGCGGCTAAGAAGGCGGGGATCGGCGTGACGGAATTTTCCGTGGGCATGGGGCCCCGGATTGTCAGCCGCCAGATGGGGGAGACCCTCTATTCTCTCAAGTGGATCCCTTTCGGCGGATCCTGTATGATGGTGGGGGAGGACGCGGACAGCGACGACCCTTCCGCTTTTAACAAGAAACCGGTGTGGGCCCGGATCGGGGTGGTGGCCGCCGGCCCCCTCTCCAATTTCCTCTGGGCCTTTTTGGCTGCTTTGGTGGTGCTGGCCCTGGCCGGGGTAAACCCGGCCCGGGTCAGCATGGTCCAGGAGGGCTACGGGGCGGACCGGGCAGGGCTCCAGGCGGGGGACTTGATCACCGAAATCAATGGAACGCACATTGGCATCGGGCGGGACATTGACCTGTATTTCCTGACCCATCCCCTGGACGGCGTCCCTCTGACCATCACCTATGAGCGGGACGGGCAGGAATACACCACCCAGCTGGATCCCAACTACAGCACCTACCGCATGGGCATTACCTACCTGGTCACGGAAGATCCGGCGTCCTTTACGGAGGTGGCGGTAGGCTCCCCGGCGGAGAAGGCGGGGATCCATGTAGGGGACGTGGTGGTTGGCATAAACGGCACGCCGGTGGAAAGCGGCCAGGCGATGGCAGACTATATGGAGGCCCATCCGGCGGACGGCTCCCCCATGGAACTGGAGCTGGAGCGGGACGGGGAGCGGTTTACCGTTACCCTGACCCCGGAGCCCTACGACGGCTTGGCCCTGGGGATGGAAGCCAGCGTATACCGGGAAAAAGCCGGCGTCCTGGGGGTGCTGAAGGGCGGCGTCCAGGAGGTTCGCTACTGGATTTCCGTCTGCTTTAGCTCCCTGAAGATGCTGTTTACCGGCCAGGCGGGGATCCAGGATATGTCCGGCCCGGTGGGGATTGTGTCCATTATCGACACCACGGTGGAGCAGAGCCGTTCGGACGGGGCCCTGTATGTTTTCCTCAATGTGATGAACCTGTTTATCCTGTTCAGCGCCAACCTGGGGGTGTTCAACCTGCTGCCGATCCCGGCCCTAGACGGAGGGCGGCTGGTCTTCCTGCTGGTGGAGGCGGTGCGGCGTAAGCCCATCCCGCCGGACAAGGAGGGCATGGTGCACATGGTAGGCTTCGCCCTGCTGATGGTGCTGATGGTGGTCGTGTTTTTCAATGATATTATGCGGCTGTTTTGAGAGAGGCGGTACCGATGAGAAGAAAATCCAAAAAAATCTGGGTAGGCGGCGTGCCCATAGGCGGGGATGCGCCCATTGCCATCCAGTCCATGACCAATACCAAGACGGAGGATGTGGAGGCCACGGTGGCCCAGATCCTGGCACTGGAGCAGGCAGGCTGTGAGATTGTCCGCTCCACGGTGCCTACCCCGGAGGCGGCCAAGGCCTTGGGGGAGATCCGGAAGCGGATCCATATCCCGCTGGTGGCGGACATCCACTTTGACTACCGGCTGGCCATCGCCGCCATGGAAAACGGGGCGGATAAAATCCGCATCAACCCGGGGAACATCGGCGGCCGGGACCGGGTCCAGGCGGTGGTGGACTGCGCCAAGGAACGGAATATTCCCATCCGGGTGGGGGTCAACAGCGGCTCCCTGGAGAAAGAGATCCTGGAAAAAAACGGCGGGGTGACCGCCGAAGGCCTGGTGGAAAGCGCCCTGGACAAGGTGCGCCTCATTGAGGACATGGGGTACCAGAACCTGGTGATCAGCATCAAATCCTCGGACGTGCCCATGTGCATCCGGGCCCACGAAATCCTGGCGGAGCAGACGGAGTATCCCCTTCATGTGGGCATCACCGAGGCGGGGACGGTCCGCAGCGGCACCATCCTGTCCGCCGTAGGCCTGGGCGCCATCCTTTCCCGAGGGATTGGGGATACCATCCGGGTGTCCCTGACCGGGGATCCCTGCGAGGAGATTTTCGCGGCCAAGAAAATCCTGCAGGCCCTGGGGCTGCGGCAGGAGGGAATCCGGGTGATTTCCTGTCCCACCTGCGGCCGCACCCACATCGACCTAATCTCCTTAGCCAACCAGGTGGAGGAGATGGCCTCCCGCTATCCCAAAAACCTGAAGGTGGCGGTAATGGGCTGCGTGGTCAACGGCCCTGGGGAGGCCCGGGAGGCGGACCTGGGCATTGCCGGCGGCAAGGGCGAAGGCCTTTTGTTCCGCCGGGGCCAAATCCTCCGGAAGGTGCCGGAGGCAGAGCTTCTCTCTGCTTTGGAGGAGGAGATCGCTCACTGGGAGGAAAAGGATGAATAAAAGCTTTTGGGAGGTGCTTCCCAACCTACAGACAGCGGATTCTCTGATGCGGCAGCTGGAGCAGGTGACGGTGACCCGGGTGACCATGCCCCGGGACCGGAGCATGATCCGGATTTATATGGAAAGCCGGGAGCTAATCTCCAAGCGGGATATTTACATATTGGAGGCGGCCATCAAAAAGCAGTTTTTTGCCAATAAGCCGGTGACGGTGAAGGTGTACGAGCGGTTCCTGCTGGGAGATATGACGGCGGAGGAGGCCTTGGACCGGTACCGGGACAGCATCCTGCTGGAGCTGAAAAATTGGCACCTGCTGGATTACAACCTGTTCCGGGCCGCCAAGCTCCGGTTCCCGGATCCCCAGGTGATGGTGCTGGAGGCGGAGGACAGCCTGGTGAACCACTCCCGCAGCCAGGAGCTGTGCCGGATTTTGGAGAAGATTTTTAACGAACGGCTGGGCATCCCCCTGGAGGTTCGCTGCCATCTGGGAAAGACGGTCCACCGCTCCTGGCTCCAGGAAAACGAGGAGGCCATGCGGCAGGAGGCGGCCCGTATCACCGAACACGCCCGGGAGGCCCGGGCCGGGGAGGAGGCCACGGCGGCCAAGGAACAGCGGAAGCAGGAATTCCGCCGGGCGCCCCGGGCCCGGCAGCTGGAGGAGAGCGAAGGCTACGGCCGGGATTTTTCGGAGGAGCCCATCCCCATCGACCAGATTGTGGAGGAGATGGGAGACGTGGTAATCCACGGGGAGATTATCCGGGTGGACACCCGTAAGATCAAGACCGGCAACTGGATTATCACTTTTGTGGTCACCGACCACCGGGACTCGATTGTGGTGAAGATTTTCTGCAAGCCGGAGGAAAAGGACGGCCTGCTGCAGCTGGTAAAGAACGGCCAGTGGGTGGCGGTGAAGGGCCGCACGGTGCTGGACAAGTTCGACAAGGAGCTGACCATCGCCTCGGTTTTGGGCATTAAAAAGCTGGATCACGAGGGAAACGCCCGCCGGGACAACGCCCCGGTGAAGCGGGTGGAGCTTCACTGCCATACCAAGATGAGCGACATGGACGCAGTGTCCGACGCGGCGGCCATCGTCAAGCGGGCGGCGGCCTGGGGCCAGAAAGCCATTGCCATCACGGACCACGGAGTGGTCCAGGCTTTCCCGGAGGCCATGCACGCGGCGGAAAAGCTGGATATTAAAATCCTCTACGGCTGCGAGGGCTATCTGGTGGACGATTCGCCGGGAGACACGGTGGAGGACATTCTGAAAGCCCGGACCTACCATATTATTTTTATCGCCCAGAACGATGTGGGCCGGATCAACCTGTACCGGATGGTGTCCGAATCCCATCTGACCTATTTCCACCGGCGGCCCCGGATTCCACGGAGCCTGTTAAATGAGTGCCGGGAGGGGATTCTGGTAGGCTCCGCCTGCGAGTCCGGAGAGCTGTTCCGGGCTATTGTAGAGAAAAAGCCGGAGGAGGAGCTGCTGGAGATTGCCAAATACTACGATTACCTGGAGATCCAGCCGGTGGGGAACAACGCCTTCCTGATCCGGGACGAAAAGTTCCCGGACATCCAGACCATGGAGGACCTGCAGAACCTGAACCGGAAGGTGGTGGATCTGGGAGAACGGCTGGGAAAGCCGGTGGTGGCCACCTGCGACTCCCACTTTTTAAACCCGGAGGACGAGGTGTACCGGCGGATCCTTATGAAAGGCAAGGGCTTCGCGGACGCGGACCTGCAGCCGCCCCTGTTTTTCCGGACCACCGAGGAGATGCTGGCGGAGTTTGAATATCTGGGCCGGGAGAAGGCGGAGGAGGTGGTCATCACCAACACCAACCGGGTGGCAGATTCCTGCGAGAAGATCCTGCCAGTGCGGCTGGACAAGTGCCCGCCGGTCATCGAAGGCTCCGAGCAGGAGCTGCGGGACATGTGCTACCAGAAGGCCCAAAGCATCTACGGGGACCCGCTTCCCCCGATTGTGGAGGAACGGCTGGAGAAGGAGCTGAACTCCATCATCGGCAACGGCTACGCGGTGATGTACATCATCGCCCAGCGGCTGGTGAAAAAATCCACCGACGACGGCTACCTGGTAGGCTCCCGAGGCTCCGTAGGCTCCTCCCTGGCGGCTACCATGTCGGACATCACGGAGGTAAACCCGCTGCCGCCCCACTATGTGTGCCCTCACTGCCACTACAGCGATTTCGACTCGCCGGAGGTGAAGGCCTACGCAGGCAGCGCTGGCTGCGATATGCCGGACCGGGACTGCCCCCGGTGCGGCACCCGGATGAAGAAGGACGGGTTTGACATTCCCTTTGAGACCTTCCTGGGCTTTAAGGGGGATAAGGAGCCGGATATCGACCTGAACTTCTCCGGCGAGTACCAGAGCCACGCCCACGACTACACGGAGGTCCTTTTCGGCAAGGGCCACACCTTCCGGGCCGGGACCATCGGCACCCTGGCGGACAAGACCGCCTACGGGTTCGTGATGAAGTACTACGAGGAAAAGAACATTGTCAAGCGCCGGTGCGAGATCGAGCGGATTGCCGCCGGCTGCGTGGGGGTGCGCCGCAGCACCGGCCAGCACCCGGGGGGCATCGTGGTGATGCCCAAGGGGGAGAACATTTACTCCTTCACTCCCATCCAGCACCCGGCCAACGACATGACCACCAGCACGGTGACCACCCACTTTGACTACCACTCCATCGACCAGAACCTGCTGAAGCTGGACATTCTGGGACACGATGATCCCACCATGATCCGGCGGCTGGAGGACCTGATCGGCCTGGACGCCCGGAGCATCCC
>CALWEC010000148.1 GCA_944376945.1 uncultured Lachnospiraceae bacterium | reverse complement strand
AGCGGCCTGAAGCAGAAGGTGCGCCGGCCCAGCGGCTTCTACCATCTGGAGCACGCCAACCTCCACAACCTGCGGGATCTGACGTTGGATCTGCCCAAGGGGGTGCTGCTGGTGGTGGCCGGGGTGGCCGGCTCCGGCAAAAGCTCCCTGATGGAGTTTTTCTGTGAACACTGTGGGGAGGAGACTATTTTTATCGGCCAGAAAAACATCGGCATCAACCTGCGCTCTACGCCGGCCACCTACCTGGAGATCTCGGATCCCATCCGCAAGCGGTTTGCCAAGGCCAACGGCGTCAGCCAAATGCTGTTTTCCTTTAACTCCAAGGGAGCCTGCCCGGCCTGCGGCGGCAAAGGGGTGATTGTCTCGGACATGTCCTTTATGGACGCCATCGAGACGGAATGCGAGCTGTGCCACGGCACCCGCTACGCCCAGGAGGTGCTGGAGTACCGGTATCAGGGGAAGAACATCGCGGAGGTGATGGATCAGACGGTGGAGGAGGCCATCCGCTTTTTTGAAGGGGAGCCTTTCCTGCCGCAGCTGCGGTCCCTGGAGCAGGTAGGCCTAGGGTATCTGCATCTGAACCAGGCCATGACCACCCTCTCCGGCGGCGAGCTGCAGCGGGTGAAGCTGGCCAGCCAGCTGTACCGCACCAGCTCTGTGTTTGTGCTGGACGAGCCTACGGACGGGCTGCATCTGGACGACGTGCGGAAGCTTTCGGCTTTGTTTGACCGGATGGTGGACGCAGGCAACACCCTGTATGTCATTGAGCATAGCTTAGATGTGCTGAAGAATGCCGACTATGTGGTGGAAGTGGGTCCCGGAGGCGGTATGGACGGCGGGGATCTTCTGTTCGCAGGCGCCCCGGCGGACATGCTTTCCTGCCAGCGGTCGGTGACCCGGCCCTTTTTGGAGGCGTCTCTGAAGGCGGAGTGATGGGTTCCGGAAGGCAAAAGAAGGAGCATAGCGTCCCGGCGGGTTCCCGCAAGAGGCTATGCTCCTTTTCCACAAGATTTGGCCGTTTTGCGCCCCCGCAGCAGAAAGCGGGGCGGCACCGGCGGCTTTTTTATTTCCGGATCTTTTTGCCCAAGCTTGGGCTTTTCAAAAATACTTACGTAGATTTCGTCTGTCAGGTAATCTGCGCACAGGGGATCGATTTTATCGTACTCCCGCAGGATATAAGAGCGGATCAAGTCCCGGCGGAGAAAATAGCGTTCCTCCCGGGGCAGCCAGGCATCGTCCGTAGCGGCGGCAATGGTATTGTCCAGCTGGAAGGATGAATAGGTGCTGACAAACCATTCAATGGCCTCTGTGAGAAAGGCGTTTTCTTCCGTGATCTTTCCCTGGATTTCCTGGGCCTTGCGCAGGGTGTGGATGCCGAAGCTCATAAAAATGCTTCCCATGCAAAGATCCAGCAGGCAGGCCTGGGCCGAATCCTGGCGGTAGCGCAGCATCACCATGGTAAAGCGGAGGATGGCTAAAAGAAACACAAAGGAACCGGCGGTAAGCAGTGCGTAGGCAGAGCCGGTGGTGTTGCGGTACCGGTCCTCCGCTTTTACAAAAACAGGCGCATGGCTAAGAAAGCTCTCCGGAGGGGCGCAGTCTGCCTCTCTGGGGGGCTCCTCTTGTTTCTTTTGATAGGCCTGCATGTATTTTTCTGCCAGTCCGGCTTGATCCTGCGGGACAGACACAACGTAGACGGCGTGTTCCTGGTCAAAGGAAATGGTGGCATCCACTCCGGAATACGTCAGGAATTGGGTGAGCCTGTCGGCAGATTCCTGCGTACCCTGGGAAACCGCCTTCCGTCCCAATGCTTCCCAGTATGGCATAAAACACTCCTTTGTGCTGGTTTCAAAATCTTATATCATTATACTTCAGAGGAATGGGAAACACAAGATTGGGCCTTAAAATGTTTGTTTCCATTCTATTAAATTTGTATAAATGCTGGTATAATGGCATAAGCGGATCCTGGCCGGGGAACGGCTTGGAAACGGGCAGATTTTACTACATGAGGGAGGCAGGATATGCGGCTGCGTTACATTTCCCAGCTGGTGGAGGAGAAAGACTTACTTGCGATTTTGGCGGAAGAACCGGGGCTGGGGGTAGAGGCCATTGCCTTTGGCATAGGGGACACCTTGGATCAGGGACCGGAGGCGGTGCGGGCCTACGCCCGGCAGCGGGAGCGTTGGCCGGAGCCCCGCCCTCTTTCCATCCATGGGCCTTTTTTGGATTTAAACCCAGGCAGCTTCGACTCTTTAATCCGGGAAGCTACGCTGCGCCGGTTCCGGCAGGCGTACCAGGCGGCGGTGGAGCTGGAGGCGGAACGGATTGTGTTTCATACGGGGTTTATGCCGGCCACTTGTTTTGAGGAAGGCTGGCCGGAGCAGGCGGCAGAGTTCTGGAAGCGATTCCTGGAGGGAACGGACGGAAGCGTGGCGGTGCATTTGGAAAATGTGCGGGACCTCCATTGGCAGGTGCCCCGGGAAATCCTGGACCGGGTGGACTGCCCATATTTTACCGCCTGCCTGGATATTGGCCATCTCCGGGCTTTTTCGGTTCAGACGCCGGAGGAATGGATCGCCGGCCTGGGAAGCCGTCTGGGACACCTGCACCTTCACGACAACTGGGGGGAGAAGGACTCTCACGGCGCCCTGGGGGAGGGAAATACGGACTGGGAGACGGTATTCCAGGCCCTGGAGCGCAGCTGCCCTCAGGCTACGGCCACCATCGAGAACAGCCAGGCCGGTCAGATCCGGAAGAGCCTGGCGTTCCTCCGGACGCAAGGAGGATGCTTTTGAAGATTACGGTGATTGCGGTGGGAAAGATCAAAGAAAAATATCTGCGGGACGCGGTGGCTGAGTACTGCAAACGGCTGAGCCGGTATTGCCGCCTGGAAATCCTGGAAACGGCGGATGAAAAAACGCCGGATTCAGCCAGCCCGGCCCAGGAGGAGCAGATCCGGGACCGGGAGGGGGAGCGGATCCTCCGGTGTATCCGGGACGATATGTATGTGATTACCCTGGAGATTGACGGGGCCATGCTGTCCTCGGAAAAACTGGCGGATAAGCTGGAAAGCCTGGGGGTGCAGGGGAAAAGCAGTTTGGCCTTTGTCATCGGCGGCTCCCTGGGCCTGGGGGAGGCGGTGCGGAAACGTTCGGACTACGCCCTTAGCTTTTCTCCCATGACCTTTCCCCACCAGCTGATGCGGGTGATCCTGCTGGAGCAGATTTACCGCAGCTACCGGATTATCCACAGGGAACCGTATCACAAATAAAGGATTTCCTTCATTTCGTAAGAAAATCGCAAAAACTACTGGCAAGCTGGCGTTAAAATGGTATAATAGCCGCAGAGCGGCTATTATACCCGCGCCGGCGCGGGTGCG
>CALWEC010000147.1 GCA_944376945.1 uncultured Lachnospiraceae bacterium | reverse complement strand
GGTGGCATTCTGGCTGTAAATCCGCAGGAACACGCTGCCAGGGAATTCCTTTGGCTCGCTCCAGGTCAGCTTCAGGTTCCGGTCATAGCCTGCCTCCTCCAGAAGCCGCCGCAGGCGTTCCGCCTTTTCCTTCTCTTCCACAATCAGGAAATACACCGCCGCGGCCCCTTCCGGCATCTCCCCGTGGACATAATTCCGGTAGGGGGAGGTGCGCAGGGTCTGATAAACCTGCTCCGCCGCCGGGCACTGGAAGTCCTGGTAGTAGATGACCAGCATATCCTCCATCACCACATTGACAAAGTGGTGGTAGCCCTGTTGGTTGAGGAAGCGGTTCAAATCCCGGGTGGCCGCCTGGGAAATCACATAGGAATGGAGGAAGGTTTTGGTCTGGATGTCATACAGCACCGCTCCGTCCATGGCCACCACCGGCAGGCGCAGCCGAAGCTCCCGCAGCGGCGGCATAAGGGTGGCCGGGGTCTGGGCCGTGGCCACTGTGACCTGCGCCCCGTTGTCCAGCATTTTGTTTAGCTCCACCTGGCCGTAAGGGGTCAGCTTTCCATCCGGCCCCAGGAGGGAGTCCTCCAGCCGCAGGACAAAGAGCCGGTTGCGGCGGTAGCGCCGCGGGATGTGGGCCGCGTTGACCGCCAGCCCAATGGCCAGGCCGATGACCGTGTCCAGCGTCCGGTTCCAGGCAAACAGATACGGGTTGGCGTCTGTCACATGGGTTACCGTAATGCTCAGGAAAACCACGCAGGAATAGAAGGCCGCCTCGGTTTTCCCCAGGAGCACCGTGGTGTAAATAATGGGAATCAGCATGGCCGAGGCAATCAGATACCCCAGTATTTTTCCGTGGATGGGCCACACCTCCAGCTCCAGCAGCAAAATCGCCAGGCCAAAGGCCGCGCCGATCAGCGTCCCCAAAAGCCGCCGCCAGCCCATGACCTTGCTGCGCCCTACATCCGGCTGGATACACCAAAGCCCGGCCAGCACCACAAACATGTTGTTGGCCTCGTCCTGCCGCCATGCGCAAAAGCAAAAGCACAAAAACACGCACACAGCGGATTTGATCATCCGCAGGCCCACCGGCGGCAGGCTGCGGATCCTTTTTATCCATGCTTTCATCGGTGTGTCCTCCTTTTTCTCCGGAAAAATCCAGCGATACGGTTCCGTTTTCGGCTTCCCGCCGGGGAACCGTCCCGGGCCAATGGAAAATGGGCCGCCGCACGGTGCAGCAGCCCATTCCGCTATTCGATCGTCCCAGCGCCACGCTGGTTGGAATCGTTGGCTTTTTATACCAGCGCTACGGTCTCCCGGGCGATCATCAGCTCCTCGTTGGTAGGGATGATGGCCACGGTCACCTTGGAATCCGGCGTAGAAATTACCAGGTTCTTGCCTCTCTGCTGGTTCTTCTCCTCATCCAGGGTAATGCCCAGGTAGCCCAGGTACGCCACAATCTTCTCTCTCTCTTCCACGCCGTTCTCGCCTATGCCGCCGGTGAAGGCGATGGCGTCTACGCCGGTCATGGCCGCCACGTAGGAGCCGATGTATTTGGCTACCCGGTAGCAGAAAGCCTCGATGGCGTTGGCCGCCAGCTGGTTGCCGTTGGCGGAAGCCTCGCCCAGGTCGCGGAAGTCGCTGGACAGGCCCTTGGTCATGCCGTACACGCCGGACTTTTTGTTCAGCATGGTCAGCAGCTCAAAGATGTCCTTGCCCTCTTTTCTGGCAATGTACTCCAGCACCGCCGGATCCAGGTCGCCGGAGCGGGTGCCCATGATCAGGCCTTCCAGTGGCGTCAGGCCCATGCTGGTGTCCACGCACTTGCTGTTCTGGACGGCGCTGATGGAGGAGCCGTTGCCCAGGTGGGCCACAATCACCTTGGAGTTGTCCGGATCCAGGCCCAGGAACTTGATGGCCTCCTTGGACACGAAGCTGTGGGAAGTGCCGTGGAAGCCGTACTTGCGGATATGGTACTTCTCATAGTATTCGTAAGGGATGCCGTACATATACGCCTTGGCCGGCATGGTCTGATGGAAAGCCGTGTCAAAGACCGCCACGTTGGGCTTGCCGGGCATCAGCTGCATGCAGGCCCGGATGCCCATCAGGTTGGCCGGGTTGTGCAGCGGGCCCAGGTCGCAGCACTCGTCGATAATCTGCAGAGCCTCGTCGTCGATCTTTACGGAGCGGGTCAGCTTGTGGCCGCCGTGCAGCACCCGGTGGCCGATGGCATCCACCTGGTCCAGGCTCTTGAGCACACCGGTCTTTTCGTTGACCAGGATGTCCAGCACCATCTGGATGGCCTCGGTATGGGTGGGCATAGCCGCCTCCACCGTCTCCTTCTCCCCGCCGGCGGGCTGGTACACCAGGCGGCCGTCGATGCCGATTCGCTCGCAGAGGCCCTTGGCCTGTACCTGCTCGGTCTCGGAATCGATCAGCTGGTATTTCAGGGAAGAGCTTCCGCAGTTGATAACCAATACTTTCATCTTCATACCCTCCTCAGGTTGTTCGCAATTCTTTTCTATTTTAGTACGAAGTCCGCATTCTGTAAAGCTTTTTTTGCCGCCGGCCGCTTCCAGGGCCTTCTGGGCTTTCTGCCGCTCCCGTTCCTGCCGGGAGTACACGCACCCGCAGTAATCCTGCCGGTACAGGCCGTAGATATAGGAAAGTTCGATGGAGCGCCGGTACCCGTCCCGCTTCTTAAAATCCGAAGGCAGGAAGGGGACGCCGTACCGCCCCGCCAGCTCCTCCCCGATCGCGTTGAGCCAAAGGGCGTTTTTCTTCGGGCTCACCGACAGGGTGGTGCAAAAATAATCGAAGCCCCCCTCCGCCGCCTCCCGGGCCGCCGCCAAAAGCCGCTGCCGGTAGCAGAGGTAGCACCGCTCTCCCCCCTCCGGCGCTGCCTCCCGCCCCTGGGCCAGGGCGTAAAATTCTTCCGGGCAGTAGGGGCCTTCCCGGAAGGACACCGGATGCCGGGCCGGCAGCTCCCGCAGCAGCCGCTTCTGCTCCTCCACCCGCTTCCGGTACTCCGCCTCCGGGGAAATGTTGGGGTTAAAATAGAACACCGTCACCTGGAAATCGTCCGTCAGCCGTTCCAGCACCGCGCTGCTGCAGGGGGCGCAGCAGCTGTGGAGCAGCAGGCGGGGCGTCCGCCCGGCTTCCCGGAGGTTTTTCAGCTCCTGCTCCATCTCCCGGTCAAAATTCCGGCCGGCCGGCGGCCGTTTTCCCTCCGGCCCTACAGTTCCTTTTCCCATTTGTCGCAAAGCTCCTCCACCTCTTTGGTAAAGCGCTTGATTTCCTTATTGGGGCGCTCCCGCCACTTGGAGATAAGGCCGGTAAGCCGGCGGCCGGCCGCCACCAGGGCCCCAAAGAAGCCTTCGGTGCGCATCCCCGCCTCGGTGGGACGGCCCTCCCGGACAATCCGCACGCCCTGGGTCTCCCGCAGGCACTCCCCGGTGGCCAGGTCGTAGAGGGTACCGCTGAAAGGGGCCACAGCCCGGAGGCCCTTCTCCTTTTCCAGGCATTCCGCAAAATCCCGGCAGGCGGAATCCTCCCCATGGTTCACAAAGACCAAGGACGGTTTCTTCTCAAACCCGTCCAGCCACTGGAGCAGCCCGTCCTTATCCGCGTGGCCGCTGATGCCCGCCAGGGTTTCAATCTCCGCGTTTACCTCGATTTCCTCCCCGAACAGCTTTACATGCTTGGCCCCTTCGTAGATGGAGCGGCCCAGGGTCCCCACCGACTGGTAGCCTACAAACAGGATGGTGCTTTCCTTCCGCCACAGGTTGTGCTTCAGGTGATGGCGGATCCGGCCTGCCTCGCACATGCCGCTGGCGGAAAGGATGACCTTGGGGGTCTGGTTAAAGTTGATGGCCCGGGATTCGTCCGTGGACACGGAAATCTCCAGCCCTGGGAAAAACAGCGGGTTTTTCCCGGCGTCCAGCAGGGCCTGCATGTCTGCGTCAAAATAGTCCCGGTCGCTTTGGACAAAGACGCTGGTGGCCTCGTTGGCCAGGGGGCTGTCCACGTACACCGGGAAAGCGCCGTGGCCCTGTACCAGGCCTTCCTCCTTGATCTGGCGGATAAAATACAGGATCTCCTGGGTGCGGCCCACCGCGAAGCTGGGGATGACCACGTTGCCGCCCCGGTCCAGGGTCCGTTTTATACACCGGGCCAGCTGCCTCACATAGTCCCGCTCGTCCTCATGCTTTTCGTGGTAGCGGTTGCCGTAGGTGGACTCGATCATCACGTAATCCGCCTCCCGGGTCGGCTGCGGGTTCCGGAGGATGGGCCGGTCGTGGTTGCCCAGGTCCCCGCTGAAGACCATCTTCCGCTCTACCTCCCCCTCCCGCATCCACACTTCGATGCTGGCGGAGCCCAGGAGATGGCCCACGTCCGTAAAGGCAATGTCCACCCCTTCCAGCACATGGATCCGCTCCCCGTAGGGAACCGGCCGGAATTTCCGGATGACCCCTTCCGCGTCCTCCATGGTGTACAAGGGCTCATAGCCTTCCTTGCCGGCCCGCTGGGCCTTCCGGTTCCGCCATTCCGCCTCCGATTCCTGGATGTGGGCGCTGTCCCGGAGCATAATGTTGCAAAGGTTGCAGGTGGGCTCTGTGGCGTAGACCGTGCCCCGGAACCCGTTTTTGTACAGCCAGGGCAGCTTGCCCGAGTGGTCGATGTGGGCGTGGGTCAGCAACACACACTCAATCTCCGAGGGCGGCACCGGCAGGCCCTCGTTTTCAAACACATTGAGCCCCTGCTCCATGCCGCAGTCCACCAGAAAGCGGCGGCCGTTGACTTCCAGGCAGGTGCAGCTTCCCGTCACCTCATGGGTGGCTCCCAGGAATAAAATCTTCATAGGCTGACTTCCTTTCCGTTTCCGTTCTGCTTCCAGCATACCACCGTTTTGGGATTCTTTCCAGCACAAACTCCATTTACATTTGCATTTTCTTCCGCTATACTGAAAGCAGCCCGCCGGGCGCGACCCGGCGGGCTGCAAGGAGGATTCGCTATGCTGGGGCTCCAAATTGACGACCAGAAGGATTTTACCCAAAAGCTGTTCCGCCAGGATGTGTTCGACAATTTCCTGGTGCCGGAAGCTGTGTTTGCCACTGCCTTTTCCATCGCCATCGACGGCGGCTCCCTCTCGGAGGAGGGGAAGCCGGTGTGCGCTTCCTGGGGCCAGCTGCGGCCTCTGGCGTTCCAGATTATCAAAGGGCAGACCCTGCCCCGGGGTTTTAAGATCGTCCTGCGCCTGTCCCCGGAAAACGCGGAAAAAACCCTCCAATCCCTTGGGCTTTCCATCGCCCCGGAGGAGGTGGCCGGCCTGTTTTTCAACATCCTCTATGAGGAAGGTCAGATCCGCTGCACCACCGGCGTCTCCTTAACCGCCTTTTCCCTGGACCGGACGCTGGAGCAGGAATGGGACCGGATGATGCGGCGGTTCCTGCGCCGCCATCAAATTTCTTTCTCGGAGTTCTAGGCCCGCGACCCTAAAACTCAATCCAAAACTCCACCCCGTCCGGCCGGTTTTCCACGCCGCAGCTCCCGCCGTGGGCCGTGGCGATGGCTTTGACAATGGACAGGCCAATGCCGCTGCCGCCGTATTTCCGGGTCCGGGCCTTGTCCACCTTATAGAACTTCTCCCACAGGTGCGGCAGGTCCTCCGCAGGAATCGGCTTCCCGGTGTTAAACACGGAAATCCGCACCCGGCCGGCCTCCGTCTTGCCGGCTTTCACCTCAATCCGGCCCGGATCCTGCACATGGTGGTAGGCGTTGCTCAGGTAATTCTGCAGCACCTCCTCCATCATAAACTCGTCCGCCCGCACCCACAGCTCCGGCGGGGCGTCCAGACGCGTCTCGCAGGACATCTCCTTGCCCAGCACGGAAGTAGACTGGAGCACTCCCTTCAGCACCGCCGTCAGGTCAAAGTCCTCCAGGGTCAGCTGCATTTCCCCGGACTCGATTTCTCCCAGATTCAAAAGGCGCTTGACGATCAGGTTCATTTTCTGGGCCTCGTCGATAATCACATCGCAGTAATACTCCCGGCTCTCCGGATCGTCGTTTACCTCGTCCTTCAGCCCCTCCGAATAGCCCTGGATTAAGGCCAGGGGGGTTTTTAGCTCGTGGGAGACATTGGACAGGAATTCCCGCCGCAGCTGGTCGATCCGATCCTTTTCCCGGATGTCCTGCTCCAGCTGGGCGTTGGCCTTTTGCAGCGCTTCGATGGCGTTCCGCAGGTTCTCCGACATGTGGTTGATGCTGGCGCCCAGGACGCCGATCTCGTTTTTCTGCCGGCCCTGGTAGCGCACGCTGAAATCCAGCTCCGCCATCTGCTCGGACAGCCGGGCCAGCTGCAGGATTGGCTTGGTCAGGCTGCGGGAAATAAAATACACCAAAATCCCCCCCAGCACCGCCGCGGCCACCCCCACCGTAACCAGGAACTGGTTGGACAGGGCCGCGCTTTCCCGGATGCTCTCCAGCGGGGTGGTAAGGATGTAGCTGGCGTCCTGGATCACGCCGATACATTCCAGCTGGTAGCTGCCCAGCTGGCTGTCGTAGGCCTTGTAGACAATGTAGTCGTCCCCCCGCTTATAGATATCGGAAATCACCGGCCGGTTTAAGCCCTGGAGGTATTCGTCCAGGCGCAGGCTGTAGCCGGTCTGTTCCACGGTGCTGGAATACCGCACCACCGGCCCCAGCATACCGTAGGAATTCTGGATGACCAGGGCCGCGATGTTGTCGAGCCGGTTCAGGCGGTTCAGCTGGCGCGACCCATCCTTCGTATAGCCGCTTTCCACAAATTCCTCCACCGCTTCCCGCATGGTCTCCAGCTTATCCTGCTTCTGGTCCAGCACATAGGTTTCCAGATACCGGTCGTTAATAAAGCAGATTGCTGCGATCACCCCCGCGATCACAGCAACCAAAATCAGCGTAAATTTCAGACGGATGGAAATTCTCATTGGCTTACCTCAAATTTATAGCCCATCCCCCAGACGGTTTTAATGTATTCCCCCTTCTCTCCCATCTTGCTGCGGAGTTTTTTTACATGGGTGTCAATGGTGCGGGCGTCCCCGAAATAGTTGTAATTCCAGACGTTGTTCAGGATGGTTTCCCGGGACAGGGCAATGCCCTGGTTTTCCACAAAGTAGGTGAGCAGCTCAAACTCCTTAAAGCTCAGCTCCAGCGGCTTCCCGTCCACCGTCACCGTATGGGCCGCCTTGTTGATGCAGATGCCGCCCACCTCCAGCGTCTCGCTCTGGCCGCCGGACGTGCGCCGCAGCAGCGCCTCCACCCGGGCCACCAGGATCTTGGGGCTGAAGGGCTTGGTGATGTACTCGTCCACCCCCAGCTCAAAGCCCCGCAGCTCGTCCCGCTCCTCGGACTTGGCCGTCAGCATGATCACCGGCACCTTGGAATACTGGCGGATGGTCTCCAGCACCTGCCAGCCGCTCATCTTGGGCATCATCACGTCCAGGATCACCAGGTCGATCTTTTTATCCGCGAAAAAAACGTCGATGGCTTCTTCCCCGTCCCCGGCCTCCAGCACCTGGAAATCCCGCTTGACCAGGAAATCCCGGACCAGCTTGCGCATCCGCTCCTCATCGTCCACCATCAGGACCTTTCTCTTTTCCATCCTGCGCCTCCTTCCGGCCAACCGGCCGTTTTCCGGCTCCCGCCCGGTCCGCGCCGGGGCGGGGCCGCGCATCCCCGATCCTTACTCGTACTCTGAGATCACAATCTTCTCAATCACCAAGTCTTCCACCGGCTTGTCGTTGGCGTCCGTCTCCACCGACTCCGCCTGGGCCAGCACGTCCAGGCCCTCGTAAACCTGGCCGAACACCGTGTGCTGCCGGTACAGCCAGTAGGCGCCGCCGTATTCCTCCAGATTGGCCTTGGCCGTGTCGGACATGGTATCGTAATTCAGTTCAATCCCGTACAGCTGGTACTGGGCCTCCACCTGGGACAGCTGGTCCTCGGTGACCTGGTCCGCGCAGGTGGTAAGGAAAAACTGGCTGCCGTTGGTATCGGCCCCGGCGTTGGCCATGCACAGGGAACCGGCCAGAGGGAACAGATCCCCCGAAAATTCGTCCTCAAATTCTTCCCCAAAGTAGCTTTCCCCGCCGGCCCCGGTGCCCGTGGGATCCCCGCCCTGGATCATAAAATCCTGGATGACCCGGTGGAAGGTCAGGCCGTCGTAATAGCCTTCCTCCGCCAGCCCCACAAAGTTTTCCACCGCCTTAGGCGCCTGCTCCGGGAACAGGCGGATTTGAATGTCCCCCATCCCCTGGATGGTCAGGGTGGCCACCGTATCCCCCTTTTCCGGGCCGGACATCTGGTCGAAGCCTTTCTCCCCGCCGCAGCCGGAGGCCCCCAGCAGCAGCGCCACACTCATCAGCAGTACCGCAATCTTCTTCATATGAAATCCCCTTCAAAATGTTCTGTTTTCCGCAGGCGCTCCCGCCCGCTTTCCCAGTATTGTACCAGGATTCCCGGAAAAATTCCAGAGAGTTCATAAAATGTTCATACCCATCTTTGCCCTTGTTCCGCACCTGCCGCGTCCACCCGCGCACCGGCCCGGCGTCCGGCGGGTCAACCGCCGCCTCCGTCCGGCGGTTCCGGCGGAAAAATAAAAAAACGGTTGTGCAACCGAAAATTTTGTGCTAGAATATTTCAAGTTAGCGGCCCCAGAGAAAGCCGCTGCCCTGGAGATGTACTCAAGTGGTCGTAAGAGGTCGCACTCGAAATGCGATAGGTCCGCAAGGGCGCGTGGGTTCGACTCCCACCATCTCCGTCCGAAGATTTAGCCTGCAAGCGTTTTTGCCGTTTGCAGGCTTTTTTATCAGGGGGGAACACCATGATCGGCTTAAAAAGAGGCACTGTCACACTCGTTCCGCATCAGGACGAATGGCCCAAAGAGGCAGAGAAAACCATTTCTGCATTAAAAAGCATCTTAGGGGATGCCGCGGTTGACATCCAGCATATAGGAAGCACCGCCATTCCCGCCATCCATGCCAAGCCCATTTTGGATATTGCTGTAGGCGTTCGGAGACTAAACGACATTTCGCCTCACCTGGAAGCGCTGAGAAGCGCCGGATTTATTTTTCGCGGCCAGGACGTCCCCGGGCAGCTGCTATTGGTCCGGGGAGACTTCCAGGAAGATACGAGAACCCATCCTATTCATGTGGTCTTGTGGCAGAGCGCGGAATGGAACAACTACCTCAACTTCCGCGATTTCTTACATGCTTTTCCAGAGAAAGCGCAGCAGTACGATGCCTGCAAACAAAGACTGGCCGCTCAATTTCCGGACGACCGGAAAAAATACACGGCAGGGAAGGAA
>CALWEC010000146.1 GCA_944376945.1 uncultured Lachnospiraceae bacterium | reverse complement strand
GGAAAAAAGGGTATTTTGATGGATTGACAGGGAAAAAACCGCTTGACACCTTAAAAAAGGGTATGAGAAACAGACCTGAAAAGGGACTTTTCAGGTTAAATGCAACAGTTGAAAGTGTTGCGCTTACTTTGACGTGTTAGGCCTATTTCAGAAGCGCCGGTTTGAGGAGTACATCCTTGGCGGGGATTTTTTCCAGTCCAAGGAGCAGGAAAAAGTCGGCCGGAAGAACCGCCTGGGCAATGTCAAAGGGGGACTTGCCAAACAGGGAGCTGCGCACATAGCTATTGATATGATTCGTGGCCAGAGTCATATCCACCTGTCGGAAGTGGTCAACGGAGGTCCCTTTGGGAACAATCCGTCGGAAGAGCTTGTGGTTGTTCTCACACTGAGCCTTCTGGTCGGACCGGTTTGGCTCACAGAAGAACACCATGGAACGTTGCCCGCCGAAGAGGGAGCGTTCCATCCCCCGGATGTCCGAGAATTCATGGCCGTTGTCTGTAAGGATCAGAGGGAAACAAGAGGCGAAAAGTTCCTTGCCAAGAGCTTCCTCAAGGATGTCAAGCATGCGGACAACCGAAGGGGAATCGTGGTAATCCAAAATAAAGTAGAGCTGCATGTGGAAAGAGACAAAGTGGAGGCTAAGGACAGCGGTTTCATTGGAAGAGAGGCCTTCGACGCAGTCCATCTGGACGGTGGGAACATCGTGGTTTTGCAGGAAACACAGGTAGTCCGAAAAGAGATGCCCATCTTTGGAGGCGGGAGGGACAGACCGGGTTTTAGGCGGCTTCCTGGGCTTGCGCTTAACGGTTTCGGGCAGGTCAATGGTGCGGGCGTCCAACTCACAGGAATGGAGAAGACGGCGGAGGGTGGATTCGCTGACTGTCAGGGAATCCGGGTTCGTCCGGACGATATGGTAAATAGACTGGCCCCTCCGGATCAGGGGAGAGACCAGGGAATTGATTTCTTGGAACTGTCCGGCGGTAAGGTCGAAGCCATCGCGGGAGTGGACAAGAGAATCCCGGTATTGCTTGTGGGCGTCCTGTCCAAGATAGAGGCGCCGTTCAAAATGGCAAAGGTGCTTTTTGTGGCAGGGATTACAGAGATGGAGAGGGTGAGAGCAAAGGGTATCGCACAAGCCCTGAATGTAGTGGGGACAGTATTTCTTTGCCTTGGGGCAGGCCTTGCATTTTTTCTTGCAGGCAGAGGCCCCGCAGATATGGTGCCGGGAGCAGGAAGGGGAATGGATGCAGTCACAGCATTTGGGGATAAAGGAAGAAGAATGCTTCCGGATCTCCCGAGAGATGGTAGAGGGGGACTTGTCCAGTCGTGAAGCAATGGCGCGGAGGGAAAAATCCTCGTTGAGAAAGACTTCCAAGCGGATGCGGTCATCGAGAGTCAGGTGAATAGGTTTCTTACGATTCATAAAACAATCCTTTCTGATGTAGATTATTCTGCCAAAGACAGTACTACCCATTAGAAAGGAAAAGGAAGAAAAAAGCAAGAAGAAAGATCAGCCGTTGGAATGATCCCACGGAGGGGAGAGCCGGTCAAGGCTGCAAGCAGCGCCGGGGGCGCCAAGGCCTTGACAGTCGCTCTCCTCCGTGGGAGTGGGTAAACAAGCTGATCCAAGGAAATGAGTGCCCAACGTAGAGGGCCAACGAAGGGCATTTTGTCAAAGTAAGTGCAACAGGGCATCCTTTCAGAGTAACTGCAACGGGATGTTGCAGTTACCTTGGAAGTTTCCGACGATTTTTTACGCAGGATTTTCGACAAAAGCGGAAAACATTTTCTTGACTTTTGTATGGGAATGTGGTATATTCTGAATCAGTCCGATACACATTTGATTTCACATGCTTTTGTAAGTCATTTGCACGTCAAATGGGTTACAAAGACATGTGAATTTTTTTGCAGAGAATGTGTGAAGGAGAAAGGAGGGGTCAAAATGCACAGCGGTACCGTGAAATGGTTCAACCCGGAAAAAGGGTATGGATTCATCTCCAACGATGAAGGCGGCGACGATATTTTCGTTCATTTTTCCGCCATCATGGTAGACGGATTCAAAACGCTGGCGGAAGGCCAGAAGGTCACGTTCGACATCGAGCAGGATCCGAAGAACAGCCAGAAGCTGCGCGCGGCAAACGTCTGCCCGGTATAAGGCCGGACGGATCCTGGGCAGATAGGAAGGGCGGCTGCCCAGGGTGAGAGAAGCCCTGGAAAGGCGGAGAACCCCCAACCGGGTCTCCGCTTTTTGCGTGGGGAAAGCTCTGCCGGAGCGGAAAGCGGGGCAGCCTGGACGAAGGGAGCGCCGTTGGCGCGGGGAGGAGGAAAATATGTTTCAGAATGTACCGGTTGGAGTGGTAGTAGCGGCCGCCGCGGCTCTGTGGGCGCTGTTTTTCCTGTATCTGCTCCACATGCTGGATTTTTTCCGGGCGGACGCCAAGCGCTGGTCGGTCCGGGCTATGGCCGCTTTGCTGGCGCTGGCCGGGACGGTGGCCTGCGGCAATATTTGGAGTACGCCGGCGGCGCTGCTGCTGCATTTGGCGGCGCTGATCCTGGCGGTGGATCTGGTAAACGGGATCGGAAAGGCCGTGGGAAAGATGGCGGGAAAGACCTTTCCACGCTGGCGGAAGGTGTACCGCAGCGGCCTGATCCCTTTGGCGGCCACGGCATTGGTGCTGGGGTTTGGCTATTGGAATATGGGCAATATTGTGGAGACCCAGTATACGGTGTACACCCAAAAGGAAATCCCGCCGGAAGGGTTCCGGGTGGCCTTTGTTTCCGATCTCCATTACGGCACCACCATGGACCGGGAAAAGCTGGAGGAGCAGTGCCGTCGGATGGAAAGCGCCCAGCTGGACCTGCTGGTGCTGGGCGGAGATTTGGTGGATGAAAATACCAGCCGGGAGGAGATGGAGGAAGCTTTTTCCACTCTGGGGCAGGTGAAAAGCACCTATGGGACCTTCTTCATCTACGGAAACCACGACCGCTCCCGCTACCGGGCGAAGCCCAATTATACGGAGGTGCAGCTGCAGGAGGCCATAGAGAAAAGCGGCATCCGGATCCTTCGGGAGGAAGCGCTGGCCCTGGGGGAAGAGCTGACGGTCATCGGCCGGGATGACTGGTCGGTTTCCCGGGACGGCGGCCGCAAAACCGGGGCGGAACTGCTGGAAGGCGTGGATCCGGAGGACTTTCTGCTGCTTCTGAACCATCAGCCGCGGGAATACCAGGAAAATGGGCAGCTGGGATACGACCTGGTGCTGTCCGGCCATACCCACGCAGGACAGCTGTGGCCGGTGGGATGGCTGAATTCCCAACTGGGCGCCGGGGACCTCCAATACGGCCAGGCCTGCTTCGGCGGGATGCAGGCCATTGTATCCTCCGGCATAGGCGGCTGGGGTTATCCGTTCCGCACCTCCGGACACTCGGAATTCGTGGTGGTGCAGGTGCTGCCAGAGAACTAAAAAACAGTCTTAAAAAATAGCAGGAGCCATGGTATAATGACTGCGAAGCAGGCATTATACCAGCGCCGGTTCGCGTCCGACCGAAGGGAGGCCAAGCTTCCAAAGCGAACCGTGCGCATAAATGTAGCATGTGCGAAGTACATGGTATAATGACTGCGAAGCAGGCATTATACCAGCGCCGGTTCGCGTCCGGGAAAAAATTCGGCTTTTTCGAGGCTTTCATCCTAAAAAGCCGTCCTGACGCACGGACAAACGGCTTTTTCTGCCATTTCTGCCGAAAAAGCGGTGTGTGGGGGGAAATTTATCGGCTTTTTCGGGGATTTTCTTCTAAAAAGCTGTCCTGGCGCACGGACAAACGGCTTTTTCTGCCACTTCTGCCGAAAAAGCGGTGTGCGGGGGAAACAATCTCGGCTTTTTCGGGGATTTCCTTCTAAAAAGCCGGCCCGATATACAGACAAACGGTTTTTTTTATCATTTTTGCCGAAAAAGCCGTCCTGACGCAAAGGCACACGGCTTTTTCATCTGTTTCTGCTGAAAAAGCCGTTGAATCGCGGCGAACTGCCAAGGCCAAGCAGCCTGGGGGATACCCGCGCCGGCGCACCGGTGCGAGCGCAGTGAAAACAAAATTCCTGTCCGCACCGTGCGCATACAAATAGCATGTGTGAAACATCCGGTATAATGTCCACAGAGCGGCTATTATACCTTTGCCGGTAACGGCTGCCAATAGAATTCCTTAAAGGAGGAGTGAAAAGTATGGGAAAACTGGGTTTGGGATGTATGCGGCTCCCGCTGCTGGATGCGGACAAGGCGGATAGCGTGGATCGGGAGCATGCCTGCCGGATGGTGGACCGGTTCCTGGAGGAAGGCGGCACCTATTTTGACACCGCCTACATGTACCATCATTTCCAGAGCGAGTGCATTGTAAAGGAAATCCTGGTGGACCGGCATCCGCGGGAGTGCTATACCCTGGCGGACAAGCTGCCCCTGATCTACCCGGAAAAACTGGGGGATTTGGACGCACTTTTCCAGGAACAGCTGGAAAAATGCGGGGTAGACTACTTCGATTACTATTTGCTCCACGATGTGAATATCTCTCACCTGGAGACGGCCAAGCAGTACGGCTGTTTCGATTTCCTGCGCCGGCTGAAGGCGGAGGGCAAAGCGCGGAAAATTGGCTTTTCCTTCCATGACAGCGCCCAGCTGCTGGATCAGGTGCTGGCCGAGCACCCGGAGATGGATTTTGTCCAGCTGCAGATCAACTATCTGGACTGGGAGAACGAGGGGATCCAATCCCGCCTGTGCTACGAGACGGCGGTGCGCCATGGCAAGCCGGTGGTGGTAATGGAACCGGTAAAGGGCGGAACCTTGGCCCAGATTTCAGAGGAAGGCCAGCAGATCCTGCAGGCCCTGCATCCGGACTGGTCGCCTTCTGTGTGGGCCCTGCGCTTTGCGGCCGGCCTGGAGCAGGTGATGGTGGTGCTCAGCGGTATGTCCAATATGGAGCAGATGGAGGAAAACCTTCGTATGCTGAAGGAAACTCCTCCAATGGGGCCGGAGGAGCTGCAGGCGCTGCGGCGGACGGCGGATCTCCTGCGGGGTGGAAAGGAAGTCCCCTGTACGGCCTGCCGCTACTGTGTGGATGGCTGCCCGCAGCAGATTGCCATTCCGGAGTATTTCGCGCTGTACAACGCGGAAAAGCAGGCGCCCAGCAGCGGCTATTCCGCGCAGAAAGAGTACTATGGGAACCTGGTCCAAAGCCATGGCAAGGCGTCGGACTGCGTGACCTGCGGCCAGTGTGAAAACGTATGTCCCCAGCATCTTCCTATTATTCAAAAGCTGAAGGACGTGGCGGCGCTGCTGGAGCATTAAGAAAACAGTTCACCGCAGAGGCAAGGCGGCGCTGCTGGAGCATTAAGAAAACAGCCCGCCGCAGAGGCGCGTCGGCTGGAGAGAGAGGCAAGTTTCATGGAACAGAAGGAAATGCGGGAGCTGCTGCGCCAGGTGGCGGAGGGCAGCCTTTCCGTGGAGGAGGCCATGCTGAAGCTGAAGCTGGCCCCTTATGAAGAGCTAGGCTTTGCCAAGGTGGACCGGCATCGGGCGCTGCGCCAGGGGATCGCGGAGGTTATTTACGGGGAAGGCAAGACCCGGGAGCAGATGGCGGCCATTGCCGCCCGGATGCTGGAGGACGGGCAGAAAACGGTGCTGATCACCCGCATGAGCCCGGAGGCTGCTGCCTATGTGGGGGAGCGTGTCCCGCTGGAATACCATGAGATGGGCCGGATCGGCATTGCCGGGGCTATGCCGGAGCCGGACGGCTGCGGTACCATTGTGGTGGCCACCGGCGGCACCAGCGATATGCCGGTAGCGGAGGAAGCGGCCTTGACGGCGGAAGCCCTGGGAAACCGGGTTACCCGCCTGTATGACGTGGGGGTGGCCGGCCTGCACCGGCTTCTCGCCCATGCGGAAGAGGTGATGAGCGCCCGGGCGATTGTGGCCATCGCCGGCATGGAGGGGGCGCTGGCCAGCGTCATCGGCGGCCTGGCGGACTGCCCGGTGATCGCGGTGCCCACCAGCGTAGGGTACGGAGCCTCCTTCGGCGGCCTGGCGGCGCTTTTGTCCATGCTGAACTCCTGCGCCAGCGGGGTCAGCGTGGTCAATATAGACAACGGCTTTGGAGCCGGCTACCTGGCCAGTATGATCAACCATATCGGAGCGCCGCCTTCCGAGCGGTAGGAGAGTCGCGTGGGGGGCTGCCTTCCGAGCGGTAGGAGAGCCGCGCGGGGGGGCCGCCTTCCGAGCGGTAGGAGGGTTGCATGGGGGCTGCCTTCCGAGACATAGGCCGTTTGCGGGGCTTCCCTGGGGCGGCTGGGAAACGCTGCCGGGCGCAGGAAATCCGGCGGGATAGGCGCGGGAAGGAGAGGGAAAACAGGCGAAAAAGTCCTTGCATTTCCCTCTCAAATATGCTATCCTAGTTTAGGTCAGTTCCAAGTCAGATTTTATTTGGCTCCGTGGTCAAGCGGTTAAGACATCGCCCTTTCACGGCGGTAACACGGGTTCGATTCCCGTCGGAGTCACTTTACTTGGACCTTTAGCTCAGTTGGTTAGAGCAGCCGGCTCATAACCGGTCGGTCCTGGGTTCGAGTCCCCGAAGGTCCACTGCCGCGCCCTCGGGTGCGAAGACAAATCAATATGGCCCGATGGCTCAGTTGGTTAGAGCGCCGCCCTGTCACGGCGGAGGTCGTGGGTTCGAGTCCCATTCGGGTCGCTGGAAACGAAAGTTTTCCTCGCCGGCATGGCGGAACTGGCAGACGCACAGGACTTAAAATCCTGCGGGTGGCGACACCTGTACCGGTTCGATCCCGGTTGCCGGCAGTCAGCCATGAAAATGGCCTCATTATCAGTGCGTGTAGCTCAGCTGGATAGAGCGTCTGACTACGGATCAGAAGGCCGGGAGTTCGAATCTTCTCACGCACGTTCCAGGCAGGCTTGAACTTTCAAGCCTGTTTTTGCTAAGCGGATATGGTGGAATTGGCAGACACGCAGGATTTAGGTTCCTGTCTCTCGCGAGGTATGGGTTCAAGTCCCATTATCCGCACGAAACCAACATAATCCGAACTTGTTTCCGATAGGAAATGGGTTCGGATTATTTGTTTTCTTTGACAGTGACGAAACCACCTATTTCCGCAACGGGGTGAAGCGAAAAACCACCTCCAAGCCAAGAGGGCCACGGAAGAATAAAACGACTTTGCAAATGGAGAAGTGACAGCTCCAACATGGTATCGATAATTTCTGTGTTTTGTTCACTTCATCTCTGATTACTATAAACAGGTGCCATCCGCTCTATAACCGGACTTTGCATGTCCGCCCGAAAACCGCAAGCCATATCCAAAAGCTCCGGGAGGCATTTCCCGGCCAGGCGGTTTTCGGGCGTTCCGACGTAATGGCGGCGGGCATCCAACCTGCCAGGGCATTGGAACTTTTGGAAGCTGCGCTGGAACATCCGATCACGAACCGGTATCCGGCCGTGGGAAAGGGAAGTACCGGTTTCCATAAGATCAAGGAGACGGAGTGTGCGTTACAGATGAAAGCATACGAATTTGCTGATGTGCATCATTAACATTACAAAAAGGTAAAATTTCCAGAAAAAGATAAAAACAGAGAAAAGAAGGTTGAAAAAAGAACAAAGGCGTGGTAAAGTAAAACAGATGGATGTAGTTTTTGCGTTTTGAGATAAAGGGGAGAACAAATGGTTCATCCATATATCGCACATGTTCGGGAAAACTCTGGCGAAATTCAGTCTGTGCGGGAGCATAGCTTGCATACAGCCAAGTTGTGCCAGGAGTATGGGGTACCAGAATGGAAAGATTTTTTGTATGTTTTAGGTTTGCTGCATGATGTGGGCAAGTATCAGCCTACTTTCCAACGGCGGATCCGGGGAGAGGCAGTGCGGGTGGAGCACTCGCTGTGCGGAGCGTTGGCAGCGCAGGAAAAGTATCCGATGCCGGCGAGCTTGATGCTGGAGTATTGTATTGCCGGGCATCATGCAGGGCTTCCGGATGGAGGGTTTGCCAATGACACGGAAGAGCAGTCTACTTTGCAGGGGCGCTTAAAGCGGCAAGTAGAAGACTTCGGCGAATATCAAAGAGAGTTGGAACTTCCGGAACTGGACGTGCCCAAATGGACACAGCTTTTGATCGGGGATTGTGGAAAGCAGATTGACCGCTTGGTGGATAAATTTGCTTTTTTGACCCGCTATGCCTTTT
>CALWEC010000145.1 GCA_944376945.1 uncultured Lachnospiraceae bacterium | reverse complement strand
TCCACCGCCGAGGTGGCGATGGGGCAGAGGGTCAGCGGCTCAAAGGCCAGGAAGGAGCCGTAGGGCGTCTGGGGCCCCTCCACGCAGAGCAGGTCGTTTTCAATGCGGATGCCGAATTCCCCGTCCTGGTAGTAGCCCGGCTCGTCGGTGGTGACCATGCCCGGCTCCAGGGCGCAGCCCGGCTTGTCCCCGCGCCGCTGCCAGTGGAAGCCATTGGGGCCTTCGTGGACATTCAGCAGGAAGCCGACCCCGTGGCCGGTGCCGTGGCGGTAGTCCAGGCCCTCCTCCCACAGAGGCAGACGCGCCAAAATATCCAGGTTTTCCCCGCGGCAGCCGCGGGGAAAGCGGGCGCCGGCCAGATGCAGCATCCCCTGGAGGACCTGGGTGTAGCGGCGCTTCATCTCCGCCGTCACCGGGCCCAGGGGGATGGTGCGGGTAATATCGGTGGTTCCTTCCCGGTAGTGGCCGCCGGAATCCACCAGCAGGAAGCCCTCCGGCTTCAGCGGGCAGTCGGTCTCCGGCGTGGCCGCGTAGTGCACAATGGCGCCGTGGGGGCCGTACCCGGCGATGGTATCAAAGCTTAAATCCAGGAAGCCTTCCTGGCTGCGGCGGCATTCCTCCAGGTAACCGGCGGCGGAGATCTCCGTCAGCGGCTCTTTCCCCACGGTTTCCTCCAGCCAGCAGAGGAAGCGCACCATGGCGGCGCCGTCCTTGCGGTTGGCCTCCCGGAGGCAGGCGATTTCCACCGGGTTTTTGACGCTTTTCAGCAGGGTGCTGGGATTGGGGCCAAAGACCCGGCGCACTTCCTTGGGAATGGTTTTTTTCAGGGTGTAGCTGACCCGGGAGGTGTCCAGCAGCAGGCGGCAGGAGCCGTCCAGCTTCTCCAGGGCCTCCCCAATGGCGTCGTAAGGGCGGAGGCGCACGCCGTCCGCGGCCAGGGCCTGCCGCAGCTCCGGAGCCAAGGCTTCCCCGTAGAGGAACAGGCTGGTTTCCTCCGGCGTCAGCAGGCAGTAGGCAAAGAAGACCGGGTTCTGGGGAATATCGCCGCCCCGGAGATTAAACAGCCAGGCAATGTCGTCCAAGGTGGTAATCAGATGGGAGTTGGCGCCGCTTTCCCGGATTTTTTCCCGGAGCGCCTCCAGCTTTTCCTTCCGGCCCTGTCCGGCCTGGGAAAGAGGAAGCTCCCAGATTTTCTGAGGCAGGATAGGGGGACGCCCGGTCCACACGGCCTGGGCCAGATCCTCCCGGTAGGCCAGGGATATTTTCTTGTGCTCCAGAAGGTTTTCCAGATGGCGTCCCATCTGGAAGGAAATGGTCCGGCCGTCCACGCCCAGCCGTCCCCGGTCCGGCATGGTGCGCTCCAGAAACTGCGGGATCTCCTCCGTCCCCGGCAGCCCAGAACGGTAGAGGGTAATGCCGCTGCCGGCCAGCTGCTGCTCCGCTTGCAGGAAGTAGCGGCCGTCGGTCCACAGGCCCGCTTCCGCAGGCGTTACCACCAGGGTCCCGGCGGAACCGGTAAAGCCGGAAACGTACCGGCGGAACTGGAAATGCTCATGGACGTACTCGGAACCGTGAAAATCCGCGGTGGGGATCAGGCAGGCGTGAAGCCCCCGGCGCGCCATTTCTTCCCGGAGCCGTATCAACTGTTCTCTCATATGCGTTCCCTTCCTCTCTGTTTTTACATTCCTTCCTTCTGCCATTATAGCCTTTCCCTGGGAGGGATGCAAGAAAATCGGGCCATTGAGAAAAAGATTTCTTTGTGGTATGATACAAGGGTTCAAGGCCGCTGGGAGGGAGGAAGCAGAAGGATGAAACGGGTCATGCTGACGGTGGCTTACGATGGAACCAACTATTGCGGATGGCAGATCCAGCCCAATGGTATTACAATCGAAGAAACCTTAAACCGGCACTTGTCCCGGCTGCTGCGGGAGCCGGTCCGGGTGTCCGGGGCCAGCCGCACGGACGCGGGGGTGCACGCTTTAGGGAATCTCTGCGTATTTGATACGGAGACCCGGATCCCGGCGGAGAAGATCTGCTACGCGGTGAACCAGAGCCTGCCGCCGGATATTGTGGCGCAGAAATCCCAGGAGGTGCCGCTGGATTTCCATCCCCGGAAGTGGGAGAGCGTCAAAACCTACGAATATACAGTCTATAACCAGCCGCTTCCCAACCCGGTGGCGCGGCTGTATTCCTACTTTGTCTACCGGCCGCTGGATGTGGAGCGGATGCGCCGGGCCGCGGCGTTCCTGGTGGGGGAGCACGATTTCCAGAGCTTTTGTTCCGCAGGATCCCAGGTGGAGACCACGGTGCGCACCGTGTATTCCCTGGAGGTGGATCAGGAAGGGCCCCGGATCCGGATCCGGATTACCGGCAGCGGCTTCCTCTATAATATGGTGCGGATTATCGCCGGGACGCTGCTGCGGGTGGGAAGCGGCTTCTGGGAGCCGGAAAAGGCAGGGGAAATTTTGGCTGCCCGGGACCGGGCAGCCGCCGGTCCCACGGCTCCGGCCAAGGGACTGTGCCTGATGGAAATCCGCCTGAAAAACCCGCCGTTTTCCTAAAGATTTCCGGCTTTTCTCCGGAAAAATCCACGGTTTTTCTCTGGAAAGGGGATTGACACACACGGGAGAATGTAATATAATTTATTACTGCGACATCAGGTGGAAACGCCAAAATCCAAAGCCCCGGAGCGGGCGGAACCACTTTCTGATAGGCACAAAAAAGAAAAATTAAGGAGGCTCTACCATGAAAACGTTTATGGCCAGCCCGTCGACGATTGATAGAAAGTGGTATGTGGTCGACGCCGAGGGAAAGACATTGGGTCGTCTGGCAGCCGAGGTTGCCAAGGTTCTGAGAGGTAAAAACAAGGCAATTTTCACTCCTCATATTGACACCGGAGATTATGTAATTGTTGTAAACGCCGCCAAGGTAGCGGTTACCGGCAAAAAGCTGGATCAGAAGGTTTACTACCGCCACTCCGCTTACGTGGGCGGCCTGAAGGAAACCACCCTGCGGGAGATGATGGCCAAGAAGCCGGAGAAGGTTGTGGAGCTGGCTGTCAAGGGAATGCTTCCCAAGGGACCGCTGGGTTCCCAGATGCTGAGAAAGCTTCATGTGTACGCCGGACCGGAGCATGAGCAGCAGGCTCAGAAGCCGGAAGTACTCACGTTTTAATCTGGTATAGAAGGAGGAAAATACAATGGCTAACAGATGCTATGGTACCGGCAGAAGAAAAAAGAGCGTTGCCCGCGTTTATCTGATTCCGGGAAATGGAAATATCACGATCAATAAGAGAACCATCGACGATTATTTTGGCCTGGAGACCCTGAAGATGGTGGTTCGCCAGCCCCTGGAGGCCACCAGCACCGGCGATAAGTTCGACGTACTGGTGAATGTTCACGGCGGCGGCTTCACCGGCCAGGCAGGCGCTATCCGTCACGGCCTGTCCCGCGCCCTGCTGCAGGCGGATCCGGAGTTCCGTCCGATCCTGAAGAAGGCGGGCTTCCTGACCAGAGACCCTCGGATGAAAGAGCGGAAGAAGTACGGCCTCAAGGCTGCCCGTCGCGCTCCGCAGTTCAGCAAGCGATAATTCAAAGCGCAAAACAGAAAATTTGCAAACCCCGGAAACCTTGTGTTTTCGGGGTTTTTTCAATATAGTTCAATATATAAAGCTATATAAGACCGCCTGAAATTGTGTGCGGTATGACACATACATGACACACGCATGACACAATAGAAAATGTATCTTCCGTAAGATTTTTGCAATCTTCCGTAAGATACGGGAAGCAAAAGAAAAG
>CALWEC010000144.1 GCA_944376945.1 uncultured Lachnospiraceae bacterium | reverse complement strand
ATCCGGCCCACATGGGTCCGAACCGCTGCCTTCAGACAGTATCTCATGGCGCGTCTCCTTTCTTCACAGGGGCGCATTGCTGCCCTGGCTGCAGCAAACGCTCCTCCAGGGTATCACCCACATAGATCTGGATTTTATCCGCCATTTCTCTGCTCCCCTCGCCGTTTCCCAGCTGATTTCGCATTTCTCCGATATAAATCATTATAGCCTTGGCCAAGTGTTCCTGTCAATTCTAGCACTTCCTATTTATAAATTTGTTAAAAGCCTTCCTCTGCCGGGAAAAATCGCTTGCCAGGCTTGTCTCTTTGTAATGAATTCGATATAATATTTGTTACAACTAGGAGGAAAAAAGAATGAACCGCCGCTGCACCGAAACCATCCGCCGCCGGATCGAAAAAGCCCCGGACGGCAGCGTATTTGTCTCTTCTGATTTCGCCGATCTGGCGGAACCCAATACCGTCCGGCAGATTCTAAACCGGCTGGGCCGGGAGGGGCTTTTGCGCCGCGTCCTTCGGGGCGTGTGGGATAAGCCCCCCTACAGCCGCCTTCTGGAGGAAGCCGTGGCCCCGGATCCGGACGCGGTGGCCCAGGCGCTGGCCCGCCGCCACCACTGGACCATCGCCCCCGGCGGAGAGGCCGCCCTGAACCAGCTGGGACTTTCCACCCAGGTACCGGCGGTTTGGTCTTATGTCAGCGACGGCCCCTACCGAACCTATCGATGGGGAAAAACCACGCTGGAATTCAAGCACCGTGCCAACCGGGAGATTACGGGGCTTTCTCCCAAAACTATTTTGGTTATCCAAGCGCTCAAGGCCCTGGGGCAGTCCCATATCACACCCCGCGTCCTTCGTACGCTCCGGGCCCGGCTAAGCAAGGAAGAAAAAACCGTCCTGCTCCGGGAATCGGCGGAAGCCACGGCGTGGGTTGCCCGCGCCATCCGGCAGATGGCCGGGGAGGAAACGGAGGAGGCGCGGATCCGCCGTTTGATGGCCCGGACCGGCGTATATCAGTACGGCCTCATCTCTACCGCGCAGATCCCGTTTTACGCGGAAATCCGCAAAATCTGCCAGGAAAACCGCTGCCGTTCTTACGGCGCGACCTGGGCCTGCCCGCCGGGGGCCGGAACCTTTGAGGAATGCCGGAATCGGTGCCTGGAATTTGACCAGGCGATTGTATTCAGCGGAAAATACCGCCTTCAGGATTCTATGGATTACGAAGGGATGAAACAAGGGCACCGCCAGTTTAAGGACTTATGCGACCAAGTATATCAGGTGCTGCGCGACGCTTACCCCAGGCATCTTCTTCTATCCAACGAGGGCTGCATCCGCTGCCAACGCTGCACCTACCCGGAGCAGCCCTGCCGTATGCCGGAGCGGCTGTTCCCCGCCCTGGAAGGGTACGGCATCCAGGTAATGGAATTGGCCAAGGCGGCAGGGCTTCGCTATTACGAGGGGAGCCTCTGGATCTTATATTTTGGAATGTTTTTGCTATAGCTTCTTGCATTCCGCCCTGATGTCGTGTAAAATATGCCAAGAAGCCTTTCTTTTCTAAAAAATCTTATTGGAAGGGAGATTTGTTATGAAAAAGCTTGGATTTGGCCTGATGCGTCTGCCGCTGCTGGATCCGGACGATGAAAAAAGCATTGACATCGAAACGGTTAAAAAAATGGCCGACGCCTTTTTAGCCGCAGGGTTTACTTACTTTGATACAGCAGCCGGCTACCACGAAGGATACAGCGAAATCGCGTTCCAGGAAGCGGTGGCAAAACGCTATCCACGGGACGCTTACACCATTACGGATAAGCTGACTTTGTTCATGCTGAAGGAAAAAGAAGAAATGCCGGGCTTTTTTGCCGGGCAGCTGGAGCGGCTAGGCGTGGATTTTTTGGATTATTACTGGCTCCACGGCCTGGGAACCGACTCATACCGGCAGGCGGAGGATTGGGGCGCCTTTGATTTTATCCAAGAATTAAAGGAGGCCGGAAAAGTCAAGCATCTAGGCTTCTCCTTCCACGGGGACGCCCAGCTGCTGGATCAAATCCTGACCGAACATCCGGAAATGGAATATGTGCAGATCCAGCTGAATTATCTGGACTGGGAGGACGAAAAAATCCAGTCCCGGCTCTGTTATGAAACCGCTGCCCGGCACGGAAAGCCGGTGATTGTCATGGAGCCGGTCAAGGGAGGCTGCCTAGCCACCATCCCGGAGGAAGCGGAAACGCTGCTGCGCCGCTGCCATCCGGACGCCTCCATGGCCTCCTGGGCCATCCGCTTCGCCGCCAGCCCGGAGGATATTCTGGTGGTTCTCTCCGGCATGAGCGACGAGGCGCAGATGCAGGACAACATCCACTTTATGGGAGATTTCCAGCCGCTGACCGGGGAAGAATCCGCCCTGCTGCAAAAGACCCGGGAAATCATCCAGAGCGCCATCGCCATCCCGTGCACGGCCTGCCGCTACTGCACGGAGGGCTGCCCGCAGCAGATTGCCATCCCGGACTACTTCTCCTTCTACAACGACCTGAAACGGTTCGGTCCTTCCCAGATGCGGGCCGTCCGCCGGCGGTTCAACCAGCTGAAGGAAAACCACGGGGTTCCCTCCGACTGCGTAAAATGCGGCAAATGTGAAGAGCGCTGCCCGCAGCACCTGCCCATCCGCCAATACCTGGAGGACGTGGCAAAGGAATTGGAAGGGTAACCTTCCAATTCCGGCCCCCTACGGATAGACACTGGGAACAAGGTTTGGACACCCTTTTCACCAAAGTATAAGAAGGGCCTTGGGTTATGGGCGGCAACGTAAAAGGTTTATCCATCAGGCAATACATAATGCTAATACAGCGTATGTCCCTAGAATCGCGGTCAAAGCCATCATAAGGATTTGCTTTTTAAAAGAATATTGCCAGGCCTGGCAAAACGCGTAAACGCCTAAAAAGAGGAGAAGCAGCCCTGAAATCCCAATATAACCTTTCAACATTTCTGGATTATTATGGCTCTGCGCCATAATACACAAAAGCAATGTCAGAACAAGCAATACGGTAAACAAGTAGAGAGGCCTACCTTTAAATGGAATAAACTCTCCGTATTCTGCTGCGATTCTTGCTTTACGATACCAACGGAAATAGGCCATTACACGAAGAAACCACGAAAGGATAACGGTAATAAGCAGCAAAGTCGAAAGGAACGCAAGGGGGTCTGTCCAAAGCTTTCTCCATGAAAATGACCGCAAATGAAAGAAAGTCTGATAAATCAAAATACCCAACATGGGGAATAATTCTCTGCGCAAAAAGAATAGATGAATGACAGACACTTCCAGCGATGTATTTTTGTGAAAGGGGATGGGATCCTTTTGGGTATTGTAAAAAATCTGCATGTGATTAATGGATACATGCGCTCTAGCATCCACCCTTTCCTGGCCATTTTTTCCAAATGATTTACCATACCGGCATAGTCGTGAAATTCATACAGTTCAAAGCGCAGTTTCTTTTTCATGATCCTCCTCCTGCCGTGGATCTGTTTCCCATGGGGGCGGGCGCTTTCTGTTTGTTGTAAAAAACTGCATCTGGCCGTATACGAGATGGCAAAATAAATTTCTGCCGGCTCAATCCGCCGGTATATCCAGATCAGGGGCAACGGCCAATTTCCCAGGTTCACGGATCTGAAATATTTGTAAATATTGTAACATATAGGCTGAAAATTGGAAAGTTACTTTCCCACAGTTTCTTGGCCTGGAACCGAGCGGGCTGGCCGGCATAAGCCGATTAAAAAGGTATTAAAAATAAGGATACGTTTCCACGTGCCTCGCACTCGTTGACAAAGATGTTTCTCTAGGATAAAATAAAGTAAACTTTATATTTTCCTAAAAAACAAGGAGGTCATGTTATGCCATATATTGAGCGTGCATTGGAACGGAAATTTTTGCGTATGAGTTCCTTTTTCAAAGTGGTTCTTGTAACAGGTGCGCGGCAGGTTGGTAAAATTACCATGCTGAAACATTTGGCCGAGGGACAAAACCGCACTTACATTTCTATGGATAATATAATGGCGAGAACCCTGGCCCAAACAGATCCCGTATTGTTCTTTCAGACTTAGAAGCCTCCAATCATCATTGATGAAATACAGAAAGCTCCGGAGCTGTTTGAACAGATTAAAATTATGTGCGATGAAACCGAAGAAAGAGGTTTATTCTGGCTGACCGGCTCCCAGCAGTATAAGATGATGAAAAATATCCGCGATACACTGGCCGGAAGAATCG
>CALWEC010000143.1 GCA_944376945.1 uncultured Lachnospiraceae bacterium | reverse complement strand
GGCGTCTTTTCCTACGCCTTCCAGCCGGACGGGGACGTGACCCATCCGGAAACCGCCGCCCTTTCGGATCAGCTGATTATCACCCACCAGCAGGATCTGGATTTGGACGGCCAGGAGGAGCTGGCCGCCGTCGTCCTGCTGGGCAGCGCCGGCAGCGGGGACGGCCAAAACCGTATTGCCCTCTCCGTCTACGAGGCGGAAAACGGGCAGGCCGTCTGCCGCGGCACCGCCTACCTGGACGGCTGCTATTCCTGGAACCGGATGGAGGAGTATATTCTGGGCATCCGCACCACGGATACGGACGTCCTCCTCTACCTGGCCGCCGACCAGGACGGCTACCTGTTCGCGGACGGCGTGACCCAGCAGCTGAAGGTCTGCCGCTACAACGGGAAAGAACTGGAATTCCGAATGGACGAAACCGTCTCCGGCTCCTACGATTCCTGGCAGGACGGCTGGGCGGAGGAGCTGCAGAGCCTGGGCTTTTCCCTGACCTCGGATTCTGATCCCTGGAAGATCAGCCCGGACGAGCTGGAGCCCCATTTCTGGGTGATGTGCCACGGGGAAGCCACCGTAAACCTGGAGGATACGGTAGCCTACGCCAGCGCCTGCCGGGAGGGCACCCAGGCCCAGGTGGACTATCTGCTGAACCACGCGGAAATGCAGGGATACCTGAACGGCGGGGACGGCTGGGTGGACTTCGGCACCGGCTGGCCGGACGTCTACGGCGAACAGGACTCCTCCTTTGTGATCCCGGACAGCGATTCCCGCTATCTGACCCAGGAGGAAGTGGCGGCCTACAGCGACGAAAAGCTGCGCCTGGCGCGCAACGAGATCTATGCCCGGCACGGACGGATTTTTGAGGCCTCGGACCTGGCGGCCTATTTTGGCCATCGGCCCTGGTACCAGCCCACCGTCCCCGGGGACGAATTTGACGATTCGGTTCTCAACCAGTGGGAGCGGGCCAACGTGGAGCTGCTCCTTCAGGAGGAGGCTTCCCGCTGACCCGGCTCATAAAAAATTCCCCGGAGGCTCTGCCTCACGGGGAATTTTTTTCTCGCTCCTTTTCCACCAGCCGGTAGGAAAAGCTTAGGTACAGCCGCTCCTCCGGATCCTGGAAGTCTGTCTCCAGCAGCTCCTTCATCCGCTCCAGCCGGTACAGGAAGGTGCTCCGGTGGATAAACAGGCGGCGGGCCGCCTGGGTAGCGCTGAGGTTTTCCTCCAGATACACCCGCAGCGTCTCGTAGTATTCCGTGTGCTGCCGCCGGTCCGTCTCCTGCAGCTTCAGGATGCCCGGATGGCAAACCATATAGCCAGGGAGCCGCTTGGTACACTGCTCCAGCAGGTACGGAAAGGCCACCGCGTCAAAATGGTGGATCCACAGGTAGGATTTGACCCGGCTGCCTACGTCCAGGGCCAGGCAGGCCTGCACATACTGGCGGCGCAGGTTTCCATGGCCCGGCATCACCCGGCTGTAGCCCGCCTTCAAAAAGCTTTCCCGGATAAAATACTTTAGCCGGTTTCCCAACGTCTCCACATCCGTCTCCGCCTTGGTTAGATTGAAGAAGTTGACAATATCCCCCTGGAATAAAAAGCTGCAGGTGTACGGGTACCATTCCTCCATATAGTTGCAGATGGTATCCGCCGTCAGGTTTTTCTGATCCAGATAGGTTACCTGGAACACCAGGCACAGGTATTCGTCCTGCCTCCCCCAGCCCAGGGCGGAAAGCTGCTGGCTCATTTCCATGTAGTCCGCGGTCCGGTCGGACAGGACCCGGTGGAAGATGGCCCGAAGGCTGTCGCTGTCCGGCCCTCCGGCCCGGGTTTGGTGCAGCAAATCCCCGGCCCAGAACACCAGCCGCTCCAGCAGATAGCTGTCCCCTTGGGTCAGGGGCTTTTCTTTTTCCATAACCACCAGGCGGCAGATGGTACGGCCGGAACGGCGGATGTTCATATTCCAGGAGCAAAAACCGGTAATATGCCCTGGATACCAAACCGCTCCCTCCGCCTCCTGCATTTTCTGATACGCCTCGTCCTGCTGCAGGGCGTTGATGTACTCCATCCGGTCCGGCCCCGGTCGGAACAGCTGGTATTCTTCCGTGCCTTCCTCCAGCCCCGCCTGGAAGACCAGGGAAAAGTCCATGCTCACCACCAGCAGCGGGTTCCGGAACACGGGAAACGACTTTTCCAGCATTTCCTTTACGCTTCCCTGGCGGATCCGGATGTCCTCCAGCTCCTGCTCCCAGGCCTCCAGCCGGTCAAAAATTTTCTGCAGCTGGTTAAACACCTGCACCTGCCGGGCTCCGGGGATCCAGATATACGTCCCTTCCTCCCAGCCGGCCCCAGGCTCCACCCCGCCGCAGAAAATCACGCAGCCGTCCCGGTATGCCTCCGGAAGCCCCCTCTCCGCCAGGTAAAAACGGCCGGGGGAAAGCTCCATTCCTTCCTCATATAAAAGAGGGCGTCCTAAAGGAGGACATCCTTCCGTCACCTTGTATCCGCCGATAGCAAACCGCTGTCCCAACCATTCCTGCGCAATCTCTGTTGTCAGCTTCACGAACACATCCTCCTCCCTCGGGTCCGGCAGATGTTTTTCCTATAAGACAAAGCTTCTGGCCCATTCCGCCGCGTCCACCGCGGTTTCCGTGTAGGCGTCCGCCCCAATCTCATCCGCGAATTCCTGGGTCACCGGGCCTCCCCCCACCATAATCTTCAGCGGAGGGATGTCCTTGGCGGTCCGCAGACTTTTGACCACCTGCCGCATTCCCGGCATGGAGGTAGTCAAAAGAGAAGAAATGCAGACCAGCTTCACGTCCGGGTTTTCCCGCACCGCCTTTAAAAACTGTTTTTCCGACACGTCTACTCCTAGGTCAATGACCCGGAAGCCTGCGCTTCGGAACATAATGGCCACCAGGTTTTTGCCTACGTCGTGCAGATCCCCTTCCACCGTGCCCAGCACAATGGCCGCCCGGTGCTGGGCCCCGTCCTTTTCCAGATATGGCTCCAGCAGCTGGAGCCCCTTCCGCATACTGCGGGCCGCCGCCAGCACCTGGGGAATCCCGCTGCCGTTGGCCCGGTACTGCTCTCCTGCCTCCCGCATAGCCGGGATTAGGGCTTCCTCCAAAATCCGTTTGGCAGGCAGCCCTTCCTCCAAGGCCTGGCCGATCTGCCGTTCCGCGTCCTTAGGGCGGCCATCCTGTACCGCTTCCTGTATATTTTTCAGAATGGACACGCTGGCCGTCTCCTTTCCCTTCATCAAAAGCTTCCTTTCCGCCTGGTTCCTGCCGGTTCAGCGGAGCAAAAAGCAGCTGGTATAGGCAATGGAGCAGGGACCGTAGTAATACTCCATATGGTTGGCCCGGCACACCTCCGTCACCAGCATACCGTAGGATTCCATGGAAGAAATCTGCTTTTCCGGGAAGCGGCAGGGGGCGTCCGGATACGTGCAGGCTTTGCACTGGGTGCAGCAGCCGGCTCCCAAAGGCAGCATATCCGGATAGTCCTTCCGCAGCGCGTCCAGCATCTGCCGGAAATGCTCCTTGTGGAGATGCTCGGTTTCCATCATGGCTTCCCCGTCCAGCTCGTCCTCCAGTTCTCCCACCGTCTGTACCAGGATCCCCTCCTGAAAGCCCTGGACCCGGGCCCGGCATTCTTCCAGGGTACCGCACCCAGGGGGGCAGCTCCAGTTGGCCCCGTACCGGCCGCAGGTATTGTTGTGGCACATCTCCCGCACCTCCGGCAGCAGCTTTATGGTGGAGGCGTCCAGCGGCCCCACATGGGTGAAGCCGCATTCCTGCCCTAACTGTTCTAGCTTTTCGTAATCCAACATAACTTTTTTCTCCTTGACTTTCCCTTGGGGCATCCTTGCGTCCGCTTTCCTTTACCGGCCTTCCGGAAATTCCAGTTCATCCACAAAGGCGTCCTGGAACTGGGGCAGGGACGCCAGCTCTAAGAACTCGGTTTCCGCCGCCAGCCGGCCGGCCCGCTCCAGGGCCTCCCGCTGCCGCACCACCTGTTTGGCGCCTTCTCCCGCCGCGTTTCCCACCGCCGTCAGCCGCCCCCGCAGCTCCCCGGGGATCAGGCCGATCCGGCAGGCGCTGTCCGGGTTCAGGTACGTGCCGAAAGCGCCGGCCAGGTACACCCGTTCTACCTCCTCCAGGGCGATTCCCAGCCGCTCCGCCAGCAGATGGATGCCCGCCGCAATGGCTCCTTTGGCCAGCTGCACCTCCCGGATGTCCCGCTGAGTCAGGGCCACCCCCGGCTTTCCCTCCTCCGGAGGGACCAGGAAATAGGCCGGCTGGCCGTCCTGTTCCCCGTTGCCGTCCATCCGCCCGCTTTCATCCAGCGCGCCGATCTCCAGCAGGGAGGCGATGGCGTCGATCAGGCCGGAACCGCAGATTCCCACGGCGCGGCCTCCGCCGATGACCTGGCAGCGCAGCGCTCCGTCCTCCACCCAAACATGCTCAATGGCCCCGTCCGACCCACGCATGCCGCAGGAAATCTTGGCGCCCTCCAGCGCCGGTCCCGCTGCCGTGGAGCAGGCAATCCGCCGCGTCCGGTTCCCCAGGACCAGCTCGCCGTTGGTCCCAATGTCGATCAGCAAGGTCAGCGGGTCTTCCTCCCCCAGGCGGGTGGCCAGCAGGCCTCCTACCGTATCCGCCCCTACAAACCCGGCGATCAGCGGCAGCCAGACCATCTCCGCTCCCTGGCCCGCCTCCACGCCCATCGCCGCAGCCGGGACCCGCAGGGTTTCCCGGAACACCGGCTGGTAAGGCGCATGCACCAAGGACTCCGGCAGCAGACCCAGGCACAGAGGGTGCATACAGGAATTGCCCACCAGGCTCATCTGGTACACATCCGCCCGGCGGACGCCTGCTTTCTGGCAGAGACGTCCCAGCATGGCGTTGACCTCCTGGCGCACGCAGCGGCTTAAAGCCTCCAAATCCCCCTCCAGCGCGTGATCCGAGCGCTGGATCACGTCCGCTCCAAAGGGGAACTGGGGGTTCATGGCCGAGTCTGTGGCCAGATCCTGCCCGCTTTCCAGATCCAGCAAATACCCGGCAATGGAGGTGGTGCCAATGTCAAAGGCCGCCGCCAGCAGCCGGCGGTCCTCCCCCTGGTACAGATCCAGGATCCGGCTTCCGCTCATCACCGCGGTCAGCTCCCCGTCCGGGACGCCGCCCACCTGGGCCAGCAGCCGCGCCACATGCAGATCCGGTTCCCGCAGCTCCGGGCCGTCCGCTCCCGCGGCCGCCTCCGGGCTGCCCGGTTCCACCGGGGCCCCCGCTTCCTGCAGGGCCAGGCAAAGCCGCTCCCACTCGGAAAATTCCCAGTGATCCCGGCGGGAGGGCAGGCGCAGGTGCAGGCGGCGCAGTTCCGGGGATAACCCGCCCAGCTGGGCCGTTCCTTCTGTCAGCACCCGCAGGGTTTCCTTCCCCAGGGTTTCCACCGTTACATCACAGGTTACCGGCTGGCAGCAAGCCTTTACCACCTGGGGCTCCTGGCCGGGAACCTGCATCCGCACCAGGCATTTTCCGCACTTTCCCTGGCCGCCGCAGGGAGCGTTGGGCTGAAGCCCTGCCTGGATCTGGGCGTCCAGCAAAGTGGTTCCTTCTTCTACGGAAATCTTTTTATTTTCCTTAGGAAACGACACGGTATAAACTGCCATTGTTCTCTCCTCTTCCGGCATCCTCCGATGCCCGTTTGCCTTCAGTATAGCACACTGCGCGGTATCGTCAAAGCGATTTTTTGAAAATGCGCTGCCTGGGAGCAGGGCTGTTTTCCTATAAAAAGAGCCGGCGGATTCCGCCGGCCCTTCTCGTTTTTGCCTTTTGGGTTTGGTTTTTGCTTACGCAGCCAGCTCTTTGGCCTTCTGAGCCGCGGAAGCCGCATCCGCCGTATAGGCATCGGCGCCGATCTCGTCCGCGAAAGCCTGGGTGATAGGCGCGCCGCCTACCATAACCTTGATCGCGCCGCGGTTCTCCAGCGCGTTCAGAGCCTCTACCGTAGCCTTCATAGCCGGCATGGTGGTGGTCAGCAGAGCGGACAGAGCCACGATCTTGACATCCGGATTGGCCTTCAGAGCCTCCAGGAATTTCTCCGTAGGCACATCCACGCCCAGGTCGATGACTTCAAAGCCAGCGCTCTCGATCATCATGGCAACCAGGTTCTTGCCGATATCATGCAGGTCGCCAGCCACGGTGCCGATGATAACCTTGCCAGCCTTTCCAGCTTCGCCGCTGGCCAGGTGGGGCTTCAGAACCTCAACGCCCTTCTTCATGGCGCGGGCCGCTACCAGCATTTCCGGTACGAAGATCTCGTTGTTTTTGAACTTCTCGCCTACCACGCCCATGGCGTCGATCATGGCGTTCAGAACGTCTACCGCGGAAGCGCCCTCGTTCAGAGCCTCCTGGGTCAGGCCGCCAACGATTTTGGATTTACCCATCTCTACCGCGCTTGCTACTTCCTGAATCTTGCTCATTGTCTTGTTCCTCCTCTTTGATTTTCTCTATACTTTTTTATCATACACTGCCGTCAAGCGGAACCTGGAATTCCTCCGGCAGTCTATTTCATGCTGCCTTTTATTTCTTGGGGCCGATCAGGCCGTCCCGATACGCGCCGATGTACTCCATGCAGTAGTCGTCCAGGCCCAGCAGAGCCTCGGTGGAGTATACCATACCCAGCATATCGCGGTTTACCGGATCCATAATGGCGCTGTCCAGGCCCGCGTTCATCGCCAGAACCAGGAAGCCCAGGTTGATCAGCTTTCTCACCGGCAGGTTGAAGGAAATGTTGCTTACCGCCGCGGTGATGTGGATGTCCGGATACTGGGCCCGCACGGTCTTGATGACCTCGATGTTGGTCTCAATGCCGTTCTCGGAGGTGCAGAGCATCTCTACCAGGGGATCCACATGGATGCGGCTGGGGGCAATGCCGTACTCCTTGGCCTTGGCCATGATCTTCTCAAACACGCGCAGACGGTCTGCCGCGCTCTTGGGGATACCCGTGTCATCGCTGAGCAGGGCGATTACTTCCCATTTCTCATTGCCCGGCTGAGCCATGATCGGGAAGATGGTGTCCAGCTTGTTGCCTTCGCCGGAAACGGAATTGAACAGTCCAGGGCGTTTGCAGAACTTGTACGCTTCCGCCAGAACCGCCGGGCTGGGGCTGTCTACGGAAATCGGAAGATCTGTTACTTCCTGAATGCAGTCAATCATCCAATGAAGGGTCTCCACTTCCTGCTCTTCCGGCACCGACGCGCAGCAGTCGATGAAGGAAGCGTTGGCTTCCGCCTGCATAATGGCGCGGTTTTTGATAAATTCCGCGTCACGATTGGCAATCGCTTCTGCCACGACAGGAATGGAGCCATTGATTTTTTCGCCGATTATAATCATCGCAAAAACCTCCCATCGTTCTTGTTTTTTCCATTTTAGCAGAAAATAAGAAAAAAGAATATCCACATAGTGCCGGGAAATTTTGTCCTTCTTCCTACATTTTGTACGAAGGCCTTGGGATCTTTTTCTCACACGTACTTGACAAGCCACTATATATGGTAATAGAATGAAATTGCATCCAACAAATTGTTTTCTTTACGAATACCAGCAAAATCGTCGCACACCAACCCGGGATTTTGCCAAAAAGAGAGGGAAACTTATGAGTCAAAATGTGCGTGGGTTAACCACGCGTTCCGTGGCCACGTCTATGCTTCTGTTTGCCATCCCCATTTTTTTCAGCAACCTGTTCCAACAGCTGTACAATGCGGTGGATTCTCTGATTGTAGGGAATTTTATTGGGGACGAAGCGCTGGCGGCCGTAGGCTCTTCCGGCAGCCTGATCTTTCTGCTGACCGGTTTTGTCAACGGGGTCAGCTTGGGAGCCGGCGTTTTGGTGGCCCGGCACTTTGGCTCCGGGGACGACGATTCGCTCCGCCGGACGGTACACACCACCGTGGCCCTGGGCCTGGCGGCCGGCGCCGCCCTGACGGTAATCGGCATTGCGTTTACGCCCCAGATCCTCCGCTGGATGGGCACGCCGGACAACGTAATCGGAAATTCTGTCATCTATTTCCGCATTTACTTTATGGGTTCCATCCCGGTGGTACTGTATAACGTAGGGGCCGGCATCCTCCAGTCCACCGGGGACAGCCGCAGCCCTATGTGCTATCTGATCGCCGCCTCCTTGCTGAACGTGGTGCTGGATCTGCTTTTTATCGCCGGCTTCCACATGGGCGTCGGATCCGCGGCTGTGGCCACCATCCTTTCCCAGACCCTCAGCGCCTTCCTGGCCTTCCGCAAGCTGAGCCGGGAAAAATCTGCCTTTGGCGTCCGCTGGCGCCAGGTGCGCTTCCACGGCCCCACGCTGCGGGCCGTCATCCGGCAGGGGGTGCCTTCCGGGGTCCAGAATTCTGTAATTTCCCTGGCCAATGTGGTGGTACAGGCCAGCATCAACAGCTTTGGCTCCCAGGCCATGGCCGGCTGCGCGGCCTATACCAAGGTGGAGGGCTTTGTGTTTTTGCCCATTACATCCTTTTCCATGGCCCTGGCCACCTTTGTCAGCCAAAACCTAGGGGCCAAACGGCCGGACCGGGTGCGGAAGGGAATGCGCTTTGGCCTTTTGACCAGCGTCTGCCTGGCGGAAGGGATCGGTGTGATTATCTTTCTCCTGGCCCCTATCTTTATCCATGCCTTTAACAGCGAAGCCGCCGTGGTAGCCTTTGGCGTACAGCAGGCCCACACCGCCTCCCTGTTTTATTTTCTCCTGGCCTTCAGCCACTGCAGCGCCGGGCTTCTGCGGGGGCTGGGCCGCCCCATTATCCCCATGGCCGTTATGCTGGCCATCTGGTGCGCCCTGCGCATTACCTACATAACCGTTGCCCTGCGGTTTATCCACTCGATCCAGGTGATTTTCTGGGCCTACCCTTTAACCTGGGGCATCAGCGCCCTTTTGTTCGCCCTGTACCTGCTGTTTCGCGCCCTGCCTTCTATCAACCGGTCCGCTTCTTAATTGGCTGCGTTTGAACATTCGTTACCGCAGTTCCCCTTCTCCTGGCCTTGACCGTGTTGGGGGCCTGGGGCCTGGCCTGTCTGCAGGGACGCAAAACATGGCGCGCTATGAGGGTTTGGACCTGCGGATCCCCTTGGCGTACCGCATGGGGGGAATTGCGGTATGTGTACCTGTTGACCTTCCTGTTTGCGGCAGCCATCGGTTCCGGTTCTGCTGCTGAGAACTCCATGACAAGGTAACGAGGCACATTGTTCTTTCATATAATGACTGTCCCACTCTCATCTACAAGACGTGCAACCTTGGAGAAGTTCTGGTTCGCTTCCGTAATAGAAACAAGATTATTTGTATTGATGTTTATAGGGGAACCTCCTCTGCTTTCGTTACTTTTCACATAATATCCATCCGTATTCCATTCCTTCTTTCATGTTTCTCCATTCTTCTTTCGTCTGGCAGGATATGTGTTCCGTACGTAAAACGCCCTCTATCGCGCAAGGAACATTTTTACTTGTATGATGATAATGAAAACCGCATTTTTCCTGAACCCGTTTGGATTTTTGGTTTCCATCAAAATATCCGCACCATATTTTAGACAGATTCAGATCTTCAAATCCATGTCTCAAAATTTCCCGAACAGCTTCTGGAATCAAGCCTCTTCCCCAAT
>CALWEC010000142.1 GCA_944376945.1 uncultured Lachnospiraceae bacterium | reverse complement strand
CATGGCCTGCCCTCCTTGGTAAGTGAGAATGGGTTTCCTCCTTATCTTAACACATCTTGTCCCCTGGAACAAGAAATTTGCCTGGCCAAAGGCTGGGAAAAGGCCAAAAACTTTTCGGGCCGCTTCGACGTTTTTCCCTTTACCCGCCTCCCCTGGCTGTGCTATCCTAGAAAGGAGAATAATCGCAGGCCGCGGCGGCGTTCCTGCCCGGCGCGGCGGACAGGAGGTTTCATATGGATATACGCGCGGTTCTGGAACATCTGGACTGGCTGTTTGCGGAAAAGCGGCTGGAGCAGGTGGAGCCTTACCTGACGCAGCATCTGGCAGAGGCCCGGCAGGAAGGGGACGCCGGCGCCGCCCTCACCCTCTTAAACGAGCTGGCCGGCTTCTACCGCAGCACCAGCCAGACGGAAAAATCCCTGGATATGGCCAAGCAGGCCTTAAAGGCCATCCAGGACATGGGCCTGGCCGGCACCTCCGCCCACGGCACCACCCTGATCAACGCCGCCACCGCCTACCGGGCCGCCGGGAACCGGGAGCGGGCCGCCTCCCTATACCAGGAAGCCCTGGCCACGCTCCAAAGCTTAGGGGCTTCCGGCTATTCCCTGGCCAGCCTGCTGAACAACATGAGCCAGCTGTTCCAGGATCTGGGACGGCACGGGGAGGCCCTTTCCTTCCTGGAGCAGGCGCTGGCCCTCCTGGCCCCGCGGGAGGACGCGGCGGAAATTGCCACCACCCACGCCAACATGGCGCTTTCCCTGCTGTCCTTAAACCGGCTTCCGGAGGCGCAGGAGCATCTGGAACAGGCTTTCGCTCTCTTTGAGGCCGGGGACGGCCCCCGGGACGCCCACTACGGCGCGGCCCTAGCCGCCGCCGGGGAGCTGGCCTACCGGGAAGGGGATTTCCGGCAGGCGGTAGACTGGTATCAGAAAGCCCTGCCGGAGATCCGGAGCAGCTTCGGGGAAAACGAAGGCTACCGGATCACCTGCCAGAACTTGGAGGCCGCCCGGAACGCGCTGGCGCAGCAAGCCGCCTCCCCGGATACACTGGCGCAGCAGGCCGCCTCCCCGGATCCGGCTCCGGACACATCCGCACAGCAGCAGGCCGCCTCCCCAGATACGGCTCCGGCCGGCGCGGGCGGCCAGGGAACGGGGGTGCGGCCATGAAAGGGCTGGAGCTGGCGGAACGCTACTATTTTACCTACGGAAAGCCGATGCTGGAAAGGCAGTTTCCGCAGCTGGCCGGCCGGGTGGCCGCCGGCTTGGCCGGGGAGGGTTCCGAGTGCCTGGGCTTTGACGATGCCATCTCCCAGGATCACGATTTCGGCCCTGCCTTCTGCCTGTGGCTGACCCAGGAGGATTACGACGCCTACGGGAAGGCGCTGCAGGAGGCTTACCAGGCCTTGCCGAAGGATTTTCTGGGTGTGCCGGGGCGCGTGGACAGCGCCCAGGGCGGCGGCCGGGTCGGCGTGCGGGAAATCCACGATTTCTACCGGCAGTTTGTGGGGGAGGAGCAGCCGCCCCGCTCCTTGCTCCGGTGGTTGTACCTGCCGGACGCAGCCTTGGCCGCCGCCACCAACGGCAAGGTGTTTGAGGATCCCCTGGGGGAGTTTTCCGCCGTCCGCTCCGCCCTGTCCTCCTACCCGGAGGACGTGCGGATCCAAAAGCTGGCGGCCCGGACGGCCATCATGGCCCAATCCGGCCAGTACAACTACGCCCGCTGCATGCGCCGGGGCGAGACGGTGGCGGCGGAATTGGCCCTGCGGGAGTTTGTCCAGGCCGCCGTCTCCCTGGTCTACCTGCTGAACCGGCGGTACGCCCCCTACTATAAGTGGATGTTCCACGGGATGCGGGACCTGCCGATCCTGGCCCCCGCCGTGGCCCCGCTGCTTCAGGAACTGATGGAGCTGGGCGTCCAGCGGCAGGCCTGGGAAAACCAGGACTCCCCCCGGTTCAACCCCTATGTCAACCGGCTGGACCGGAAGGTGCAGCTGATCGAAAGCATCTGCGGCAAGGCCGTCCGGGAACTGCACGCCCAGGGGCTTACCACCTTAAACGAGGATTTCCTGGAACCCCACGCCTGGGCCATCCACGACCGGATCCAGGATCCGGCGCTGCGGCGCTGCCATGTGATGGAAGGAGCGTAAGAGACATGACTTTAGAAGAAAAGCGGGAGCGGCTGGTCCGCATGGAATGGGATTTTTTCCAAAAGGTGCACAACGAAGGGGGACGGGCCGCCTGCCAGGACGACCCGGAGACTTTTTTTATCATGCGGCGCAGCCAGTTTTCCCCCTGGCCGGAGGAGCTTTTGGACAGCTACCGGAAGGATCTGGAGCGGGCCCGCGCCCAGGGCCGGAACCCGCTGGCGGAAAAATATGCCTGGATGATGGAGCGGACCAGCCCCCGGCAATTTGCCGCCCTCCGCTCCCGGCTGCCGGAGCTTTCGGACGATGCCCTGGAGGAAATCCGGCAGATTGTGCCCATCCAGCTGGCCTGGATGGCCGAATACCGTCAAAAATACCCGGTCCTCGCTTCCGGGAACCGGGCTCTTTCCTCCGCCCAGGACACCCAGACGGATACCTCCTTTGAAACCTATCTCCAGGGAGAGCTCAAAACCTACTCCCTGCCCACGCTCCGCCGCTACCACCGTTTCCTAAACCAGCTGCGGCGGGAAGGGAAAAACCTGACCCTGCTGATTCTCTCCGCCACCGTCCGGGCCTACGGGTATACCGGCCTGGAAGAGGCAGAACGGCGGCTGGCGCAGCGCTCTTAACGCTGCGCCGGATGCCGTTCTCCGATTCAGTGGTTCCTCCGGAGGCCGTTCTGCCTCTTCCAGCGGTCCCTCCGGAGGCGGTTCTCCGATCCAGCGGTTCCTCCGGAGGCGGTCCACCGCTCCGGCTACTCCTCCAGATGCCGTTCCAGCCAGTCCCGGATGTCCTCGTATACCGCATCCCGGTCCAGCTCGTTAAGGATCTCGTGGCGGTCGTCCTTGTAGAAGCGGACGTCCACGTCCTTCATGCCCAGGTCTACCAATTCGTTGTAGACCTTCAGCACATTTTTGGTAAAGCCGCCCAGGGCGTCGTCCATGCCGGAGGCCAACAGAACCGGCAGGTTCCGGGGGATCCGGTCAAAATTCTTTTTCTTCGCCAGGTCCTCCAGGACGCGGAAGAAATCGTGATAGGCGGACACGGTAAACCGGAACCGGCAGCGGGGATCCTCCTTGTAGGACCGGACGTTCTCCTCATTCCGGCTGAGCCAGGAGCCGGGACGGCGCTTCCCGCCAAACCGGCCGGCGTAGCTGCCCAAGGCCAAGCCGTTGATCAGCGGGCTGCGGTAGTGGCCGCCCCGGACCAGCAGGACGGCCTTGGACAGGATCCGGCCAAAGCGCACCGCCCCCAGCGGCTCCCAGCCGGTTCCCAGAATCAGCGCCCCCTGGATCCGGTCTCCGTAAATGGTCAGATACCGGCGCAGGAGGAAGGAGCCCATGCTGTGCCCCAGCACAAACACCGGCAGGGCCGGATACCGCCCCTGGGCCATGCGGGTCACATGGTACATATCCTTCAGCAAGGCCACATGGCCCATCTTCTCACTGAAAAAGCCGTAGTCCTCCGGGGTAAGCACGGAGCCGCCGTGCCCCAGGTGATCGTGGCCAATCACCGCGAAGCCCTGGCGGTTCAGATAACGGGCAAAGGCATCGTACCGGCCGATATGCTCCACCATGCCGTGGACCAGCTGCACCACCGCCCGGGGCGCCGTCTCCGGAAGCCACCAAAATCCATGTATCTTTCTTTTTCCATCCGCCGAAGGGATCCAAAATTCCTCTTTCACGCATTCCACCTCCTGAAAGATATTTCGTCCCCCGCCTTTCTCCCAAGCAAACGCCGCCGGCTTTTTCGCGGCGTCTCAGAGGGCTGTGGGCCGGTTACAGGTACTTTTCCCCGTAGCCGTAGTGCTCCACCACGTAGTCAATATCCTTATCGCCCCGGCCGCTTAAGGTCACCAGAATGGAGCCCTTGCCCATCTTGACCGCTTCCCGCATGGCCCAGGCCACCGCGTGAGAGCTTTCCACCGCCGGGATAATGCCCTCGTACCGGGACAGCTTGAAGAAGGCTTCCATGGCCTCCTCGTCATCCACCGTCTCGTAGCGGACACGGCCCAGGTCATGGAGGAAGGCGTGCTCCGGCCCTACCGCCGGATAGTCCAGGCCGCTGGCGATGGAGTACACCGGCGCCGGCTCCCCGTTCTCATCCTTCAGCATCAGGCTTTCAAACCCGTGCATAATGCCCTTTTCCCCGTACCGTACGGAAGCCGCGTGGTCGCCCAGCTTGGGGCCCCGGCCCAGAGGCTCCACGCCCACAATATCCACTGGGTCGTCCAGGAACGGGATAAAGGTGCCGATGGAATTGCTGCCGCCGCCGACGCAGGCGCAGACCACATCCGGCATCAGCCCGGTCATTTCCATAAACTGCTCCCGGGCCTCATAGCCCACCACCGACTGGAAGTCCCGGACGATCAGCGGGAAGGGATGGGGCCCCAGGGCGGAGCCGATGCAGTAGATGGAATCCTTATAGTTTTTGGCGTAGGACTCAAAGGCCGAATCCACCGCCTCCTTCAGGGTCTTAAGGCCGTGGGTCACCGGCACCACTTTCGCGCCCAGAATCTTCATACGGGTTACGTTGGGGGACTGCTTGGCAATATCCACCTCGCCCATGTGGATTTCACACTCCAGGCCAAAGAAGGCGGCCGCCGTGGCCAGGGCCACCCCGTGCTGGCCAGCGCCGGTCTCCGCAATCAGGCGCTTTTTGCCCATGAACTTGGCCAGCAGGCCTTCGCCCATGCAATGGTTCAGCTTATGGGCGCCGGTGTGGTTCAGATCCTCCCGCTTCAGGTAGATCTGGGCGCCGCCCACCATCCGGGACAGCCGCTCGCAGTGGTATACCGGCGTAGGCCGCCCCTGGAATTCCCGGCGGATCCGCCGCAGCTCGCTGATGAACTGGGAAGAATGGCAGATGGTCTGATAGGCCTCGTTGACTTCCTGGAACGCAGGAATCAGCTCATCCGGCAGGTACACGCCGCCGTAAGGGCCGAATCTGCCGTCTTTGTCCGGATAGTTTCTCAAGTACGTTCTGTAGTCCATAAAACAGGAACCTCCCAAATCGGATCGTTTTGGCGCGCGCCAGGCGGCACTTTGCCTGCCGCCCAGATATTATACCACACCCTCCGGGAATACGGAAGCCTGTCCCGCCTGCTTTTTTCTTGTTTCTTCTTCCGGTGGACATTTCCCGCCGTTTGGCGTATGCTGGTGCTATAGGAATACAAGCCTGCAAGGAGGCCTTTATGAACCTGTACCAGCTCCGCTACTTTGTCACCCTGGCCCACCGGGAGCACTACCGCCTGGCCGCCCAGGAATTGGGCATTACCCAGCCTACCCTTACCCACGCCATTCAATCCCTGGAGCAAGAGCTGGGCGTGCCGCTTTTTCAGAAAGAGGGACGCGGCGTAGTGCTGAACCGGTACGGAAAAAAATTTCTGGCGGACGCGGAAGCGGCCCTGGGGCGCTTGGACAGCTCCGCTCAGAAGCTGCGCCAGGCGGCCCAGGGGCAGCAGCCCATTGAGCTGGCCTATCTCCGCACCCTGGGGGTGACCCTGATTCCCCGGCTGGCCCGGGAATTTCTCCAGACCCCCCAAGGGGCCGGGACGGACTTCCACTTCTGCCCTGGCTTTACCTCCACCATCTTGGAAGGGCTCCACCAGGGCCAATACGACCTAGGCTTCTGCTCCCGGATGGAGCGGGAGGACGCCATTGAGTTCCTGCCGGTTTCCCGGCAAAAGCTGGTGCTGATTGTCCCGGAGAACCATCCGCTGGCCCTATACGACCGCATCGACCTGCGGATGTCCGTCCCCTATCCCCAGATTGCCTTTACCCCGGACAGCGGCCTGCGGCCGGTGGTGGACGGGCTGTTTGCCGCTATCGGGGAAACCCAGAAGATCCGCTATGAGGTGTTGGAGGACATCTCCATCGCCGGGTTGGTGGCCCAGGGCTTCGGCATCGCCGTGGTGCCGGAAATGTACATCCTGCCCCTGCTGCCCCTGAAAGTGATTCAGATCGAAAGCCCCCGCTGGGAGCGGTATTTTTATCTGGCGCTCCGGAAAAACCAGTACCGTCCCCCGGCGGCGGAGGCCTTTATTGCCTTTGTAAAGAATAAAATTTCCCAGGGGCTGCTGCCTATGTGAGCCCCTTTGCCGGATCCGCGCGCCCAAAAGGGCCCGGCTGCTATCCTTCCAGCCGGGCCTTCAATTTCTGCAGGGCTCTTTTTTCGATCCGGGAAACATAGGACCGGCTGATCCCCATCTTGGCCGCCACCTCCCGCTGGGTCCGCTCCCCGTCCTCCCCGTCCAGCCCATACCGGAGCCGGAGAATCTGGCTCTCCCGGGGCGTCAGCGTTTCCGAGGCCGAGTCCCGGAGCCGCCGCAGCATCCCCTCCTGGTACAGTTCCCCTACAATATCCTTGCTTTCGCTTTCCATAATGTCCATCAGATGGATCTCGTTTCCCTCTTTGTCTGTGCCGATGGGTTCAAAAAGGGAGACTTCCCGGCGGTATTTGCGCTCCGAGCGCAGGAACATCAAAATTTCATTTTCGATACACCGGCTGGCATAGGTACATAACCGGCTGCCCTTCCTGGCCTGGAAGGTATCCACCGCTTTGATCAGGCCGACGGTGCCAATGGAGATAAAGTCCTCGGTTTCCCGCTCGCTTTGGCTGTATTTTTTGACCAGGTGGGCCACCAGCCTGAGATTTCTCTCAATCAGGATGTCCCGCGCCGCCCGGTCCCCCTTTTCCAGCAGCTCCACATAATGCTTTTCTTCCTGCGCGGTCAAGGGTTGGGGAAAAGTTTTCACAAAAAGGCACCCCGTCAAGAGATTTACTAATAACCTATGCCGGGGTGCTTATCTAAGTTCCGCCCTGCCGGTTCCGGACCGGCTGGTTGGCTGGCGCTCAATCCATTGGCGTAATCCCCAGGTAGTCCTCCAGGGTCCCGTCGTTGAGGCAGCAGTCAATAATCTCCCGCCCCAATGGATCCAGCCGGTCCGTCTGGTACTGGGCCAGCTCCGCCTTAAAGAAATCCGTCAGGATTTTGGCGCCGGCGTCGTACCCGTCCGTCCCCAGCCGGGATTGGGTCTCCGGGCACAGGAACGTCTGGCGGATCATCTGGCCCTCCAGTTTTATTTCCCGCATGGCGTAGCCCAGCAGCGGGCAGCGGGCCGGCACAATGCTCTTGGCCTTAAATTTGGCGCCGCCGTGGCGGGCCAGGAATTCCCGGGCAATCCACTCTGCGGAAAAGCCTATCTCATAGGCTCCAATGTGCTGGTTGGGGATCAGCACGTTCCGCGTTCTCGGGTGGTCCAGGATCTGGTGCAGCAGCAGGTTGGCCTGGGTCACCTTTTCTCCTGTGGCAAAAGGCCAGTAGGAGCCCACTCCCTCGCTGACCAGATCGCCGCTTTCCGTAATGCTGGGATTTTTATGCCCCCGAGGCGCCACCAGCCGCCACAGCCAGGCCAAGGCCGGAGGGATAATATGCAGCAATCCCATAATGCCATAGCTGGGATGTTCCCGGGTAGCCGGCGGCATCCGGACCCCAAAGCTGCGGACGTCCACCTCCACTGGCTCCGTAACAATATTCTTCAGCTCCAGCCGCGGCAGCACCGCCCGAGGATTCGGGCATGGCTTGCCGTTGGATTCTATGGTATGCTCCCAGATCAGGCAGGTGGCGCCTGGTACCGCGTCCATATTAAAGAAAATCAACGGCTCTTTCGGATGGATGCAAGCCATCTCATACTGATGGTCGGTACCGTAATGCTTCATGTTGTCCATCCGCAGAAACCAGCCTGCCTCCGCGTCTGTCAGCACCAGCTTGCCATTGTGATGCTGAATGTCCTTGTGGCAAAGGGCCATATCGTCTGTAATAGGCGCCAGCGTACAGGTTTCCGAAAGATTGATGCTGTATTTTTCCCCGGTGATCACGTGGCGGCCCAGCAGGATCCGTTTGTTGTCGTCCCGCTGTACCTCCTCCAGCATTTCGCTTTTTCCGCCGCCGGAGGCTCCTTCGTGCATGATCACCGTCTCGTTGTCGTAGGGGGTAATCACGCAGACCGAGGAAGCGTGGGCGGTGATCCAGCCCTCCTGCTCCCCGATATCCAGCAGCACCGAGTAGACGCCTTTTTTTGCGGAAGGGCCTGGATACAGGTTGTAGGAATAGACTTCATGGCAGCGGTCCAGCCTCCGGTGCACCACCGCCTGCTTTCCGCCGAAATGGGTATGCCGGAACGGAGGGGCCACATAGATAATCGACCGGGGCGCATAGCCCTCAATTTCCTCCACCGGCACAAAGCCCTGGATATCCGCCAAAGCGTAGGCAAAAAAAGCGGCGTTGGCCGGGCAGACCAGCAGCGATCCATAGCCGTACGCCCGGCCTCCGGCGTAAAAAGGCATCACCAGCATATTCTGGTAGGTAAACCACTCCATGGTCTCCTGACGCAGCGTCTCAAAATCGTATCCAAATACATCCTCAAACCTAGGTTTGTCCGTAGGCTTTTTGTCCGCAATGTACATGCAGTTGGGGTCGCGCCGGCGCATATAATCCTCCATGTAGTTCACCGCCGCCCCGTTTTTACAGCGGACCACATTGGCCTCCTTGTAAAGGCCTTTCCCTTCCACCGAATACAGCACGTCATAGGAATTGGCGTGATCCTGGCCAAACACCATTTCGTACAGCTCCGCCTTGGTCCTGGGCACCGCTACGCCGCGGCAGTTCTGCAAGGCCTGATCCAGTTCCTCCGGCAAAACAAATTTTTCTAAAAATCGATTCATCCGGCGCATCCTCCTTCCGGGGCCCGCTTCCGAGCCCCTGGCATTTTCCGTCTCTTCAGTATACCGGATCCAAGGCGGGAAAGCAATTTTTCTTGTATTTTGTTATTCTTCTTCCATATGCAAAGCCCTGAACCCACGGAAAAGCGCTCTTTTCCATCCTTTCCCCACGCGGCAGGTTTCCCTAATCCCTTTTGCAAAAGTGGCGAAAGAAGGGCCTCCCGCCGCTGTTTTCCTTGACATCCCTGGCTGTCCGCGCTATGATAAAGGTGAAAAAAATGACACTATACGAATGGAGGAATCATCCCATGGATCGTAAAGTATTGGTAGAAACTTCCGCCAGACATCTGCATCTGTCCCAGGCGGATCTGGAGACGCTGTTTGGAAAAGGCCACGAGCTGACCGTTAAGAAAATGCTGAGCCAGCCCGGCCAGTTTGCCGCCGAGGAAAAGGTAGAGGTCATCGGCCCCAAGGGTTCCCTGAAAATGTCCGTTCTGGGCCCGGTCCGGAAAGAGACCCAGGTAGAGGTTTCCCTGACGGACGCCCGCACCCTGGGCGTAAAGCCGCCCATCCGCGAGTCCGGCGACCTGGAAGGCAGCGCCCCCTGTAAGCTGGTAGGCCCGGCCGGCGAAGTAGAGCTGGCACAGGGCGTCATCGCCGCCAAGCGCCACCTGCACTGCACCCCGGAGGATGCCGCGGAAATCGGCCTGAAGGATAAGGACATCATCCGCCTGAAGATCGACTCCCCGGAGCGTTCCCTGATCTTTGGGGATGTGGTGGTCCGCGTCAGCGCTTCCTACGCCACCGCCGTACATATCGACACGGACGAGGCCAATGCCCTGGCTCCCGCTGCCGGTGAAGTGTACGGGACCATTATCAAATAAGGATTCCCAACGGCTGCAAAACCGCCCGGCAGGCGCTTTCCTTACGGAAGACGCCGCCGGGCGGTTCTTTTTTACGGTTCGGCCCTGCCGGGCGGTTTTTGGCGGTTCGGCCCCGCTGGGCGGCCGGACGGTTTTCGGCGGTTCTGCCCCGCTGGGCCTCCCGCCGCTTATTTTACCGCGGTAATCCGGAAGTTTTCCGCCTCTTTCCCGATCTGGCAGAGAAGGCGGCGCAGGTTGCTCTCCCGCAGGTTCCCTTCCAGGGCCATGGAAACTTTCTGCACCCCTTCCTGGGTCTCCACATGCATCCGGTCGATGCGGATT
>CALWEC010000141.1 GCA_944376945.1 uncultured Lachnospiraceae bacterium | reverse complement strand
GAACCGGAGGGAACCTTTTTGATCAATCATCACGACAGTAAAATCCTTGCGCTGAACTATCTGAAGGAGCAGATTATCACCTGCGTCCTCCCCCCCGGCTCCGCCATCAACGTCAACGAAATCGCCGCCCAGCTGAACATCAGCAAAACCCCGGTGCGGGAGGCCCTTCTGGAGCTGCAGTACGAGAATTATATTACGGTCATCCCTCGGAAGCGGACCATTGTCTCCCGGATTTCCCTGAAGGATTTGGAATACGTGTACGACGCCCGCTCCCTGGTGGAAATCCACATCCTTCGCGGCATCTCCCCGGAGGATGTGCGGCGGAACCGGCCTGTGCTGAACCGGCTCCGGGAAAAATGGCTGGGCCTGGATTCTATGGAGCAGACCAAAGACGCCTACAGCGCTTTCCTGCAGGCGGACCTGCAGTTCCACAGCACCCTGATCCAGCTCTGCGAAAACCCCCATCTGGTGCGGTTTTGCCAGGAGTTGATCTATAAGTCCCAGCGCTTCTGGTATATGGCCCTGTTCAACAACCAGGTGGACCGGGTCCAGCAGGAGCATCTCCAGATTTTGGACGCCATTCTGGCCGGACAGCCAGAAAAGGCGGCGGAGTTTGGGCAGGAGCACATTTCCGCCTCCAAGGCCCTTTCCATCCTCTCCGATTAAGACACCGTGATTCCCCGGGGCGCGCCCCGGCATTGCAAGGAGGAAAAATCTATGTTCGACTTCTATCACCAGCCCTACCGCGCCAGCCGCTACCCGGTCCTGGCAAGAAACGGCATGGTCTGCACCGGGAACAACCTGGCGGCGGCCGCCGGCCTTCAGATGCTGCGGGAAGGCGGCAACGCGGTGGACGCCGCCATTGCCACCGCCGCGGCCCTGACCGTGGTGGAGCCTACCGCCAACGGCATTGGCTCCGACGCTTTTGCCATTGTCTGGTTCCAGGACCGGATGTACGGGCTGAACAGCTCCGGCCGGGCGCCTATGGCCCTGTCCCGGGAAGCGCTGGCGAAGCAGGGGATTTCCTCTATGCCTGCCTGCGGCTGGACGCCGGTTACCGTTCCCGGGGCTCCCAAGGCCTGGGTGGAGCTGAACCGGCGTTTTGGACGGCTGCCCCTTACCCAGGTGCTGGCTCCCGCCGTCTCCTACGCCCGGGACGGCTACCCGGTGGCCCCGGAGACCGCCCGCATGTGGAAGCGGGCCCTGCGAAGCTACCAGAACCAGCCGGACGGCTCCTTCCTGGAGGAATGGTTCCGCACCTTCGCCCCGGAGGGGAAGGCGCCGGAGCCTGGCCAGGTGGTCACGCTGCCCCACCACGCGGATACCCTGGAAAAAATCGCCCAGACCCAGGGGGACGCCCTGTACGGCGGCCAGCTGGCCCAGCAGATGGAGGAGGACAGCCTGGCCCACGGCGGCTATATCCGCCAAAGCGATCTGGCCGCCCACCAGGCGGAATGGGTGGACCCGGTTTCGGTCCGCTACCACGGCTACGATGTGTGGGAGCTTCCTCCCAACGGCCAGGGGATTGTGGCCTTAATGGCCCTGAACATCTTAAAGGAATTCCAGTTCCCGGAGCGGAACGAAGCCTTGTTCCACCATCAGTTTGAGGCCATCAAGATGGCCTTTGCCGACGGCATGCACCACATTACGGATCCGCGGTACATGAAGACGGACATCCAGGATCTCCTGGATCCGGAATTCGGCCGGCAGCGGGCGCGGCAGATCACCGAAAGCGCCCAGGCCCCCACCGTCCACAACCCCTATAAAAGCGGGACCGTCTACCTGTGCGCGGCCGATGGAGAAGGGAATATGATTTCCTATATCCAAAGCAATTACATGGGATTTGGCAGCGGCGTGGTGGTCAAGGACACCGGCATTTCCCTCCAGAACCGGGGGCACGATTTTTCCCTGGATCCCAGCCATGTAAACGCCCTGGAGCCGGGAAAAAAGACGTATCACACCATTATCCCTGGCTTTTTGACCAAAGACGGCAAGGCCCTGGGCCCCTTCGGCGTAATGGGCGGCTACATGCAGCCCCAGGGGCATGTGCAGGTGGCCATGAACCTGATTGATTTTCACCTGAACCCCCAGCAGGCCCTGGACGCCCCCCGGTGGCAGTGGATCCGGGACAAGGAGTTCCATGTGGAGCACGGCTTTGACGCCAACATTGTGAGAAGGCTGCAGGAACGGGGCCACCAGATCCAGGTGGATCTGGATCCGGCCTCCTTTGGCCGGGGCCAGATGATCCTGCGGATGGAAAACGGGACCTTGGTAGGCGGAGGCGAGTCCCGGACCGACAGCGGGATCGCCTCCTGGTAAGGCCTCTTACCCCAGCCCCAGCAGCGCCGCCGCCCCGTGAAACAGGAAGCAGGCGGCCATACCAGCGGCGGTGGGAATCAGGAAAGCGGCAGCGGTCCATTTTAAGCTGCCGCTTTCTTTGCGTATGGTCAGGCAGGTGGCGGCGCAGGGCCAGTGCATCAGGGTAAAGAGAATCACGCAGACCCCGGTGACCCAGGTCCAGCCATGGGCCGCCAGGATCCCCTGCAGGGCCGCCAGATCCGGGATTTCCGTAAGGCTTCCCTGGGCCGTATAGGCCATCAGCGCCAGGGGCAGCACAATCTCATTGGCCGGGAAGCCCAGCAGAAACGCGGCGAGGATTACCCCGTCCATCCCCAGCAGCCGGCCCAAGGGATCCAAAAAGCCGGTAAGCCCGGCCAGAAGGCTTCCCTCCCCCACCGGCAGGTTGGCCAGCAGCCAGATAAGGGCCCCGGCCGGGGCCGCCGCCGTCACCGCCCGGCCCAGCACAAACAGCGTCCGGTCCAGCAGGGAGCGGACCAGCACCTTGCCCACCTGGGGCCTCCGGTAAGGCGGCAGTTCCAGCACAAAGGAGGAAGGAAGGCCCCGGAGGACCGTCCCGGACAGGATCCGGGAGGCCAAAAGGGTCACAGCCACCCCCAGCACCATCACCAGGGCCAGGCACACGGCGGCCAACAGGGAGGCTCCCGGCCCTGCCGCTCCTCCCAAAAGGAACATGGAGATCACCGCGATCATGGTGGGATAACGGCCATTGCAGGGCATAAAGACATTGGTAAGCATGGCAATCCGCCGCTCCCGGGGCGAGTCGATAATCCGGCAGCCCACCACGCCCACGGCGTTGCAGCCCAGCCCCATGCACATGGTCAGGGCCTGCTTGCCGCAGGCCCGGCACTTCTGAAAACACCGGTCCAGGTTAAAGGCCACCCGAGGCAGATAGCCCCAATCCTCCAGCAGCGTAAAAAGCGGGAAAAAGATGGCCATGGGCGGCAGCATCACCGAGACAATCCAGGCCACGGTCCGGAACACCCCGTCTATCAAAAGCTCCCCCAGCCAAGGCGGCAGGCGGCTGCCGGCCCACAGGGAAGCCAGCCAGGCTTCCGCCTGGGACAGGAGCCGGGACAACAGCTCCGAAGGGACGTTGGCCCCCTCCACCGTCAGCCAAAACAGGAAGCACAACAGCAGCAGCATAATGGGAAAGCCGGTAAGCCGGCTGGTAAACAGGGCGTCCAGCCGCCGGTCCCGCCTCCGGCAGCCGGACGGTTCTTGGACTACGCCCTGGCACAGCGCCTCCGCCTGCCGGACAAAATCCGCCGCCGGGGTCTCCGCCAGCCGCCGGTAGGAAGCGGCCGCCTCCTGGGAAGCCGCCGGGGGGTTCCGGCAGGCCGCCTCCACCGCCTCCATCAGCAAATCCAGCCCCTGGCCGCCTCGGGCGGCGGTCCCTACCACCGGGACTCCCAGCCGCCGGGAAAGTTCCTCCAGGTTTACGGTCAGCTTCCTTTTGGCCGCCTCGTCCATCAGATTGACGCACACCACCATCCCAGGCACAATCTCCCGCACCTGCAGGGCCAACGGCAGGCTTCGCTCCAGGCAGGTGGCGTCGCAGACCACCACCGCCGCGTCCACCGGTTCCCGCAGCAGGAAATCCCGGGCCGCCTCTTCCTCCGGGGAGCGGGCCAAGAGAGAGTAGCAGCCGGGAAGATCCACCAACGTATAGGCCTGGCCGCCCCAGCGGCAGCTTCCCTGGGCGCAGGCCACGGTTTTGCCGGTCCAGTTGCCGGTGTGCTGGCGCAGGCCGGTGAGGGCGTTAAACACCGTGCTTTTCCCCACATTGGGATTACCGGCCAGGGCCACCAGCCGTTTCACTCCCATGGCGTCCCCTCCCGGCTAAGCCAAACCCGCTCCGCCTCCCGCCGCCGCAGGGCAAACACCGCGCCCCGCGCCAGGTAGGCCGCCGGATCCCCCAGGGGGCTTTTTCCTACGCATTCCACCCAGGTCCCTGGGATCATTCCCAGTTCTTCCAGCCTCCGGCCAAGATCCCCCGGCGGGTCCATATCTTCTATCCGGCCGCCCTGGCCTCTTTCCAGGGAGCTCAGACATCTCTTCTTTTCCACAATTTTCCTCATTTCCATTCAATTCCTGTATTAAAGTATGAACGAAACCCGTTTTCCGTTACAAAGTTGTTAAATTGAAGAAAAATGTCAAAAAACGCATTGCGGATTTGGTCTAAAAATAGTATTATAGTAAGGATTGAACGGTCTTTTTTGTGATTCTTCTATGATTCCGCACAAAAAAGGCTGCGCGGATTATGTGTGAAAGGATGAGGAGCGCCATTATGATCGTGGAAGGCAATGGACAGAAATTTCCTCTTTCCCTCAGCCAGCAGAATATCTGGAACCTGGAACGGACGGTTCCCGGCACCTCCATCAACAACATCTGCACCACCATCCGGATCCAGGGGCGGCTGGACTTCCTGCTCCTGCAAAAATGCCTGAACCTGCTGTTAGAAGCAGATCCATCCCTCCGCGCCCAGCTGACCCGGGAAAACGCAGTCCCCCTTCAATATTATGTCCCCTATGAGGAACAGATCTGGGATGTGTACGATTTCTCCCACACCTCCGCGGAAAGCATCCAAAGCTGGGAGCAGGCGGTGGCGCGGGAGCGGATCCCGCTGTTCCATTCCCCTTTATACCGTTTTTACCTGTTCCGTTCCGGGGAGGATCGGGGCGGCGTGGTCGTCAAAACCCACCATCTGATCTCCGACGGCTGGTCCCAGGTCCTGCTGTGCAACCGCATCGCGGATTTGTACCGGCGGCTTTTGGCCGGCGAGACGCCAAAGCTTCCGGAGATCCCCGCCTACCCGCTGCATCTAGACGAGGAGGCGGCCTACCTGAAATCCGCCGCCTTCCGGAGGGACGAGGCCTACTGGCGGGAAACCCTGAAGAATGCCGGGGAGCCCTCCGCCCTAAAACCGGTTAAGACCGCCGTGGTCAGCCCGGTGGGACGGCGGGTCAGCTTCCTGCTGCCCCAGACCTTAAGCCACGCCATCCGCTGCTTCTGCCAGGAAAACCGGGTGGCCCCTTTCGCGGTGTTTTACATGGCCCTGGCCATTTATTTCAAGCGGATCGGCGGGGAGGACCGGTTTACCATCGGCGTCCCCATTGTCAACCGCACCACCTTCCAGTTTAAGCAGTGCACGGGGATGTTTGTCAACACCCTGCCCTTCTGCAACGGCATCTCCGAGCAGTGGAGCCTGCAGGAGTTTAACCGGCAGCTGACGGAAGCCTGGTACGAGCTGCTGCGGCATCAGCGCTTCCCCTTCTCCCGCATCGCCCGGATGGCCGCGGAGGAACAGGGGAAAAGCGGCCGCCTGTTCCAGATTGCCTTCTCCTACCAGGACAGCCAGGTGTACGAAAGCCCGGACGCCACCGTCACCTTCTCCGGCCGCTGGCATTACAGCGGCTACCAGGAGGAGCAGCTGTGCATCCACCTGAGCAACCATCAGGACAACCGGCGCTATTCCCTGGACTACGACTACCTGACCCAGCTGTTCTGCGAGGAGGAGATCTGCCAGCTTCACCAACGGCTGTGCAACATCCTCCAGGAAGCCCTGCGGGAGCCGGACAAGCCGTTGTGCCGGCTTTCCGTGCTGTCCGCCGGCGAGCAGGAGCAGGTGCTGTACACCTTCAACCGCACCCAAAAGCTTTGGAAAGAAAAAGACCTGTATACCCTGTTCCAGCAGACGGTCCGGGAGTTCCCGGACCGGGCCGCCGTCATCTCCCAGGGGGAGCGCACCACCTACCGGCAGCTGGCCGGGCAGGCGGACGCCATTGCCGCGTCCCTTTCCTCCCGTTTCCCGGAGGACCCCAACGCCCTGGCGGCGGTGCTGCTGCCCAAGGGCCCCGGTATGATGGCGGCGCTCCTGGGAATCCTCCAGTCCGGCCGGGCCTACCTGCTTCTTTCCCCGGAATGGCCCTGGAAACGGATGGAAACCGTTTTATCCAACAGCGGCGCCGCCGCCCTGATCACCGGGGCGCCGGAGGACTGGCCGGAGATCGCCCAGCGCTTCCCGGCCCTCTCCGGGCCGGTTCTGGCGCTGTCCCAGGGAGGCAGTCTGCCCGTTCTGACACTGCCCCAGGGAGGCGGCCTGCCGGTCCTGACGCTGCCTCAGCTGCTGGCCGGGGCCGGAAAAATACCGGACGGCCCGGCGGCTTCCGGCAGCGCCGCCCCGCCCCAGGAGGCCCCGGACGGCGGCAGCCTGGCCTATGTGGTCTATACCTCTGGCAGCACCGGGACGCCCAAGGGCATCGAAATTACCCGCCGGGGGCTCTTAAATTTCGCCCAGTCCATGAAGCCGGTGTACGCCAAGGGAGCCGTTTTGTCCCTGTGCAACCCGGTGTTTGACGCCTTTGTCATCGAAAGCACCGCGGCCCTGCTCAACGGCCGCACCCTGGTCTTTCCTGAGCCGGGGGAGGAGGAATCCCCCCGGGCCCTGGCCGCCTGTATCCGCCGCTACGGCGTAGGCTTTTTAAGCACCACCCCTTCCCGGCTCACGGCCCTGCTGAAGGATCCGGAGTTTTCCCTGGCCATGCGGACCATGGAAAGCATTGTCTGCGGCGGCGAAGCCTACCCAGGCGAGCTGCTGCAGCGCCTGAAAAACTGCACCCCGGCCCGGCTGTACAACCAGTACGGCCCTTCGGAGGCCACGGTGGCGGTGGCCATGAAGCAGCTGAACGAGGCGTCCGCCATTACGGCAGGCCGCCCGCTGCCCAACTGCCGCCTCTATGTGCTGGACGCCTGGAAGAACCCGCTTCCCGTAGGCGTCACCGGAACCCTGTATATCAGCGGCAGCTGCCTGGGACGGGGCTACCGGAACGCCCCGGAGCGGACGGAAGAAAGCTTTGTCCC
>CALWEC010000140.1 GCA_944376945.1 uncultured Lachnospiraceae bacterium | reverse complement strand
CCTCCCGGGCCCGGGTCATGGCCACAAACAGCAGCCGCCGTTCTTCCTCCACCTGGCTGCCATCCCCTTCCCCTGCCGTCCCAGTTCCTGTCTCCATGGGCACCAGGCCCTTTCGGACGCCGAACAGGAACACCACTGGGAACTCCCGGCCTTTGGAGCCGTGAAAGGTGGTCAGCGTCACCGCGTCTGCCCCAAACTTTCGGCTGCCGCTGCGGCGCACATCCCCCTCCTCCCCCAGGGCCAGGGTTTCCAGGAAATCCTCCATGGATCCGTAAAGCACCGCCATATCCGCCAGCTTGTCCAATACCTCCGGCGCATCCAGCCCCAGGTCCTTCTGCCATTCCTCCAGCAGCTTTACCGGTTTTCCCCGGCGTATCTTTTTTCTGTATTTTTCCGTCAGCGCCGCCAGCTGCGCCTGCTCCGCCTCCCCGCCGGCGGGCCACAGCAGACGGCGGGCCAAGGCTTCCGCCTGAGGATCCTCCGGGCGCAGCACATGACGGAAAAAGTACAGCGTCCCCTGCGCCTCCGGAGCCTGGAGGAAAGCTTCCCGGCCAGCCACCACATAGGGAATGCCCTCCTGCCGGAACCGTTCCTCCAGGGCCTTGGCCTGCCGGTGGGTGCGGTACAGCACCGCCACCTCGGAAAAGCTCCGCATCTCCTGCCCCTGGCAGGCTCCCGCCTCCTGGGTTCCCAGCATGTCGATCCCTCCTACCAGGCGGCTGATCTCCCGGGCGATAAAGGCCGCTTCCGCCTTCTCGCCCCGCGCCTCCGCCAGGCGGACCGGCTTGCCCGGCGCCTGGGACGCCTTCAGCTGCCGGGGCGCTCCCGCGTTGTGGGCAATCAGGGAAAGGGCCCCCTCCAAGATCTCCGGCGTGGAGCGGTAATTCTTCCCCAGGGAAATGGCGCGCAGCTCCGGGAAGGTTTCCCGCAGCCGCTGAAAGCACCGGGCATCGCTGCCCCGGAAGGCGTAAATCGACTGATCCGGGTCTCCGATGACAAACAATTCCTGTCCCTTCCGGTTCCAATCCAGCAGCAGCTGGTACTGCATCGGGTTGATATCCTGAAACTCATCCACCAGCAGATAGCGGAAATGTCCGGCCACCCGCTCCTCCGGCAGCCCCATGCCCTTCCGCAGCAGATCGTCAAAATCCAGCACGCCGGCCTCCTGAAGCTGCTGCTGATAGAAAGCCAACGCCTCCGGCGGAATCCGGCCTGGCGGCGGCACCTCCAAGCCCTCCGGCGGCGCGCTTCCGCCGCCCTGGTTCTTCCATAAGGAAACTTCCCGCAGAAAACCGGAGGCGGAGACAGCCAGCCCAAACCTCTTCCGGGCCTTCTCCGCCAGTTCCCGCTGCAGGCCCGGATCCGCCAAGGAAACCGGGGTTCCCGCTTCCGCCAGCATCCGGCTGCACAAGGAATGGAAGGTTCCCACCCACAGCTTCCGGCTCCAGGCTTTGCCGCCAGGCAGCTGCCGCAGGCGGCTGCGCATTTCCTCCGCCGCCTGGCGCGTGAACGTAACCGCCGTAATCTGCGACGGATCCACCTGCCGCTCCTCCAGCAGCCAGCGCAGGCGGGCAATCAGCGTTTTGGTCTTGCCGGCTCCCGGCCCGGCAATCACCGCCACCGCCCGCTCCCGGGCGCAGACTGCCTTCCGCTGCTCTGGATTCAAGCCTTCCAAAATAGAAGATTCCGCCGGATCTTCCGGCGCGGCATGGCGATTCTCCGCGGCGGTCTCCTGGGCTGCCGCCGCTTCTTGGGCTGCCGCTTCCTGGGCTGCCGCTTCCTGGGCCGCCGTTTCCTGGGCCGCCGCCGTTTCCTGGGCCGCTTCCCTCTTCCTGGCTCCCGGCTCAAGCGCCGGGGCTTTGCCGGCCCTGGCGTCTCCTCCCGCGAAAGCCCCCTTCTCCCACTGCTTCCACTGCTCCGGGGCAAACAAGCTCATCTGCCCCTGAAGCTGGCTGGCTTCCTCCGGGGTAAACAACTGGATTTTCCCATACTCCCCGTCAAACCCTGGCGTCCGGCGTACCTGCCCCTGGCGCAGGCGGCGGACGCCTTCCGCTACCAGCGGCCCGGCCACCGCCCGGATATCCTCCTCCGGCACCTGGCGGAGGATGGAGAACTCATCCCCCAGGCAGGCCAGCATTTTTCCATAGAGGGCTTGGTTTTTCTTTCCGGCCGCGCTGGCGCCGGTGGCGGCGGCAATCAGCTCCGGAAGGGGCACCAGGCTTTCAAAAGGCCGGGCATTCCTGGGCTGGCTTCCCTCCGGCCGGTCCGCCAGCGCCTCCACCCGGTGCAGCACGCCCACCGTCAGCTTCCGCCCGCACACCGGGCACACGTTGCCCAGCTTTTCCGCCTCCGCCGGTTCCAGGCACAGGCCGCACTTCCGGTGGCCGTCCAGATGGTATTTTCCTTCCTCCGGGAAAAATTCCAGGGTGCCCATCAGCCCCTGGCCCTTTTGGATGGCGGCGGAAAGCCCCGGATAGGAAAGTTCGATGGAAAATAGGTTGGCCTCCCGCCCCAGCTTGGCCGGAGAGTGAGCGTCGGAATGGGACAGCAAGAAATACGAATCCAAGGCCGAAACCCTCCAGTTCATGGGAGGATCCGAGGAAAGGCCGGTTTCCAGGGCATGGATATGGGGCGTTAAGTCCTCAAAACAGTCCTGGATCCGGTCAAAGCCGGAAAAGGCACCCAGCAGGGAAAAGTGAGGCGTCCAGATATGGGCCGGCACATAGATCCCTTCCGGGCAGGTTTCCAGCAGCAGCTCCAGCAGATCCCGGCAGTCCAGCCCCAGGATCGGGCGGCCGTCCGAGTTTAGATTTCCAATTAGTTCCAGCCGCCGGGCAAGGGCTTCCGCCTCCTCCAGCCCCGGCAGGATCAGCAGGCTGTGCACCTTCCGGACGCGTCCCTGCTTTTTGTAGATGGAGCTGATCTCCCCGGTTACCACAAACCGGGGCCGGAAGCCGTCCGGCGTCCCCTCCTGATCCAGCCGGTACTCCGGTTTCAGCACGTACAGCCCTTCCTCCGCCGGTTCCAGCTTTTCCGCCAGTTCCTTCCGCCAGGCCGGATGGGTAAAATCCCCGGTGCCCAGGATGTGGATGCCCTTTTTCCGGGCCCACAGATCCAGATGCTCCGGATCCCCGTCCCGGCTGGTAGCCCGGGAATACCGGGAGTGGATATGTAAATCCCCAATATACGTGCGGTCTCCCGCTTTCCCGGAATCCATAAGGTCTCCCGCTTTCCCAGAGTCCGCGTGGTCTCCCATTTTCCCGGAATCCATATGCGTCCTGCCTTTCCCTAAATCCATCTGTTTCCCGCCTTTCCAAAAATAAAGCGGGCGCCGTCCCGCCCGCTTCCGCCGGCCGGATGGCGCCCGCCACTTATGTTCTCTTTTCTGCCCGGCCGGTCATCCAACCCGGAGCCGGAACTTCTTTGCCTCCCGATCATCGGACACCAGTTCAATCATAGCGCCCAGGCTCTGGAGCTTCTGATCGAAATTTTCGTAGCCCCGGAGGATGTATTCGATGTTGTCCACAGTGGTCACGCCTTCCGCCGAAAGCCCTGCCAGCACCAAAGCCGCGCCGGCCCGCAGGTCCGGGGCTACCAGCTCCGCGCCGGTCAGGCGCTTCACGCCGTCGATGACGGCCACATTGCCTTCCACTTTGATCTGCGCGCCCATCTTAGTCAGCTCGTCCACATATTTAAAACGGTTTTCAAAAATACTCTCGGTGACAATCCCGGTGCCGTTTGCCAGCGTCAGCGTAACGCACATCTGCGGCTGCATGTCCGTGGGAAAGCCCGGGTACGGCAGCGTCTTTACATTGCAGGAACGCAGTTGGGGCTTGCCCACCACCCGGATGGTATCGTCAAACTCCGAAACCTCGCAGCCCATCTCCAGCAGCTTGGAGGAAATGGCCTCCATATGCTTGGGGATCACGTTCCGGACCATTACGTCCCCTCGGGTCACCGCCGCGGCAAACATGTAGGTCCCCGCTTCAATCTGATCCGGGATGATGGTGTACTCCGTTCCGTGGAGCCGCTCCACCCCGCGGATGCGGATTACATCCGTACCGGCGCCCTTGATGTTGGCGCCCATGGAATTCAGCATATTGGCCACGTCCACCACATGGGGTTCCTTGGCCGCGTTTTCGATGGTCGTATTGCCCAGGGCCAGCACCGCCGCCAGCATCACGTTGATGGTGGCTCCCACGGACACCATATCCAGGTATACATGGCCGCCCTGCAGCTGCTTGGCGTCTGCGATCACGCAGCCGTAGCTGACGTCCACCTGGGCCTTCAGAGTCCGGAAGCCCTTTAAGTGCTGGTCAATGGGGCGGCTGCCAATGTTGCATCCTCCCGGCAGCGCCACCTCCGCGTGCCGGTACTTGCCCAACAGCGCGCCCAGCAGGTAGTAGCCTGCCCGGATCTTGCGGATATAGGAATTCTCCACCCGCACCGTATGGATATTGCCGCCGTTGATTTTGACCGTATGGCGGTCCAGCCAGTCCACGCTGACGCCAATCTCCCCCATGGCCCGCAGCAGCACATGGATGTCCTGCACGTCCGGGAGGTTTTCAATGACCACCGGGTCGTCTGTCATAATGGCGGCCGCTAATATACCCAGCGCCGCGTTTTTCGCGCCGCTGATCACTACTTCTCCTACCAGGGGGTTGCCCCCCTTCATAATATACTGCATAATCTAACTCCCCAGATCCGTCTGTTTCTCCCACTTCTATGGGTATTTTAACATCCTTTGTAAGGTTTGTAAAGATTTTTTAACATTTGGAAGGGAGGCCCGGCGGCCTCCCTCAACGGACGTACCCTAGAAACTGGCTTCCGGCTTCCGCAAAATAGGCCTCCGCGTCGTTCTGGCCCATCTTGCTGGTCTGGCCGGTCAGCGGATCGTACAGGTCCACATTGTACTGGTCGTAGCCGGACAGCAGCACAAACTCCGCGTCCGGGCTTACCGCAATCACCGGCGTCCCCTGGTCCAGGTAGAAAAACAGCTGGCGCAGGGTGCAGCCGCTTAGGTTCATTACCGTGCCCGGCAGCAGCTCCTCCAGGATCTCCCGGGCGCTTTTCCCGGCGGACAGCTGGGCCCCGGCGTCCTCGTGGATCCCTTCCAGGAGCAGGATGGCCTCCAGGCAGCCTTCCAGGCGGCTTCCCGCGTTTTCCGGCTTCCCCAGGGAAAGGGAAACCTGGGCCGCCCGTTCCTGCCGCCGCCAGATCCGCCTGCCCTGGCGGTCCGTCACCCAGCCCATTTGCTCGTAGACCTGGGCGATGGCCTCCCCCGCCTGCTCCCGCACGCTTTGCAGATGGCCGTAGGCATAGGCGTAATACCGCTCCCCGCTGTTTCCTGAGGCGTACTGGGACAAATCCAAGGCCGAGCTTTCCCCGTACAGGATCCGGTGGGGCGAGGTCACGCTCAGCGTTCCGGCGTCCTCTGGGGCCGCCGCCGGCAGCCAGTAGATCCGCTGGCGCTTTTCCACGGTTTTGGACTTCAGCAGCTCCTCCTCCCCTACGCTTTCCGCGCTGCTCTGCATTAAGGTATCCGGCTCCCGGTATTCATACTCCCCGGAGGCGGTTTTCTGCAGCCGGTTCAGATGCACCTGGCCCTGCCCTACCTCCACCGAGGAAATATAGATCCCCTCATACTGGTAGCGGGAAACCTCCTCACCGGAAGGCCCCGTGATGGTCATGGCATACTGGGGGTACAGGGCCTCCAGGCCAGAGTGGCGGATCTCCGCCGTCCGGCCCACGGTACAGATACAGTCCTGGCCGATAAAGCCTTGGGTGCGCAAATACTCGCCCTCCGCCGCCTCCAGCACATGGCTCTGTCCCGTGTCCAGATACAAGATCCGCACCGTATCCGCCTCCTGAAGGTTTTCCCCCTCCAGCCAGGCGATGGCGTCCTGATCCGCGTTGACGATAAAGCCCCGGGCCTCGGCGTTTTCCACCACTACCACAAACTCGTTGCCCACATAGTCCACCGCGTACACATTGTTGTCAAACTTCAGATACAGAAGGTCCCGGCTGCTCTTGTAGGCCAGCGTCTCGATCCCTTCCTTCAGCACCTGGTACGGCTTGTCCGAGGAGATGTAAAACACCTCCTGCAGGGCGTTGTCCTCCTTGACATACCGGTAATAGGCTAGGCCGGTGGTCCCCTCGTGGGCCCCCTGGTTCATATAGCCGTAGACAAAAAACTCCACGTTGCCCTGGCAGTCTGCCTGCACCGTCTGGATCCCGTACTCCTGGTGGTTCCGCCGCCACCCGGCCTCCTCCTCGTCCCGGAAGGTAAAAATCTGGACCGCCTCCTGGTTCTCCGGGCAATAGCTCCACAGCTCCCCGCCCACCACAAAGGCCAGGTACTGCTTCTCTCCGTTTTCCCGGGACTCCGGCTTTCCAGAATCGGTGACCGCCACCGCGTCCGGCGCCAGGATGCCAAACTCCACGCCCTCCTCTGTAATGGTGTCCGCGGACGCCTGGAACACCTGGCTGACGTTCCGCTCATAGGCCATCAGGTAAAAGCGCTGGGCCGACCACTGGAGGCAGAAATATTCCTCCGCCAGATACGTGCCGATCCGGTCGTTCTCCCCCTCTGCCTGGATCTCGTACCGCACCAGGAAGGAGCCGAAGGTAGGGCTCATCTGCAAAATCTGGATCTGGGCCTCTCCCACCTGGCTGGGATTCAGCTCCCCCCAGGTCAGCTGCTCAAAGCTGGAATGGATGTTGCTGTAGGCCAGGGTGCCGTTGTCCGCGGAGCTGTCCGTCTCCAGGTTCACCGCGTACTGGCTGGCCTCCTCCGGGACAAAGGTCCCGTTGTGGAATCCCTGGACGTACGCCAGCATTTCCTCCGTGTGCATCTCCTGCCCCCAGAGGATCCGGGTATAGTAGGAGATATTTTCCTGGTTTTCCGTGGATACCTGGATTTTCAGGCGGTACTCGGTGTCCGGGAGGATCAGGTCCTGCACGGGGATAACCGCCTGGGCCGTGTCCCCGGAGGCCTCCCAGTCCTCCAGCGCGTTCCGCTCAATCAGGTTGGAGCCGTCTGCGGAGCGGATCTCATAGGAAATCCCGGTGAGGGCGTTCCCGTACGTGGAAACCGTCACCGGCAGCTGCCGGTCCTCCGGCAGGGGGGTCACCGTCTCCCCCATGTAGGCCTCGTCCATCTCCACCGTATAGCCGTACAAAAGATTAACCTCCCGGCCCTCCACCGTCAGGGAAACCACCGGAAGGGTAGCCGGCTCCAGCGCCTGGTAGTCCGCCGGTTCCTCCTCCCGGCTCCGGATCAGGAGGAAAAAAGCCGCCAGGGCTACCACCAGGAACACGCCGGCCAGTATCAAAACCTTTTTTAAAACCTTTGCCATTTACAACTCCAGCTGAATCTTCCGCCCGGTTTTCTGGTACTGGTAATAGCGGACGCCTGCCGCGTCAAACATCCGCTTGGACGCCCGCACCGCGGCCGAATCCGAATACTTGTCCGCCTCGTACACCACCGTGCGGATGCCCGCCTGGATGATCGCCTTGGCGCACTCGTTGCAGGGGAACAGGGTTACGTACAGCTTGCTGCCGTCCAGGCTTCCGCCCCGGTAGTTTAAGATGGCGTTCAGCTCGCTGTGGGTCACAAACAGATACTTGGTGTCCAACTCCGCCCCCTCCCGGGCCCAGGGGAATTCATCGTCCGAGCAGCCGATGGGAAGCCCGTTGTAGCCCATGGACAGGATCTTGTTGTCCGCGCTGACAATGCAGGCCCCCACCTGGGTGTTGGGGTCCTTGGAGCGCTGGGCGCTAAGCTTGGCCACGCCCATAAAATACTCGTCCCAGGTAATGTAGTCCGTCCGCTTTTCCATACCGCGCCCCTATTCTTCGATCTGGGAGATCCGCCGGGCATGGCGTTCCTCCCCAGAGAAATCCGTGGTCAGGAAGGTCTCCACAATCTTCAGCGCCAGCCCCGGCCCCACCACCCGGGCCCCCAGGGCCAGGATGTTGGCGTTGTTGTGCTCCCGGGTCATCTGGGCGGAAAAGCAGTCCCCGCACAGGGCCGCCCGGGCGCCAGGCACCTTGTTGGCCGCCATGGACATGCCGATGCCGGTGCCGCAGATCAGGATCCCCTTCTCGCACGCGCCGTCCACCACCGCGTGGGCCACCGCGTGGGCAAACTCCGGGTAATCGCAGGATTTTTCCTCAAAGCAGCCAAAGTCCCGGTACTCCAGCCCCTTTTCCTTTAAATATGCCAGAATTTCCTGTTTCAGGCCAAATCCGCCGTGATCGCTTCCTACTGCTATCATATCGCTTCCTCCTTCAGCAATTTCTCCGCCGCCACCTTTACCATCAGGTCGATGTACTCATAGCAGGCCCCGTATTCGGCCAGGGAGCCCCCGTAGGGCTGGCCGATGTCCCCGGGCTTTTCCACAAACCCGCCGATGGAATAGATGTCCGCGGTCTCTCCAAATTTTTCCTTTGCCTGCCGGCACTCCTTTTCCGTCATGGCCAGCACCAGGGTTTCCCCGTCCAGATCCTTTTGGGTCAACGGCTGGGCGCTCTCCTTGGCCGGCTTCATCTGGTTTCCCTTTAAAACCGCCACCGCCTTAGGGTTCAGGGGCTCCGGAAACAGCACCACCAGCCCCCGGGATTCGATCCGCACCTGCCTGCGGCCCAGCACGCTGTTCATAACCGCCTCCGCCATAATGCTGCGGCAGGTATTTTCCGTTCCCAAAAAAATAATCTTATGGTATTTTTTCATCGCCGCCTCCTGCCGGAAGGATCCGGTACCCAGCCGCCTTGACCAGCCGGTTCATAATGGCCTCTCCCATGGGCCCTTCGTCAAACGCCTCCGAAAACACAAACTCCGCCTGCTCCTGGTCGAACTCCCGGAGGCAGCGGTACAGGTTGTGAGCGATGGTCTCCTCGTGGGCCCGGGTTCCCACTGTCTTAACCAGGGCGGCGTCGTACCGCCCCTGGCTTTCCTCCGGGCAAAGGATGCCCACCCGGAAGCCGGCCCGCTGCTTTTCCGCCGCCAGGCTGGCGATCTTTTCCGCCACCGCCTCCGGCTTTCCGGTGACAATGGCCAGTTCTGCCTTCGGGGCGTAATGCCGGTATTTCATGCCCGGAGCCCGGGGCCGCAGGCCCGCGTCCGGCTTCCCCAGGATGGCCGGGTCGAAGGCCCCGTCCCCCGCCGCCTGGCGGACCTGCTCCAGGCTGATGGCCCCGGGCCGCAGGATCAGGGGGATGGCGCCGGTTACATCGATGATGGTGGACTCCAGGCCGATTTCCACCGGCCCCCCGTCTAAGATCATCTCGATCCGCCCGCCCAAGTCCTCCGCCACATGCTGGGCGGTGGTCGGGCTGGGCCGGCCGGACAGGTTGGCGCTGGGGGCCGCCACCGGCAGCCCCGCCTCCCGGATCAGGGCTTGGGCCGCCGGATGGCTGGGGAAGCGGATGGCCACCGTCTCCAGGCCGCCGGTGGTCTCCCGCGGGACGCAGGCGCTTTTCCGGAAGATAAGGGTCATGGGCCCCGGCCAGAAGGCATCCATCAGCCGCTCCGCCATAGGCGGGATCTCCCGCACCAACGGCGGCAGCTCCTTCCGGGAGGCGATATGGAGGATCAGCGGGTTGTCCGAGGGACGGCCTTTGGCCGCGTAGATCCGGGCGGCTGCCTGGGGATCCAGGCCGTTGCCCCCCAGGCCGTAGACGGTCTCCGTGGGAAAGGCCACCAGCCCGCCCCGGCCCAGGATCTCCGCCGCCTTGGCGATGGCCTGCCGGCCCTCCTCTCCCTTCACCTGCCGTATCTCTGTCTCCATCTTCCCATCCTTCCCTTCTCTTCCGCGCCGGAAATTTCTGCGAACATTATAGCATGGCCTCCCGCCGGATTCAACAGGGAAAGTGGGACAGGCATTGGAGGAAGGCTTCCTTTTTCGCCTGCTCCCCCTCCGGAACAGCCCCCTAACAACAAATGGTATACCATCCGGAGAATTTGCGTATGGGCCAGAAAATCTCGTGGACATTGCCACCGAAACATGCTAAGGTAAAGGGGGATTCGTCTGTGATTTTCCAATCCAACCTCCGCAGCCTCATGAATACACTCCATTTGTCCCTGGAAGACGCCAGGAACGCCCTGGATATTCCCAAGGAAGAACGGACACCGTACGAAGAGCGGCTTAAGAATAAATGAAAGAAGGAGCCTCATGGATTTTCCGGAATATTTCCCTATCTGGGATCAACTGAACCAGGAACAGCAAAACCGGCTCTTGGGAAGCCTGATAACCCGGCGTGTTGCCAAAGGGACCCTCCTCCAGGGGGAAAGCAGCGGCTGCGCCGGGCTCTTTTTGGTGCGTTCCGGCCAGCTGCGGGCGTATATCCTCTCCGAAGGAGGGCGGGAAATCACTCTCTACCGCCTGTTTGACCGGGATCTATGCCTTTTTTCCGCCTCCTGCGTCCTGCGCTCCATCCAGTTTGACGTATCCATTGAGGCGGAAAAAGATACGGAACTCTGGGTGATCCCGGCGGAAGTCTACAAGAGTATTCTGGAAGAATCCGCGGCAGCCGCCAACTATACCAACGAATGGATGGCCTCCCGCTTTTCCGACGTCATGTGGCTGATGGAGCAAATCCTATGGAAAAGCCTGGATAGACGGCTGGCCGGTTTCCTGCTGGAGGAAGCCTCCCTGGAAGGGACCCAGGAATTGAAAATTACCCATGAAACCATTGCCCATCACCTGGGCTCCCATCGGGAAGTAATGACCCGCATGCTCCGCTACTTTCAGAATGAAGGCCTGGTCCGGCTGGCCCGGGGAAGGATTACCATTCTGGACGAATCTAGGCTGCGGGATCTGGCAGATTCCTGATCGCCATATGGGCGTTTTCCGCTGGGAACCGTACACACCTTAAAAAAGGCAGGAACATAAAGGGCGGTCGCACCAAACTGTGCGGCCGCCTCTTATGTTCCTGCCTGGGAGCGCGCCTTAGGCGTTGGCTCCGCCTTTCTTTTTCTTAATCACCACGGCGGCGATCACTCCGGCCACAGCGGCAATGCCTACGCAGATGCCGATGACAGCGCCGGCGGACGGGCCCTGGCTGTTGGCGCCGGGGACGGTGGAGGCCAGCGGCACTTCCTCGTCCTCAATGTCTACGCCCTGGGATTCTCCCTCGGTGGCGCCTTCCGTAGCGGCTTCCGTCTCCGGAGCCGTGGTTTCCGGCACGGTGGGCGCTAACGGCACTTCCTCGTCCGGAATCTGCTCGCCTTCCTCGTTAAAGGTAAGTTCCTCTTCCTCGCCCTCGGGGGTGGTGGTGGTTACGGTGGTCACCGGCTCCTCGGTTTCCTCTCCGGTGGTCTCATCCACCACCGTCACGTAGTCATAGTTGACTTCCGCATCCGCATTGGCGGTGTCGTTGACGTTCCGGTAGTAGAACACGTAGGTCCGGATGGGGCTGTAGAAGCTGTGGCTGGTGGTCTCCTCCTGGCCGGACAGCAGCACGTAGGACTCGCCGCCTGCCTGATAGGAGGCCGGGGTCTGAATCTGGGCCGCGTTTCCGCCGGATACCGTCTGGCTGTCCGTGAAAATCACTTGGCCGGAGGAAATGTCCAGGTAGCGGATGGTCAGCGTGTACTCGCTGGGTACATTCGCGCCTTCCTGGTTGTAGTACACGTAGTAGGTTCTCTGGGAACCGCCGTAGGAGTGGCGGATCTCCGTCCCCTGGCCGTCCGCCAGCAGGTAGCTGCGCCCGCTGTGGCTCAGGGAGCCGGGAAGCTCAAAGGTGGCCGTGCCGTTTACCGGCACGCGGATCGTCTCCGCGTCCAGCAGGGTTCCGCTGATGGAATCCACCAGGTGGATGGAGATGGTGTACTCTTTCTGCTCGCTGACCCGGTTGTACAGGACCGTGTAGGTACGGGTGCTGTCCCCGGAGGTGTGGCGGATGTTCTCCGGCTGGCCTGCCGCCCGCTCATAGGAGGTGTAGTCGGAGGTCACATAGGAAGCCGGGGTCTCAAAATCCACCGTGCTGTTGACCGGAACCGTCACCGTCTCGCTGCCGATCCGGGCGCCGGTCTCCGCGTCCTGATAGCGGATGGAGATGGTGTAGGGGGACGCCGGCTGCTGGGCCTCGCCCTGGTAAATCCGGGTGTAGGAATCGGTGGTGTCGTTGTAATCCTGGTGGATGGTGGAAGACTGGCCGCCGGCCAGGTTGTAGTTCTTGCCGTTTATATGCAGCGTGGCCGGAACCTCGTAGGAGGCGCTGCTGCCAGGCTGGATTTCAAAGGTATCGTTGTCCAGGGCGTAGCCGTTTTCGTCGATGAAGTACACGGTCACGACCCGAGGGTTCTGCTGCACCTTCTCATACTTAAAGGTTACGCTGGAAGTTCCGTATTCCACATACGCGCTGGGGTTGCTGCACTGGTACATCTCCGAGCCTACCGAGGCCATCTCAGGAACGCTGACCCGCTTCTGTCCCTCATCCAGGGAAACCGTAGCGGTGTCGTAGGCTTCCCGGGAACCGCTTCCATACTGTACGTACAGAGTTACGTAATGCTGGTTCAGGGAGTTGACGAACCGGTTGTCCGCCGGGTTGTCCTCGCGGATAACCGTCACGCCTACCCGCTCCGAGGTCGAAACCGTAAAGGTTGCCGAACCGCCGGCTTCCAGGGAAATCTTTTCACCGGTTGTACTTACCACAAACACACCGGCCTCTCCGTTATTGGTGATCCGGAATTTCTGCTCATCGGGACTGTCCGACGTCTGGGGGCTTACCGAAAACGTAGCCGCCTGGGCGGTTAAGCCAAACGAGCAAAGGCCAACGACCAACAGGGCCAAAACCAAAAATCCGTTTTTCAATCCTTTCCTCATAATCATCTTCCTCTCTATTTCATTCTGCGTCTCTGGGATTCTCTGTGCCGTTTTTTTCTTCCTTCGGCTTTTCTGGCTTTATAATAGCATCCGAGAATCACACCAGAGTCACAGAACATGGGATTTTCTCCCAAAACGTTCCCCTTTCTTCCTCTTGGAAGAGGCCGCCGCGGGAAAACCAAAGGAACCTCCGCGGGAAACGGAAGGGGGCCGCCGCGGAAACCGCGGCGGCCCTTCTAACCGTCTCTTTTCAGCGGACCGTCTGCCCGGCGTCAGCCTTTCCGTCTCTTCTTTTCAAAGACTACCACGCCGGCGCCCACCAGGGCCACCGCTCCGGCTGCGTACCAAGGCCACAGCACCCGGTCGTCCCCGGTCTTGGTCCCAGGCACCTCCACCACCACGGTGGGGATGTCGGACTCCAGGTACAGGCCTGCGTCCCAAGTCCAGTCGTACTGGTCGTCCTCCAGGTAGAAGATACGGCTGCGGTACCAGTCGTCCCCGATGTCCATGCTGGCGTCGGAATCGTACTGGTAAGCGTCCTCCCCGTCTCCCTGGTTGTTGGCTGTCACAATGTACGGATCCGAAATCTGGAACCGCACCCGGTAATAGCCCTCCTGCAGATCCAGGAACCGGTAGAAGCCGTTCTCGTCGGTGGCGGTGGTGCCTACCACCTCCCAGTCTGCCTCGTTGTCCAGCTGGCCGGTCTTGTTCCGTTCCAGGACCACCGGGATTCCGGCTACGCCTTCCTCCCCTTCATCCTGGATCCCGTTGCGGTTGGCGTCGTGCCACACATAGTCGCCCATGCCGCAGGTGGAGCGGATCACGCCTGCATCCCAGGTCAGGTCGGTCTCGCCGTAACCCAGGAAGATAGTGGTGGTCACATACCCCAGATCCGCCAGGTAGAAGCCCAGGGCGTCCGAATCCACGGCGGAATCGCTTCCCGCGTTGGGGGTGGTAATGGTCACCGTGGGATCCTCAAAGTCGAATACCACACGGTACTGGATGTCATAGTCCTCGCCGCCCGGCAGCCCGGTAAACAGGTACCGCCCTTGGGCGTCCGTGGTGGTGGTGCCGCCCGGATAAATCTTCCAGGTATCCGCGTTGCCCATCCGGTACTGCAGCTTCACCGTCACGCCGGCAATGGGCTCCTCGCCTTCGTCCTGGATGCCGTCCTTGTCCTCATCGAACCATACGTAGTCGCCCAGGGCTCCCAGCTTGTTGGCGCCGCCGTCCCAAGTCTCGTCCACCGTGTTGTAGCCCAGGGTGATGATCTCGGTATAGCCGCTCTGGTAATCGCCGTCCTGGAACACGCACACGTCCGAATCGTTGGTATCGGACAGGTTGGTCTCCGGCGTCTTTTCGCCGTCCGCGGAATCCACCGCCGTGTAGCCCTCCGGGAACTGGAAGTACACCTGGTACTGGCCCGCCTCCAGCTCGTCGAAGAAGTAGCGGCCGTTTTCGCCTACCACCGTCTCCCGGATGGGCTCCGTCTCCCGGATGCCGTTGACCACCCGGTACAGCTGTACCAGCGTCCCCGGCAGCGGGCCGTCCATCCGGCCGGTGTCAATATCCTGCAGGTCCGTATAGTTGGTGTCTTCAAAGGCGTAGCCGCCCAGCGCGCTGTACACCCACACACCGGCGTCCCAAGTGGTATCCACCTTTTCGCCGTCCTGGGAAATGACTTCGCTCTCCCCAAAGACCAGCGGGATCACCTGGGTCCTCTTGACCCGGCTGTTGCCGCCTACCGCGTAGAGGGCGTCCGAATCATCCGGCGAGAACATCGAGGTGCTGTTGGCGTCCCCTGTGGTAAAGGCGTACTGGTAGGTGTAGCCGTCTGTGGTCAAGGCCCGTACGTCAAACTCTACCACGTAGTAGCCCTGCGGCAGCTGGTCAAACAGGTAATTGCCGTTTTGGTCCGTCAAAGCGGATTCAATGGGCTCCTGCCCTTCCGCCACCTGGCCCTGCGGGCCGTCCACCCGGTACAGGTTCACCAGGACTCCCTCCAGGCCCGGCTCGTCCGTCCCCTGGATGCCGTCGTGGTTCGTATCGATCCACACCCGGTCGCCCAGCGCCACGGAAACCACATAGCCTGCGTCCACCGTCCGGTTCTCTTCGCCCACGATGATGTTCTTGCCATCCACTTCCTGATCCAGGATAGACAGGGTCAGGTAATCGGTCCAACCGTTGGCGTCGATGTTGCTGTCGGTCTCAAAGGTCTCGCCGGGCTCCTCCCCGCCGTTGTAGCGGATGGCCGCCGCGTGATCCTTGGGCACGCTAAACTTCAGCCGGTAGTAGTAGATGGTGCCGCCCACATAGTCGTCCGGGTTCTCCGAACCTTCCTGGGAGCCGCTGGCCAGGTAGTTGCACGGCAGGCCCGTAAACAGGTAATGGCCCTGGCCGTCTGTGGTGGCCGTCTCAATCCGCTTCTCCTCGGAACGGTAGATGGTATCCCCGTGCCGGGTCAGCGTGGTCTGGTACAGCTCCACCGTAATGTTGGCCGCCGCGGATTCCGCTCCGTCATCCTGGAGGCCGTTGTTGTTGTAATCGTACCAGGCGGTGTCGCCGATGGAGCCGGTCGGCAGGCTCAGGCCCACCAGAACCTTGTTAGGCTCCACAATATCCAGCGTCGGGTTGATGGTGGTTTCCCCTTCCCGGACCACCGCCGCCGCCGAGGAGTTGGCCATCACCGCGTCCGCGTAGATGGAGATATCCTCCGCCGTGTAGCCGGGGGTCTTCATTTCCAGGTTCACCGTATAGGTCTCGCTAGGCAGCAGGTAGTCTCCCTCCGGGAAGGTTACCTCCACGCCTACGGCCGTTACCAGGCTCATGTCCTCCGGCTTCTGGGTTGTCCAGGTGCCGCCGTTGGACGCGTTCCAGTAATCTCCGTCCACGCTGTAAAGCATCGGCAGTTCTTCCGCCGCCGTGTACTGCGCCCGGTTGTCCCGGACCCAGCTGTTGGCCTGGCTGTCCGCCTCCACATAGTAGTAGATGGTGGCATAGCCGTTCTCCGGCGTCACCGCCTCCAACAGCATCTCCTCGTACTCCTCCCCGTTGGGGATGGTGGTCAGCCGGTCGGTAATCCCATCGTTGGCGCGGAACACATAAGAGTCCCCGTTAAACGGCAGGATATCCACAAAGCGGATGCTGCGCAGGCTGCTGGTGGAGTTGTTGTACACCGTCAGGTTGTAGTACACGTTCTCGTTGGGGTAAACCTCTACCTGGGAGGTGCCGTAGGTCCCTTCTTTTTCCCTGCTGACGGTCTTCACCATCACCGTCTGCTCCGCGTTCAGGACCGTTACGCCCACCGGGTTGTTCAGGTACTCCAGTTCCGTGTTCAGCGCGTCGTCCAGCTCCTCGTTTCCATAGGTAGGCGCCTGATAGCCTTCAAAGCTCAGTCCCAGAGGGTTCTCCAGGGAAACCGGCAGCTTGTACAGGCTGCTCAGGTAAGCCGGCGAATACAGGTTCACCTGGCTGGACGGCTTGCTGTAATCAATATCCGTGCTGTAGCGGATGGTCAGGCTGGAGTTGGCTCCGGCCGTGGTGTCCGGGTTCAGCACAATCTCCTCGGAGAAGGAGAAAATATAGCGAGTGGTGGTTTCGGTTTCGCTGGTGATCATCTGGCCGCCTTCCATGCCAATCACCGCCGGCACCGTCTCTGTCTGCACCGTGTAATCCCGTCCCTCCACCAGCTCCAGGTTCTGCGGCTGGCCGTCTACCAAAACCGTCTGGTAGATGGTAAAGCCCGCTTCCTCATTCAGCGTGGTGTAGACCGGCAGGTCCACCGCAATCACCGGCTCCCGGAAATCCGGGGCGTTTCCTTCCTGGTTCTGGACGTTGACCGCCTTCACCTGGAATTCCACGGACTGGCCGGTATAGAACACATTGCTGCCCTCGTTGTTGACAATGGTGTTGGTCAGCTGTACCTGAGGCAGCAGCCGGTTGGCCGTAGGGATCAGCGCCTCCACCGTGTTGCTTTCCTGGCTGCCGCTTACCGGCACCTGGGTCCCATCGGAAGCCAGATAGGTATAGGACCAATCCAGCACCGCCTGGTTGGTAATCCGGCGCACTTCCGGAATATCCGAGCCGATCAGGCTGCCTTCCCGCTTGGCAAAGGTCACCTGCATGGTAAAGCCGTCCTCCGCGGTAAAGCCCTTCCCTACGTTGCCGTAGACAATCCGGATGCCCACCGCGTTCTTTCCGGTCAGATCCACCGTCCGCTCCTGGTCCAGGGTCAGCCCGGAGGCCGCCGTCTGCCAGTCTTCGCTGCCGAAGGTCCGGTACTGCACCTCCGCCGTCACCAGCTGGCCGGCATCCTGGTTGGAGGCCGGCGCCACCGTTACATGATCGATGGCGTAGTCGCCTGCTTCCGCTGCTTTTTCCGTATAGCCGCCGGCGCTGCCGTGGTTCAGGGTGTACAGCCGGATGGCCTCGTCCGTCACCACAAAGGAATCTGCCGGCAGATCGTTGGCGCCGTTCGCCAGGCCGGAAACCTTAAAGTTCACCTTGTAGGGCTCCAGCAGCAGGCTTTCCTCCGCGTTGACCGTGCCGGTGGTATAAGGCTCGTTGCCATCCGAAATCTCCTTCTGGATATCCGGGTTAAAGGAGCCAATGCTTCCCACCGTCTTGTTGACAAAGGTTACCACGTTCTGGGACACGCCCTGTACCTGGTACTGAGGCGAATGGATGGGATACACCACCACATCCTGGGTCAGCTCCGTAAAGGTGCCGTCCAGAGTGTAGCCGTCCGGCGCCTTCACCTCCACCACCCGGTAGGTGGTGCCATTGGCCTCCGCCGGCAGCAGGCCGGAAAGGGCCAGGCCGTCCCCGCCGGTGGTCAGCGGCTGTTCGTTCATCTTTACCGTGTACTGGCCGCTTGCGTCCGCCCCGTAGATATCAAACTGGGCCCCCTTTAGCATCTGGGTTCCGTCCGCGTCCGTCTTGCGGATCAGCAGACGGCCTTCATCCGCCGCGTCCACCCAGGAACCGGCGTCTACCGTCAGAGCGCCATTGGCATTGCTGGTGGCCGCAGATTCGGGCACGGTCACCTTCCGCACTTCATCGGAAAGGGCGTAGCCCTCCGGAGCCGTTACTTCTTTAATATAGTAGGTTCCCGGGTCAATCCCCGTCCAGGTAGCCACACCGTTTTCGTTGGTGGTCACCGGATCCTTCAACGGCTGTGTGGCCGCCGCGTCCGTATACAGCTGGAACACCGCGCCTGCCAGCACCGGCGAGCCGTTCTGCGCATCGCCCGTCTTGGTCAGGGTAATGGACATCTGCGGGTAGTTCTTTACCGCTTTGGCCCCGGTCAGATCCACCGTATGGCCTGCCCGGATGGTAAACTGGATTTCCTCCCCGGACACGCTGTACTGGACGCCATCCTGGCTGGGAGCCGAAATCTCCTTCACCATATAGTCGCCCGGATCCAGCATACCGGAGGTATAAATGGCCTTGCCGCCGCTCAGATCCACCCGGAAGGTATTGGTGCCGTCCACCAGCTGATACTGGCCGGAGGCATCCTTCTTATAGAATTCAAACACAGCGCCGCCCAAAGCGGTGGTGCCGTCCCCGGCCACCTTCTCCAGGCGGAAGTTGCCCTGGATAGGGGTATTCTCCACCGGATCGGCCACCAGCTCC
>CALWEC010000139.1 GCA_944376945.1 uncultured Lachnospiraceae bacterium | reverse complement strand
ATGTGGCCATCTACATTGGGGACGGCTGTGTGGTACATGCCTCCAGCCCGGAAACCGGCGTAAAGATTTCCAGCTGGAACTACCGGACGCCCAAGAGCATCCGCAACGTGCTGGACTAAAGCGGACTCAGTGAAAACAAGCCGAAGGAAACCAGACGGCAGAATCAGAGAAAATGGAAGGGGCAGCGCTTGGGCGCTGGCCCCTTTTTTCACGTTGGGATTGACAATTCTGCCTGCTTGCCGCTAGACGGAAGAAAAACGGGAAAAGGAGAAAGACCATGATTCTCTATGTAGACGCCAATGCTCCTTTCGATGGCAATGGAACCAAGGAACGGCCCTTCCGGCGGATCAACCAGGCGGCGCAGGAGGCTGGGCCGGGGGACGAGGTCCTGGTAGCGCCTGGCATCTACCGGGAGTATGTGAATCCCCGGAACGCAGGGACCCCGGACGCGCGGATTGTCTACCGCAGCCAGAAGCCGCTGGGGGCGGTGATCACCGGGGCGGAAGCGGCGGAGGGCTGGGAGCCGTATCAGGGGAGCGTGTGGACCTACCGGGTGGACAACGCGGTGTTTGGGGATTACAATCCGTACACCACCTACGTATACGGAGACTGGTATTTCGCGGGAAAAAGCAAGCATACCGGCGCGGTTTTCCTGAACGACCGTATGATGTACGAGGCCGCCAGCCTAGAGGCCTGCATCCAGGGGAAGCCCTACGAATGCTCCTGGGAGCCGGAGGCCTCCGTGTATCAATGGTATGCGTGCCAGGAGGGGCCGGAAACCGTTTTTTACGCCAATTTCCAGGATCAGGATCCCAACCGGGAAAAGGTGGAAATCAGCGTCCGCCGGGAGTGTTTTATGCCCTCGGAAACGGGGATCGGCTACCTGACCGTGAGCGGCTTCCACATCGACAAGGCGGCCACCACCTGGGCGCCGCCGGCGGCCTACCAGGACGGCATGATCGGCCCGCACTGGTCCAAGGGGTGGATCATTGAGGACTGCGAGATCAGCAACAGCAAGTGCGCCGGGATCTCCCTAGGGAAGTACCTGGATCCGGAGAACGAGCACTATTTTACGGTGAAGCACGTAAAAAGCCCGCCCCAGACGGAGCGGGACGCGGTCTGCCGGGGCCAGTATCACGGCTGGCGGAAGGAGAAGGTGGGCAGCCATACCGTCCGCCGGTGCAACATCCACCACTGCGAGCAGGGAGGCATCATCGGCCGGATGGGCGGCGTGTTTTCCGTCATCGAGGACAACCATATCCATCATATCAACAACATGATGGAGCTGGGCGGGGCCGAGATTGCGGGCATTAAAATGCATGCGGCCATCGACGTCATCTTCCGCCGGAATTATATCCATCACTGCACCATGGGGATTTGGTGCGACTGGGAGGCCCAGGGGACCCGGATCACCCAGAACCTGTTCCACGACAACCAGCGGCCCGCGTTCGCCAAGCCGCTGAAGGGCGGCATGATGCGCCAGGATATTTTCGTGGAGGTAAGCCATGGCCCTACGCTGATCGACCACAATATCCTGCTATCGGAGGTAAGCCTCCGCATGGCTACCCAGGGCGTAGCGCTGGTCCACAATCTAATCTGCGGCTCCTTTACCGCCGTGGGGGAGGGGACCGGCGCCCGCTATACGCCGTACCACATTCCGCACCGGACGGAGGTCATGGGCTTTATGACCTTCCTCCACGGGGACGACCGGTTCTACAACAACATCTTTGTGCAGAAATGGCCGGTGGAGCCGCTGGAGGTCCTCCGGGACAGCGAACCGGGATCGGATCTGGAAAACCGGGAGGTGGGGACCCATGTGATGGATTCGTACCCGCTCTATGAGGATTGGATTCAAATGTTCGATCTGGATACCGACACGCCGGATATGAAAAAGCTGGAGCCGGCCCACCGGCATCCGCTTCCGGTATGGGTGGAGGGGAACGCTTACCTGAACGGCGCGCAGGCCTACGGAAAAGAGGCGCGGAAACTGGTGGACCGCCAGACCCCGGTCACGGTGGAGGTACGCTTCCCGGAGGGCTCCCCGGTGTTGTGCACCAACCTGTACGAGGCCCTAAAAGGCTTTTCCGTCCGTATGGTGGACAGCGGCCGGCTGGGATACGCCTTTGAGCCGGAGGAACGGTTTGAAAACCCGGACGGGACGGACATCCGGTTTGACACGGATTATTTTGGAAGCCACCGGGGGCTTGCGGTGCTTCCGGGGCCGTTCGCCCAGGCGGAGGAGGCCGGGCGAACCCTCTGGGATGGAATCCGGTAACAGAAGAGGGCGGGCTGTCTGGGAAAACAGCCCGCCCCTAGGTTGACGGAGAAAACGATATTAGGAATATTCCGGCTCAATGAGCCCGTAGGTACCGTTCTTTCTCTTATATACCACGCACACCTGGTCCGTCTCCGCGTCCCGGAATACGTAGAAGCTGTGGCCCAGCATTTCCATCTGCAGGCAGGCCTCCTCCGGATCCATAGGCTTAACGGCAAAGCGCTTGGTTTTTACAATCTGGATGGGGTTCTCGTCCTCGTAGGTCTCTTCCTCGTACTCCCGGGAAAAACCGGAGCCGCTCTGGGTACGGTCGATCAGCTTGTTCTTGTATTTCTTCAGCTGCTTTTCAATGGTTTCCTGCACCAGGTCGATGGAGGCGTACATATCGTTGCTGCTCTCCTCCGCCCGGATAATCCGTCCCTTGACGGGGATGGTTACCTCAATTTTCTGGTGTTCCCTTTCTACGCTGAGGGTGACCTGGGCCTCTGCGGCGGGGGTGAAATACTTGTCCAGCTTTTTCAGCTTGTTTTCTACTGCTTCCTGGAGGCTGGGGGTGAGTTCAATGTTTCTTCCCGTGATGATAAAACGCATACATTTCACTCCTTTACATGTTTTTCCTCGGAAAAGAGAAAAACCATTCCTTAGATACTTCTAATTGTACCACAAAATAAGAAATACACAAGGAAAAATCCGAAAAAAATCCTCGAAATTTTTGTGAAAAGAACGGGAAAAAGGACGAAAAAAGGGGAAAACTCCCGGGAGAAAAAATGTGGATAATGTGGATAACTCCGTGTATAACTTGCATTTGCGCCCGAAAAGCGGGAAAATCCTCGTGGATAACTTGGGGGAAAATGGGGAGAACCGGGGGAGAAGGACACTTGTAAGGGGCTGTTCCATTCTCTG
>CALWEC010000138.1 GCA_944376945.1 uncultured Lachnospiraceae bacterium | reverse complement strand
GAAGGAAGCCAGGCGATTGCGGGAGCGCGAAGCGCGCAGCAATCGGCTTTCACAAGAGCGTGGATGGAGGCAAGCGCAGGGACAGATGGGCAAGCTTGCTTGCCTAGATGGCCCTGCATTTGCTAGGCCAGGGCGACATGAGCAAGAAGGCCGCCAGGCCGGAGTGCGAAGGAAGCCAGGCGATTGCGGGAGCGCGAAGAATACTTATCCATAATATGAGGAGAAAAAAGATGATCGAGAGAAAAACAGTCCTGACCATTGCCGGTTCCGACTGCAGCGGCGGCGCGGGAATCCAGGCAGATTTAAAGACCATGACGGCCTACGGCATGTACGGCATGAGTGTGATTACGGCCCTGACGGCTCAGAACACCACCGGAGTCTACGGGATCCAGGAGGCCACGCCGGAGTTTGTGGCCCAGCAGCTGGACTGTGTGTTTACGGACATCCGTCCTGCCGCCGTAAAGATTGGCATGGTGTCCAGCGTGCCGTTGATCGAGGCGATTGCGGATAAGCTGGAGCAGTATGGGGCGGAGCATGTGGTAGTGGATCCGGTGATGGTGTCCACCAGCGGCAGCCGCCTGCTGGCAGAGGATGCCTCCCAATGCCTGGTGCGCCGCTTCCTGCCTCTGGCGGAGGTGATTACCCCCAACATCCCGGAGGCGGAGGTGCTTAGCGGCATGGCCATTGCCACTCCGGAGGACATGGAGCGGGCAGCGGCTGCCATCGGGAAAAATTATGGCGCTGCGGTGCTGGCCAAAGGTGGGCACCACTTAAACGACGCCAACGATCTGCTGATGCAGAACGGCAAGGGGACCTGGTTCTACGGCCAGCGGATTGACAATCCCAATACCCATGGCACTGGCTGCACCCTGTCCTCCGCCATTGCCTGCGGGCTGGCGGCAGGCCTTTCTCTGGAGGACAGTGTACGGCGGGCCAAAGCTTTCGTGTCTGCGGCGTTGGCTTCTGGGCTGGATCTGGGCAAGGGAAGCGGTCCTTTGGATCATTGTTTTGGGATTGCCGGCTTCCAGGGATAAGGATTTTCACAGGGTGGGGAGGGGAATTTTGTTTCCCCTCTGGCGCTCCTGCCGGTTCCCTGCTATACTGCAAAAAGCTGCATACAACTGGTTCGAAAACCTCCCAGTATAAAAAACTAGGCTGACAGGTATCTTCTGAGGAAGCATGCCTTTTTTGCGGAGGATTTGGAGCCGTGGAAGAGGAAGCCCTTAGGAGGTTTTTTTATGTCAAAAGTAATCATAGACTGCGACCCGGGGATAGACGACGCGCTGGCGCTGCTGCTGGCGGCGTCCGCGCCGGAGCTGGAGATTGTGGGCGTCACCACGGTAAGCGGCAATGTGCCGGCGGACGTGGGGGCCCAAAACGCCCGGAAGGCGCTGCGGCAGGCGGGGCGTTTGGACATCCCTGTATACATGGGGGCCATGGCTCCCTTGCAGGCGCCGTACACGGACGCCCGGGACACCCATGGGCAGGACGGCCTGGGCGAAAGCTTCCTTCCGGAGGTGCCGGGGGCGTTTCCGGCCTGTTCCGCCGGTGCCTTTTTGGAGGAGACGCTGGAGCGGGAGGAAACGGCGGTGATTGCCCTGGGGCCCCTGACCAACCTGGCCCGGCTGTTCCAAAGGAGGCCGGAGCTGGTGGAGCGGATCCCCCGGCTGGTTTCCATGGGAGGCAACTTTAAAAGCCACGGAAATTGCTCGCCGGTGGCGGAGTACAATTACTGGTGCGACCCGGATGCGGCCCAGATCTGCTATCAGGCCTTTTCCCAGGCGGGCAAGATTCTGGAGATGGTGGGGCTGGATGTGACCCGGAAAATCGTGCTGACGCCGGACCGGCTGGCCTACATGGAACGGCTGGATCCGGAGACCGGGGCGTTTGTGCGCGCCATTACCCGCTTCTATATGGATTTTCATTGGGAACAGGAAGGCATCCTGGGCTGCGTAATCAACGATCCTCTGGCGGTGGCGTATTTTCTGGATCCCTCCCTGTGCCGCGGCCTGGACCGCTTCCTGGCGGTGGAGACGGAAGGCCTCTGCCGGGGCCAGACGGTGGTGGACGCCATGGATTTCTGGAAAAAGCAGCCCAACAGCCGCGTCCTGACTCAGGTGGACGTACGCGGATTCTGGCGGCTTTTCCTGTCCGGAATCCTAAAAGGGCTGAATGGCAGGCCGGCACCGGATCTGCCGGAGGAAGGGAAGGCTGTAGGGAAGGAGGAGCCGGCCTATGAGTGGTAAAACATCCGGAAGGTTTCCGGTATTCCGGCTTTGCCTGCTGGCAATGGCGGTGGCGCTGAACCTGGTGGGAGGCCAGATCGCGCTGCTTTTGCGGCTTCCAATCTACCTGGACAGCATTGGCACCATTTTGACGGGGGCGCTGCTGGGCCCTTGGCTGGGGATGGTTCCCAGCCTTTTAAGCGGCCTGCTGATGGGGATTTCCGTGGACGTCTATTCCCTGTATTTTGCGCCGGTGGGAATGCTGACGGGCCTTTTCAGCGGCCTGCTGCTCCGGGGCCGCCCTCTGAAGGGATGGCGGATCCTGGGGAGGGGCCTGGGCGTCAGCCTGCCGGGCACCCTGGCCAGCGCCCTGATCAATGCCGCCGTGTTCGGCGGCGTGACTTCCTCGGGTTCCACCCTGTTGGTGCAGCTGCTGTCCCGGTCGCCTCTGGGGCTCACCGGCAGCATTGTGGCCGTGCAGTTTCTGACGGACTACGCGGACCGCTGTATCTCGCTTCTTTTGGTGGGGGCGTTTTTGCCGTTGATTTCCAGCGAACTGCGCCGGCGGCTGGCAGGAGGAGAGTAAAGCGATGGAACGCTACAGTGTGATAACGGAAAAGAACCCTCGGGAGATTGTGCTTTTGCGGGCCTTCCCCTGCGCCTGGGGGAAATGCGCTTTCTGCGACTACATAGAGGACAACGGCCGGGACGGGGCGGAGATGGCGGCCCAGAACCGGCAGGTGCTGGCCCGGGTGACAGGAAAGCTGGGGGTGCTGGAGGCCATCAATTCCGGCAGCTGTTTTGAAATGCCCCGGGAAACGCTGGAGGACATCCGGCGGCTGGTCCAGGAGAAGCATCTGCGCCGGCTTATTTTGGAAAGCCATTGGATTTACCGGAACCGCCTGGAGGAGCTGCGGGCGTTTTTCGGCATCCCGGTGACCTACAAGATGGGGGTGGAAACCTTTGACTTTGCCTTCCGGGAGAAGGTGCTGAACAAGCACGCGGATTTCCGGACGCCCCAGGAGGTAGCGGCGTATTTTGATTCCATCTGCCTGATGGTGGGCATAAAGGGGCAGACCCGGGAGATGATCCGCAGCGACATTTCCCTGATGAAGCAGTACTTCCGCCATGGGACGGTAAACGTATACAACAACAATTCTACCCCTATCCGGCGGGATGAGGAGCTGGTGCGCTGGTTCCTGGAGGAGTACGCTTGGCTGGCGGAAGACCCGGACGTGGAGCTGCTCTGCCAGATTACGGATTTCGGGGTGGGATGAAGCTGGGCCGCCGGCTGCCGGAAGCATGGGAAAACCGGTGAAATTTTAGTTGAAAATGCCGGAAGATATGCTATGATGGTGAATGACAGAACAACCGAGGAGGAGAATATTTTATGGATAACAACAAACGTCCGGAAGATATGGTACGGATTACCACCAGCGAGCTGGCGGAAGCTTTTATCGCGGAACAGGTAAGCGCCATTCAGGAGCAGGTGGGGGACAAGAAGGTGCTGCTGGCCCTGTCCGGCGGCGTGGATTCTTCCGTGGTGGCGGCGCTGCTGATTAAGGCCATTGGCAAGCAGCTGGTCTGCGTGCATGTGAACCACGGGCTGCTGCGCAAAGGGGAGCCGGAGCAGGTAATTGAGGTGTTCCGCCATCAGATGGACGCCAACCTGGTATATGTGGACGCGGTGGACCGGTTCTTGGATAAGCTGGCCGGGGTGGCCGACCCGGAGCAGAAGCGGAAGATTATCGGCGCGGAATTTATCCGCGTGTTTGAGGAGGAGGCCCGGAAGCAGGAGGGCATCGAGTTCCTGGCCCAGGGCACCATTTACCCGGATATTCTGGAGAGCGACGGCGTTAAGGCCCATCACAACGTAGGTGGCCTGCCGGAGGATCTGCAGTTCCGTCTGGTGGAACCGTTGAAGCTGCTGTTTAAGGACGAGGTGCGGGTAGTCGGCAAGACCCTGGGCCTACCGGACAATATGGTATACCGTCAGCCGTTCCCCGGCCCCGGCCTGGGCGTGCGCTGCCTGGGGGCTATCACCCGGGACCGTCTGGAGGCGGTGCGGGAGTCGGACGCCATCCTGCGGGAGGAGTTTGCCAAAAACGGCCTGGAAGGCAAGGTGTGGCAGTACTTTACCATCGTTCCGGATTTCAAGTCCGTGGGCGTAAAGGACGGCAAGCGCTCCTTTGAGTGGCCGGTAATCCTGCGGGCCGTGAACACCCGGGACGCTATGACCGCCACGGTGGAGGATGTGCCCTTCGCCCTGCTGCAGCACATTACGGAGCGGATTACCCATGAGGTGCCGGGGGTGAACCGGGTGTGCCTGGATCTGACGCCGAAGCCTACGGGGACCATCGAGTGGGAGTAATCGCTATGGCTAAGCGGTCATAAAATTCATACGTAAATATGTTAAAGCCCTTAGCGGGAGCGTGGTTCTCGGTAAGGGCTTTATTCTTAAGAAATATTCGTTCCTTTCATGCTGTAATTCCGAACCACACCAGAAGCGCAATCCCTACCATTAGAAAAACCACGCCGACCTGACGGTACGGCTTTTCTGTGTACTGCTGGTATTTATAGAATAGAGCAAAGGCGACTCCGAAAAACAGCAAAGACAGGCTTCCTTTCCATGCCGGATTGCCTTTCATCAAGCAAAGGATGGTCAAGATTTGTGTGGCGGCAGCCATATATTCCAGCGCATTGCTTTTTGCCTGTATGTCGATCTGTTCATCTCTTTCATCTTTGATGGGTCTTTGTCTCGGCGCTTTTTTCATATTGTTTATCCTCCCGTTCTCGATTTTCTTTTAGGCAGCATAGTTCCTCGACACTTACGCCAAAAACCTCCGCCATTCGATACGCAAGCATAAGGGAAGGGCTATATTGTTCTTTTTCGATGGAAATAATGGTGCGTGACGAAACATGAACGAGATCGGCTAATTGCTGCTGCGTCATGTTTAATTGTGTGCGCAATTCCCTGACTTTGGTCTTCATTCCAATACGCCCTTCCAAAACATGAAGCCAACTTCTCATGAAGCTAGCTTCATGTTATCACGGAAATGAAACGTTGTCAAGAAAAACAGGAAGTTTCTTTCATGTTGAATCAAGCGGGTGGTTTACTTTGCGGAATCCGGGAAAATCTGCTACAATATCCTTGAGCAGAAGGGAACGGCTCGAATCATGTTTTTCTGTCCTAGAAAAGCTTGCGCCATACAGGAGAATTGCTCCCGATTTTAGGAGGTGTTTCGGTGAGAAAAATCTTAAGCGTTGGAATTTTGGCGCTGATCTTCG
>CALWEC010000137.1 GCA_944376945.1 uncultured Lachnospiraceae bacterium | reverse complement strand
CCTGGCGATTCCAGAAAGCCAGAAATTCACCGCCAACGCCTTGCTCCAGGCCATAGAGGACGCCCTGGTCAAAGCACAGTAGGCATCCCATCGGACAGAAAGGACCGGGAGGACCGTCCCTTATAGGGTCGGTTCTCCCGGCTGTCTTTCTGCCCTTTCTTATTCCTCCCGATTCTTCTTATCTCTCGGATTATCGATCACATAAATTGTGCAGACAAACCCTGCAATAACCGCAAATACCGCGGCACCTCCCATGGCGTCGTTCATTCCGGACCCCATCATAAAACCAAGACAAGCAGCTGCCACTAGGATTACCAAAGAAATAATGGTTCGCATTTTTCCTCCTTCCTTATTCTCCCTCTACAAGCTGGTTTCCCGCACCTGCCTGCGGATTTCCAGCACCTGGGAGGGGGCCACGGACAGCTGCCGGATGCCCAGCCGCAGCAGAGGCTCCGTAAAGGCCGGATCTCCCGCCAGATCCCCACAGACGCAGACGGAGATTCCGGCCTGTCCGGCTGCCGCCGCCGCTTCCTCCACCAGCCGCCACACCGCCGGATGACAGCCGGAAAAGTAGGAAGCCATCCGGGCGTTCTGCCGATCCGCCGCCAAGGTGTACTGCGCCAGGTCATTGGTGCCAAGGCTAAAAAAATCCACCTTTTCCGCCAGTTCTCTCCCCTGGAGGGCTGCCGCCGGCGTTTCCACCATAATCCCCTGAAGCACCTTTCCTACCGGAACGCCCTCCTGCATCAGTTCCCGACGTGCCTGAGACAAAAATTCCTGCGCCTGGCCCAGTTCTTCTTCCGTAGAAACCATGGGATACAGCACAGCTGCCTGGCCATAGGCGGACGCCCGGAGAACCGCCCGCAGCTGCGTGCGGAAAATTTCCGGATGCGCCAGGCAGAAACGGATTCCCCGGCAGCCTAAGGCAGGGTTTTCCTCCGCCTCCGCCTCCTGGTAAGGCAGACGTTTGTCCGCCCCAATATCCAAGGTGCGGATGACTACCGGCCGCCCGCCCATCCGCTCCAGCGCTCGGCGGTAAAATGCAAATTGCTCTTCCTCCGAGGGCCAGTGATCCGCAGACTGAAACAGCAGTTCGGTGCGGAACAGGCCAATCCCCTCTGCCCTCGCCGCAAGGGCCGCCTCCAGTTCCTCCAAATTTCCCACGTTGGCGCAGACGGAAACCTCCTGTCCATCCCGGGTGATACTAGGCAGTTCCCGCAGCTGTTCCAGTTCCCGCTGTCTCTGCTTCTGGGCCTGCTGCCGCTCCTGCAGCTGATCCAGCCATTCCGGGGATGGATCCAGATACAGGCAGCCTGCGGCGGCGTCCAGCGCGGCCATCCGCCCCTCCCAATCCGGATCCGGCTTCCGGCCCAGGGCCACCACCGCAGGGATCCCCCGGCTGCGGGCCAAAATCGCCGTATGGCAGTGGAGCGAACCCTGGGAAACCGCGATTCCCAGCACCTTTCCGGCATCCAGCTGCGCTGTTTCGCTGGGGCTTAAATCCTCCGCCGCCAAAATACAGCCGTCCAAAGAATCTTCCCTCGGGGATTCCGGCCCTTCCGCCTGGTCCCCGATCCTGGAATGCCCCTCCGGCTGCCGCAGAAGCCGTACCACCCGGCCAGCCATATCCCGCAGATCCGCGGCTCGGGCGCTCCACTCGGCATCCTCCAAGGCCTCCAATTTGGCCGCCAGCTGTTCTCCGGCTTGATACGCCGCCCACTGGGCGGAGGACTGCTCGGCCTGCAGGAAATCCAAAACCGCCTGCCTCCAAAGCGGGTCCGACAGCAGCAACCGCTGGGCGGCAAACAGCTGAGCTTCCAGCTCCCCTATCTGTTCCCAGGTATGGCGCTCCAATTCCGCCAGTTCCCTCTCTGCCTGCTCACAGGCCTCCTGGAACCGCCGCCATTCACTTTCCCAGTTTCTCCCGCTTCCTTTTTCCGGGATCCGGGCGCGCTGAAAAAGGCGCAGCTTCCCAAAGACAATCCCCGCCCCCACGCCAATCCCACGGAAAATATCCATCGCCTGCTCCTTTCCCGCCCGGCTTATAAACCGTTTACCACATGTTCCGGACGCTGACCACGGGCCACCCGCTCCAGGTTTTCCCATACCATCCGGTAGGCCCGGGTAAAGGTTCCCGCCGTAATACCGCCTACATGGGGAGAAAGAAGAAGCCGCCCTGGGCACGTCTCCGGCAAGGAGGCCAGCGGGTTGTCCGCCGACACCGGCTCCGGATACAGGGTGTCCAGGCCGGCGCCGCCCAGCCGGCCGGACAGCAGGGCCCGCCGCACCGCCTGGTGATCCATCAATTCTCCCCGGGCGGTGTTAATCAGATACGCCCCGGGCCGCATGGCTGCCAGAAAGGCCTCGTCCACCATGCCCTCCGTCTCCGGCGTCACCGGCACATGCAGGCTGACCACATGGCACCGGGCCAGCAGTTCCTCCCGCTCCGCCCAGCGGATCCCCAGCCCTGCCTCCACCTCCGGATCCGCCCGGTGATGGCTGTAATAAAAAACCGTACTACCAAAGGCTGCCAGCAGCCGGGCTGTGGCCTTTCCAATATCCCCCAGCCCATAGATCCCCACCTGGCAATCGCCTAGCTCCTGGATCCCTTCCACCATGCCCCGCTCCTTGACCTGGATCTGGCGGCCCTCCCGGACCGCCCGGTCCCCGGCCGCCACGTCCCGCAGCAAGCCCAGCATCAAAAGCACCGCCTGCTCCGCCACCGCGCCGGCGTTAACCCCCTTGCAGTTGCACACAAAGACGCCCTGCTCCCGGGCCGCCGCGCCGTCGATGGCATGATAGGCTACGCCCTCCGAGTGGATCAACTTCAGGTTTGGCATCCGCCGGATCAAAGTGCCGGGAACCGGGGAGATGGCGTCCGCCAGGAGAAAGTCCGCGTCCCCGCCAGCCTGGAGAAGTTCTTCCTCCGAAGCGCCTCGGGGGCAAACCACCATTTCCGTATTTTGGGCAAAAGAAGTGTCCGGGCGGTATTTGGCCGCCCGAACCGGATCTCCTAACACCAACAGCTTCATACGCTGCTCCTTTCTCTACTCCTCCAAGGCCTCCGCTTCCTCCAGCCAGATACGGGCGGAAGCGTCGCTGGGCATCCGCCAGTCTCCCCGGGGGGATAAAGCCACCGCCCCTACTCTGGGGCCGTCCGGCAGGCGGGAGCGCTTAAAATGAAGAGCAAAAAAGCGCCGGTAGAACTGTTTCATCCAGCGGAGGATTTCCCCGGCGCGGTAGTCCTCCCCAAAAGCCTTCCGGGCCAGCCGGTAAATCTTCTCCGGCGAAAACCCAAACCGCAGCATATAATATAGGAAAAAGTCGTGAAGCTCGTAAGGCCCCACCAAATCTTCCGTTTTCTGGGAAATCCGCCCGTCCTCCGGCGGCAGCAGCTCCGGGCTTACCGGCGTATCCAGTACGTCGTACAGCGCCTGGGAAAGGGCTTCCTCCCCGCAGGTATCCGCCCAGTAGCGCACCAGATGCCGCACCAAGGTTTTGGGTACGCCGCCGTTGACGCCGTACATGGACATATGATCCCCGTTGTAGGTAGCCCAGCCCAGCGCCAGCTCCGAAAGGTCGCCGGTGCCGATGACCAGGCCGCCTACCTGGTTGGCCACGTCCATCAGCACCTGGGTGCGCTCCCGGGCCTGGGCGTTCTCATACGTCACGTCGTGCCGTTCCTCCGGCTGGCCAATATCCCGGAAATGGCTGCGGACGCTGTCCTTTATGGAAATTTCCCGCAGGCTGGCCCCCACCGCCTGGGCCAAGGCGCAAGCGTTCCGGTAGGTCCGGTCGGAGGCGCCAAAGCAGGGCATGGTGACCGCCAGAAGCCCCTCCCGGGGCAGTCCCAGCCGGTCAAAGGCGCGGACGGCCACCAGCAGGGCCAGAGTGGAATCCAAGCCGCCGGAAAGGCCCACCACCGCAAAACGGCAGCCGGTATGCTCCAGCCGCTTCTTCAGCCCCATGGCCTGCATGCCCAGAATCTCCTCGAATCGTTCTTGGGTCTGGCCGTAATCCGGCGCGGAGGCAGGTTGGCTTCCCGCCGGCAGGAAGGGGGTCCGGGACACAGGAGGAAGTTCCGTTTCCTCCGGCTCCAGGGAAAAGCTTACCACCTCGTAGCCCTGGGAATCCATGGGGCCGAAGGTGCCGTTCCGGCGGCGCTCCGCCTGCAGCTTTTCCACATCCAGGACGCCGTAGGTAATTTCATTTTGAAACAGCGCCGCCTCCGCCAGCAGCGTCCCATTTTCTCCGATCAGATTTTGGCCGCCAAAGACCAGGTCGGTGGAAGATTCCCCCTCCCCGCTGGCCGCGTACACATAGCCGCTGATCAGGCGGCCGGACTGGCCTGCCACCAGGCTCCGGCGGTAACTGCTTTTGCCGGCCGACTCGCTGCTGGCGGAACAGTTGACCAGCACCGTGGCCCCGGCCAGGGCATGGGAAATGCTGGGGGGCTGGGGGGCCCAGAGATCCTCGCAGATCTCCGCCCCCACCGTCAGCGCCTCCATCTCCTCACACTGGAACAGGATCCGGGAACCAAAAGGCACCAGGTAGTGCTGTCCCTCCCAGTCGGTAAATTCCACATCCACCGCCGAAAGGTTTCCCGGCGCAAAATGGCGCAGTTCGTAAAATTCCCCGTAATTGGGCAAGTGACGCTTCGGCACCACTCCCAGCAGTTCCCCCCGGGAAAAGGCCGCCGCCACATTGTAGAGTTTTCCGCCCTCCGGCCACGTGGTTCCCACAAACACCAGGGCGTCCACCTCCCGGCTGGCATCCACCAAAGCCCGCAGCTGGTCCGCCGTCTCCTCCAGCAGCCGGGACTGGAGGAACAGGTCCCCGCAGGTATAGCCGGGCAAGGCCAGCTCCGGAAACACAATCAGCTTGGCCCCGTTGTCCGCCGCCTCCCGCATCTGCTCTTCCATCCGCTGCCGGTTATACACCGGGTCCGCCACCTGGATACGCGGCGTAGCCGCCGCTACCTTCACAAAACCGTTCCGCATGAATCCTTCCTATCTTCGATTACGCGTCCTTCAGGAAAGCCGCGTAGCCCTTCGTTGCCTCATAAATATCCGCCTTACTGCCGATCTCCCAGGGAGCGTGCATATTCAGCACCGGGATTCCGCTGTCGATAACCTCCATCCCATACTGGGCGGTTATGTAGGCGATGGTCCCGCCGCCTCCTACGTCCACCTTGCCCAGCTCCGCCGTCTGCCAAGCCACCTGGTTGTCATCCATAATCCGGCGAACCACCGCCATATACTCGGCCGAGGCATCGTTGGAACCGGATTTTCCCCGGGAACCGGTGTACTTGTTAAACACCAGGCCCCGTCCCATATAGGAGCTGTTCTTTTTCTCAAACACAGACGGATAGTTGGGGTCGTAGGCCGCGCTGACATCCGAAGAAAGCATCCGGGAACGGGCCAAGGCGCGCCGGAGTCCCAGCTCCGAGTACTGGCCGCAAAGCTCCATAATCTCCGCCACCGTATTTTCAAAGAACCGGGAGTGCATGCCGGTAGCGCCTACGCTGCCGATCTCCTCCTTGTCCACCAGCAGGCAGACGCCGGTTTTCTCCAGGCTGCCCGCCTTCAGCAGGGCCACCAGGGAGGTGTAGGCGCAGATCCGGTCATCCTGGCCGTAGCCCATAATCATGCTCCGGTCCAGGCCAAAATCCCGGGCCCGTCCTGCCGGGACCACTTCAATCTCCGCAGAAAGAAAATCCTCCTCTTCCATACCATACTTTTCTTTCAATATGGAAAGGATGGTCTCCTTCACCTGCTCCTTTTTCTCATCCTCCGTCTTGGAGGGGCGGCTGCCCACCAGCACGTTCAGATCCTCCCCTTCAATGACGACTCTCGCCTTTTTTTCCATCTGCTCGCCGGAAAGATGGGACAGCAGGTCGCTGATGCCTACCACCGGATCGCTGTCCTCTTCCCCGATTGCCACATCCACCACGGTGCCGTCTTTCTTGGCCACCACGCCGTGAAGGGCCAACGGCATGGCCACCCACTGATACTTTTTGATCCCGCCGTAGTAATGGGTGTCCAGCAGGGCCTGCTCCGTGTCCTCATACAGCGGGTTCTGCTTCAGATCCAGCCGGGGGGAATCGATATGGGCGCCCAGCAGGTTCATGCCCATCTCCAGCGGCGCCCGGCCAATCTGGAACAGCGCCAGGGCCTTGCCCATGCAGTCCGCGTACACCCGGTCCCCGGCCTTCAGGCCTGTTCCGGACGCCATTACTTCCTCCAGGCTGCGGTACCCAGCGGCCCGGGCCAGCTTAACCGACTCCCGGACGCATTCCCGCTCGGTTTTGGCGGCAGAAAGAAACTGACGGTAGGCTTCCGCCAACTCCGTCAGCGCCTTGTGGTCCTCTTCGCCGTACTTCAGCCAAACATTTTCTCTCTCCATGACACTTTGCCTCCTGGAAAAAATATTAAAAAAGGCTGCCGCAAAACCTTTCCAGATCCCGCAGCAGCCATCCGCTCCAGCTTATACTCTGGACAGATATTCACCGGTTCTTGTATCAATCTTGATTACGTCGCCCTGATCCACAAACAGCGGCACATACACGGTGGCGCCCGTTTCCACTACCGCAGGCTTGGTGGCGCCGGTAGCCGTATCGCCCTTAAAGCCCGGCTCGGTGTCCGTTACCGCCAGTTCCACAAACAGCGGGGGCTCGATGGAAAATACGTTGCCCTTGTGGGAGCAAATCTTCACCATCTCGTTTTCCTTCACGAACTTCAGGGCGTCCCCAATCTGCTCCTGACCCAGGGCAATCTGCTCGTAGGTGTTCACATCCATAAAGTGGTACAGGTCGCCGTCCGAGTACAGGTACTGCATATCCACCCGGTCGATCCGGGCCTCCTCGCATTTTTCCGTGGGGCGGAAGGTTTTTTCCACCACGCCGCCGCTGACAATATTTTTCAGCTTCGTGCGGACAAACGCCGCGCCCTTGCCGGGCTTTACATGCTGAAACTCTACAATCTGATAAATATTGCCCTCGTACTCGATGGTCATGCCATTTCTGAAATCACCTGCTGAAACCATTGACTAACTTCCTCCTTGGAATTTCAATTTCCCGTTCAAATTGAGAATCTATCCGTCTTATTCTATAACAAAACAGAGGACTTTTCAACCTTTTTTTGCGGATCGCCTGCGATAAAAAAACAGGACGATCCGTTCCAGCTTCCGCTTCAGCACAATCTGGATTTCTTCTTTGGGATGGATGGGGGACACCAGGATGGTGTACAGGCCGGCCCGGTTGGCCCCGTACACATCGGTAAACAGCTGGTCTCCCACAAACAGCGTATCTTGCGGCTGGGTGCCCATCCGCTCCATGGCCTCCCGGTAGCCCCGGGCCGCCGGCTTGTGGGCGTCGCAGATCCAGTCCGAATCCACCGCCCGGGCAAAAGGCTCCACCCGGGGGGCGTGGTTGTTGGAGAGCAGGCAGGTGGCAAACCCTAGGGCGTGAAGCCGCCGGAACAGCTCCACGGCCTCCGGGACCGCCGGGGCCCCGTGGGGCACCAGGGTGTTGTCGATGTCGAACAAAATACCCCGGAAGCCCCGGCGGCGCAGCCCCTCATAGTTCAGGGTGTAGGCGGAGGGCCGCTGTTCCCGAGGGTACAATCTCTCCAGCATTAGTTT
>CALWEC010000136.1 GCA_944376945.1 uncultured Lachnospiraceae bacterium | reverse complement strand
ACACCGCCGTCAGCTGGCCCAGGGTCAGCTGGCCCTCCGTGCCGCCGCCCAGCTGCTCCCGCTCGTCCAGATACCGGGCGTACTCCAAGATCTTGGCATAGGGGGAGCCGTCCCGGACGTAGTGGACGTCAAACTGGTATTTAGCGGAAAAATTCAGCTTGGCCAGGGTTCCGTTGATCCGCCGCAGCTCCTCCCGGGCCCGTTCACAGGATTTGAGGATGGTCAGCACAAACTCGTTTTTGAAAATGTCCTCATAGCGCCGGGTCTGCTCCTCCAGCTTTTGGCGGATTTCCTGGAGATCGTCCATCCAGATCTGCTGGCGCCGGGACGCGTACTGCTCCCGCCCTTCGGTGCCCCGGGGCAGCATGGTTCCCCGCTGTCTGGCATTGTAATCCGCCTGCCGCTGCATCAGCTCGCTTTTGTGCTGCTCGATGCTCCGGCGGATCCGGCCTCGGGTCTCCTCCGCCAGCAGACCGCCGGGTCCCTTTTCGCCGTTTTCCAGGTACTTTTCGTAGGCCTCCACCGCCCGCTGAACCACGGTGTAATGCTCGGTCTGATACGCCCGAAACTCCTGTTCCCGGGCCTCCCGCTGGGCGGAGCGCTCCTGGAGCCGTTCCCCGCACCGCTCCGCCGCCGCTCCCAGGCCGCTGCTTTCCTGTAATTTCTCCCGGTGCTCCCGGCTTAAGGCCTCCTGCTCCTCCGCCAGCCGGGCCGCCAGCTGGCTCAGCTCCAGAAACTCCTGGTTCTGTTCCTGGGCCTTCCGCAGGCTCTCCAGCTGGGCCCGGGAGGCCCGGGCGTTTTCCGACGCCGTCTGGTATTTCCGGTGGGCGTCGTAATCGTACTCCCGGAAAAAGGCCCGGTTCTGGGCCAGACGGCTCCGCTGCTCCTCCAGCTCCCGCCGCCGGGCCAGCCGCTCCTTCTTCTCCTCCTGAAGCCGGGCCGCCGCTTCCTCCGCCCGCCGCCGGTTCAGCTGGAAAACCTGCTGGCCCAGGTAGTAGGAGCGAATCCGGTCAAACCGGAGAAAATAGCTGTCCATGGCCACGGACACCCGCCCCTCCCGGGAGATGGCGTTTTCGTAGTTCCGCACCTGGTCCAGCTCCACTCCGTGCATCCGTCCCAGCTGATAGGCAAAGTACCGCCAGGCCACCGGATTTCGGATTTCCAGCTGGGAAAGCACCGAATCCGTCTCCGGCTCCACCTTCTTTCGCATCAGCAGCTTGGTGTTAAACAGATGGGCGTACCGGTGCTCCGACCGGTTCAGCACGTCGTCCGCCACGTCGTAGACCTCCGGGTCCACCAGGATGGTGTAGCGGCGGGGCCCCAGAAACGCCTCGATGGCGTCCCGCCAGCTTTCGTCCTTCAGGCGGATCACATATTCGCAGGCAAACTGGGCCCGCTGCGGCAGCTTCCGCCGCTCCAGCTCCCGGTTGATCTCCTCCCGCAGTCCCAGATACTCCGGAATCTGCCCGTAGGTGTTCCGGTGCTTCCGGCATTCCTCCAGAATCCGGTGCTGGGCGTCCAGCCCCTGGTTCACCTGCTCCAGCTCCTGTTCCACTCCGGCGATCTGCTTCACCAGGCCGTCGTAGGCCGCCTCCACCTGCTGCCGAAAGCCCTCCACCGCCGCCGCCTTCTGGGCGGCGGTGTGATCCCACTGGCACAGGGAGGCCAGGGCCCCCTGGTTTTCCACCGGCTGCCCGGCCTGCCGGAAATCGTGCAGCAGCGTGCTGATCACCGTCTGGAAGGCTTCCAGCCGCCGGCATTGGTCCGTCAGCTCCTTTTTCTCCGCCTCAAAGGCCTCCAAGCGCCGCTTTTCCTCGGCGATCATCCGGGCGCTGTCCAGCCGCTCCAGGCTCACCTGGGCCTGAATCCGCTGTTCCTCCACCTGCCGCCGCCGTCTCTCCAGGATCTTTAGCTCCGCCGCCAGATCCTCCTGCCGCTGCCGGGCCTGATCCCGCTGCCGGGTCAGCCGCTCGATGTCCCGCTTTAAGTCCTGAATCCCCTTGTACACCAGCCGGATGTCATCGGACAGCAGCCGGTTCCGCTCGCTTTCCCAGGTGTCGTACTCGCCCAGGATCCCGTCTAGGTCCTGGATTTCCTCCTGGACGGCGGCGAAGCTCTGGTTCAGCCCCTCGATATTGGCCTTGGCCTCGATCAGCTTGCCGAAGTCCACATCCCGCTGCTCCAGCACGCTTTCCCGGATAAACTGGTCGATTTTGGCGTCCGGGCTGTAGGAGAGAATCCCCCGCAGCTTTCGGAGATAGGTGGGAAGCTGGCTTAGGCTCAGCTTCAGGCCGGTCATCTGCAGGAACCGGGGCAGCCCCTGTTCCCGGTTGAGCAGGGTCAGGCGGTAGGCTTTCTGAAGCTCCAAGGGGCTGTAGGGCACCAGCCGCTCCCCCTCCCGGCGCACGTGCTCCACCTGGTCCAGGGTGGTCCGGTCCATGACATACCGGTAGGTCTGGCAGTTGTTGGACGGGTTGGTCTCGATGACCGTGCCCAAAAGAAAGGGCTTTTCCTCCACCTGGTCAAAATATTCCAGCACAATGTGGGTGTACACGTTGGGCGCCTGGTCCGCCGGGCGCATGTAGGTGCCGGTGTCGGCGTTTAAAAGTCCCCGGGTGTAGGAGGACAGGGTCCGCCGGGCGCCGTTTCCTCCGCCCTTTACGTCCGAAGATTTGTTGAACACCGTGTCCCCGTAGGCGGCGTACTTGATGGCGTCCAGCATCACCGACTTGCCGTTTCCGTTCTGTCCCGCGATGAGGGTAAAAAAGCCGATGGGCGCGGTGGTGTTGGCAAATCCGTACCAGTTGACCAGACGGACCTTCTTCAGTAAAATCATGCGTCCTCCTCCTCAAAATCCTCCGGATCCAAGGGGGCTTCCGGCGCGTCCGTCCCTGAGGCCGGCTCCTCTTCCTCCCCATCCGCCTCCTTCCAGTACTCCCGAGCCACGGTCTGAAACTGCGGCAGATCCCAGCCGAACTGGAGAGACGGATACAGCTGAATCCGCATGTCCTCCCCGTCCTCGTCCTCCCGGAAATGAATCAGGCTGTACTTTTTAAACAGGCGGAGAGCCCCGTTTAGCTCGGTCCGCACCAGGGCTACCCCGTAGGACTGAAGCTTGTCGATCAGGTCGCCCTTGGTCACGAAATTCCCCTCCTGGTAGCCCAGGTTTTCCAGGTACACCTTCCAGAGCACCAGCAGCAAATGGTACTGAAGGGGCGTAAAGCTCACCACGTTGGCCCGCTTCAGCCCCACCAGCTCCCCGTCCTCCTCGTTGGGCACCAGCATGCACACGCCGGTTTTCTCCTCCACCAGAAGGTCCCAGCCCATAGCCCGCAGGTAGGCGGACAGGTCCTGCCGGTTGGACTCCCGGGCGGCGAACTGGTACAGGGCTTCGTCCTTCTCCCGCAGGATAAAGGTAGACTCCAGGAGCTTGCGGACGCACCGCTTAAACAGCGGGCTGTTTTCCTCCTGGATGGAAAGCTGCAGGCGGATTTCATTCATAGGCTTCTCCTTTCCCCGTTCCCGGCCCAGGTTCTGTGTCCGGCGGCCTCCGCTCAATGGTCACATGGCTGATCCGGGCCGCCGGCGTCTCCACCGTTCCCTCTTCCCACGCCACGCCATAGGGAAAGCTGGGTTCCCCGGCGTAAAGGATGGCCGCCGCCACCATCATGGCGTCCTCCCGGGTGCGGATGCCGCAGGCTTCCACCGGAATCCGGTCCCGCCCGGCCAGCAGCCGCTCCCAGTGCTGTCCGGCCCGTTCCATGCTGTACCGGTCCTGGGAACCGGCCAAAAGCTCCTCCGTCATCCGCTCCAGCTCCTCCTGGGACAGGCTGTCCTCCGCCACGCCCGCGCTTTTCCGGTTGGGGTTGGGCATCCGCCGCCGTTCCAGGGACTTCCGGCCAATGTAGCCCACGCTGATCAGCCGGTGGGTCTCCCCCAGCCGCCCCAGGGCCGCCTCCCGCTCCCCGGCTGGCAGCTCCTTCAGGGACAGCAGCAGCCGGTTCAGCTGATGCTCCAGGTTGGTGTTCCCGCTTAACACCATCATCATCCGGGTGGCGTACAGGTGGTAGTAGGTATTGATCTTCCGGTCAATATAGTCCATCTCCTCCGGATATTCCAGGTTGATGAAGCTGTCCAGCGCCTCAAACTGCCGGTCGATGACCTCCCGGGCCGCTGCCTCCTCCACCTGCTTTCGCTGCCGGTATTCCAGCACCATCCGGCCGTACAGCTCCGAACGGCGCAGCCTCCGAAGCATCCGGTCGATCTCCGCCAGGTAGGAGGGCACCAGGCCGCTTTTTTTGATGAAGAAATAGTCGTTGAAAAACCGGTTCAGCAGCTGGTCCCGGATCAGAAACCGGCCGAAGCTGTTGGCGTCCGCCATCCGCATCACCGCCCGCATGATGGTCCGGATGCTGTCCTTCAGGGTCAGCAGCTCGTTTTTCAGATCCAGCTTGTGCTCCGTCAGCGGCTCCAGCAGATTCACATAGGGCCGAAGGGCCCGGGGACTGTCCTTTCCGAAGGCCCCCTTTAGAATCTCGTACATGGAAAACACATGGTTGGTGATGGCCCCATCGGCGCCGCCCTCAAAAATCTTCTGAAGGGCGTCTACCAGCTTCCGGCAGTAGGCCGTCACCGAGGCCAAGTTGTCCCCGCTGCGGCCGATTTCCTGAGGCGTAATCCAGCCGCAGGCCCGGAAATACCGGAGGATGGCCGAGGCGTTTTCCTGGGGGCTCCGCTCCCCGCCTACCGTCTCCTCCCCGATCTCCTCCCGCTCCATGGCGTACTGGCAGTTCTGCAGGTACAAAATCAGGGCGTTCCGGGCCTCCGTCTCGTAGAGCACCGGAATCTCCTTGGACGTCTCGATGAGCCGGCGGATGCAGGCGAAGTAAATCTCCCGGTTCCGGCAGCAGAAGGGGGAAAAGAATTTTTCCCCTACCGTTTCGAAAATGGACATGCGCCCTCCCTTTCCGCCGCCTCCGGATACCCGGCCTCCATCTCCCGGATTCTCCGGTACAGAAACCGGTTGGCGGGCACCGGCAGCCCGTGCCGCTCCGCCATGGGAATCACCGTGCCGGCAAACAGCTCCACCTCCGAGGGCCGCCGGGCCGCCGCGTCCTGGGCCATGGAGGGGATCCCATCCGGGGACAGTGTCCGCAGGATGCCGATGTACTCGTCCAAATCCTTCTCGGTTAGGTCCACTCCCTCCGCGTTGGCCAGGGCGATGACCTCCCGCATGGCGGCCAGCAGCGTCCGGTTGGCCTCCGTGCCGGGAGCCAGGGCGCCGCTGTAGGTGGTGCCGTAGGCCATGCAGGTCTGATTGATGCCTACGTTTAACATCAGCTTGCCCCAGAGCCGGTGGAGGATGTCCGCCTCCTCCGTAAAGGGCAGGCGGATGCTCCGGAAAAATTCCGCCGTCCGGGCCAGCGCCGGCCGCTGCTCCTCCCGGGCCGCGCCAATGCACAGCTGCCCCACCTGGGTGTACCGAAGGCGGCTGCCGTCCCGCATGGCGTCCATGCCCTGGGCCACGCAGTAGAGAACCCGGTTCCAGCCGTACCGCCGGGCCAGGATTTCCTCGCTGGAAATCCCGTTCATCACCGAGAGAATCACCGTGTCCGGTCCGACACTGGAGGCCATGGTGTCCAGGGCCTCCGTCAGGCCGCCGGATTTCACCGCCACCATCACCAGATCCGCCGGTTCCGCCTCCTTCCAGGAAACCATCCGGAATCGTTTTTCTTCCCCGTTGCAGGTAAACCGTTTGCCCCGGTACCGTTCCCGCCGCTCCGGGTCCATGACAAAGGCCACCGCCTCCGGCCCCAAAGCCCGGGCGATCTGATCCCCGTACAAAAGTCCCAGGGCTCCCATGCCGATGATTGCCGTTTTCCGTATCAATGCCGTCTCCTCCTTCGTCCGGTTCCGCCGCCCGCGCCGGCGGTCAGCTGATCTGCCACCGCGCGTGGCTTCCCTTTTCGTCTCTGGTCACCAGCAGCTGATCCTCGATCTCCTGCTTCAGCTCCGCCACATGGGAGATGATCCCCACCAGCCGGGAGCTGCCGGCCATCCGCTGCAGCACCTTCACCGCCTGGGCCCGGGCCTGGCTGTCCAGGGCGCCGAAGCCTTCGTCCAGAAACAGAATGTCCAGGTGAATGGCGCCGGAAGCCGCCTGAATCCGGTCCGCCATCCCGAAGGCCAGGGAAAGAGCCGCCAAAAAGGACTCGCCGCCGGACAGGGTGCGGACCTCCCGTTCCTTCCCCGTGGCCGCCGAATAGACCATCAGGTCCAGCCCATGGTTTTTCCCTTCTCCGGCCTTTTCCAGACTGTACATCCGAAGCTCCAGCTGGCCGCCGGTCATCTCCCGAAACCGCCGGTTGGCCGCCTCTAAAATCTGCTCCAGATAATACCGCTGGACAAAGGTTTCCAAGTCCATCCGGGAGCCGGGGACGCTGCCGGTCTTCTGCTGGTAGGATTTGGTGACCCCGCCGGTCACCTGCCGGCACAGCCGGTCCAGCCGGGCGTATCCGGCCATCCGCTGCCGCCGGGTCTCCAGCAGAGACGCCAGCTGCTCCCCCACGTCCCGGTTCGTCCGGTACAGAGCCTGCAGCGCCTCCCGTTCCTCCCGGGCCCGGTTCCAGCCTGCCTCCGCTTCCGCCGCTTCCTGCTCCAGGCGCGCAAGCACCGGCCGGGGCTGTCCGCCGATGGCCTCTCTGGCGGCGGCTTCCATGCGGACCGCCGTGTCCCGGCGGGTTCGGTAATCCCGGACCTGCTCCTCCAAAGCTTCCGCGTCCCGGAAAGAGTACCGAGACGCCAGATCCTGCCAAGCCTCTTCCTCCAAGGCCTTTTCCCGCCGCAGAGCTTCGTACTCCTGCTGCCGGGCATCTCGGAGCCGCTGCCGCTCCGGCAGCTCCTTCTCATAGCGGAGCAGCAGCGCCTCGGTCCGGCTTCGAGCCTCCTCCGCCGCTTTGGCCTCCTGCCGCGCCGTCCGGTAGGCCGCCTCCCCGGCGTCCTTCCTTTTCTGAGCCTCCTCCAGGGCCTTCTGGGCCGCTTCCCGGCTGGGGAAATCCCGGGAAGCCCAGGCCTGATCCCGAGCGGCCTTCTGAGCCGCCCAGGCGGCGGCTGCCTGGGAAGCTTCCTGCCGGGCCTCCTCCGCCGCCTCCTGCCGTTTCCGGCGTTCTTCTCCGGCGCCGGCCAGCCGCTCCCGCAGCGCTTCCAGCTCCCGGGCCTTCTGCCGCAGCCGGACGCCCTCCTTCCCCAGGGCCTCCTGCCGGCCCTTTACCGCCGCCTCCGCCTCCTCCAGGGAAAGGCTTTCGGAGCCTTCCGGAAGGCTTTGGCTCCAGCGCCGCCTCAGTTCCTCGAAGGTCTCCCGGAACCGTTCCCTCCGCTCCTGCTGCCGGACCGCGGTCTCCTGGGCGTCGGCCGCCTTTCTTTCCTGGTCCTGCTGCCGGGCCTCCGTCTCCCGCGCCTGCCTTTCCAAGGCTTCCCGGGTACAGCCCTCCCGGCCGGGCTGTTCCGGGAAAGGACGCGGATGTTCCCGGGAACCGCACACGGGGCAGGGCTCCCCCGGCCTTAGCTCCCGGGCCAGCACCCCCGCCTGGGCGTCCAAAAATCCCTGGCGCATCCGCTCGTAGGTCTCCCGAGCGCTCTCGTATCGGCCGCGGGATTTTCGGTAGGCCTCCTGAGCCTGGCGCACCCGGCTTTCCTGTTCCGCCAGCACCTTTTGGGTTTCCAGGGCCGCCGTCAAATCTTCCCCCAGCGTCTCGGCCTCCCGGTTTCGCTCTTCCCACCGGGCAAGCTCCGCTTCCGCTCCGGTCCATTGGGCTTCCTGTTCCCGCCAGCGCCGCTCCTGGGCCTCCCAGTCCTCCTGCCGTTTTCGGGCCGCCTGGGCCGCCGCCTCCGCCTGCTCCCACCGGCTCTGGCCGGCCTGAACCGCCTGCTCCGTCGTTTCCAAATCCCTTAAGATTTCCAGGGACCGGTTCACCCGCTCGGAAAGGCGGCTGAAAGCCTCCAGCTCCCGGTCCCGCCGAACTCTGGCCTCCTGCTCCCGGGCCGCCGTCTCCTGAGCCGCCTGGGTTCGCTCCGGCAGGGCTTTCTGTTCCTGCTTCTGCTTCTCCCGGATGTCCGCCGCTGCCTGAACCGCGTCCTGAAAGCGCCGGTATTCCGCCGCCACCTGGCAGGCGGACCGGATCCGAACCGCCAGAGCCTCCTGCTCCTTCACCTGCCGCTCCTCTTTCGCGCAGGCTTCCAGCTCCTCTTCCGCCTGATCCAGCTGGCGGAACAGCTTTTCCAGACTCTGGGCGGAGGCCAAGGCCTCCCGAAGGGCGTCCCGGCCGGCGCCGGCCTGCTCCAGGGCCTTTTCCGCGGCGGACAGCCGTTCCCGCAGCCAGCCGCAGGCCTGCTCCAAAACTTCCCCAAAGGCTTCCAGGTCCGTCACCGCCGGCTGCTTTCCGGGGGAAATCCGCTCCTGCAGCCGCTTCATCTCTGCCTGGCCCTCCCAGGCTTCCGGCACCGCCGCCCGGGCCGCCGCCGCCTGACCGGCAGACCGAACCTGCTCCATCTGCTGCTCCTGTTCCCGTTTCCTCCGCTCCAGCTCCTGGCCGATTCGCTCATACAGCTCCGTCTGAAACAGCTTTCGAAAGATTTCCCTCTTGTCCTTCGAGTCTGCCCGGAGCAGCTCCATAAACTCCCCCTGGGCGATCATGGCCACCTGCATAAACTGGGCCTTGGTCAGGCCCACGATGGACCGCAGCTTCCCGTCCGCCTCCTGGGCCGGATACTCGGAACCGTCCGGCATCCACAGCGTCACGCGGCCGCTTTCCATCTTCACGCCGGTTCCCCGCCGCAGGCGGCGCAGATGGCGGGGCACCCGCCGCACCGTATACGCCGGCCCTTCGGGGTCGGCTCCCTCCCGAAACCGCAGCTCCACAAAGGGCTCCGTATTCAGCGGGGCGTACTGGCTCTGAAGCTCCGGCCCGTTTTTCCGGTTGGTCTCAGAGCTGGCCTCCCCGTAAAGGGCAAACACCAGGGCGTCAAAAATGGTGCTCTTCCCCGCCCCGGTATCCCCGGTAATGAGAAACAGGTTCTGGTTGGGCGCCTCGAAATCGATGACCGTCCGGGTTCCGTAGGAACCGAAGGCCTCCATGGTCAGCTGCAGCGGCCTCATGCCGTCCCTCCTTTCTCCGGTTCGTCCTGGTTCTCCCCTGCCTCCCGGCCTTCCGGGAGAGATTCCTGTACCGTGCGGATCACGTCCCGCAGGAGAGCCTCCTCCTCCTCGTCCAGGGACGGCAGAAAAGCCCGGCACAACTCCATCGGGTCCAGCGCCTCCTGCGCTCCCGCTTCCCGAAAGACGCCCGGTTCCGTTTCCGGCTCCGCCTCCCGGCGAACCTCCAGCAGATAGGGGAAGGCTGCCCGCAGCCGCTCCATCACTTCCTCCGGCGCCAGCTCCTCCGGACTGTGGGAGCCGGAATCCCCCGTGCCTCCGGCAGTTCGCTTCGCCGGACCGGTCAGCACTGCCGAAACATAGTCCCCGCAGCCCTGCTCCAGCACCTGGGCCAGCGTTCCCCGAATCACCCGCACCTGCCGCAGCGGCGTTAAGGGCAGAACCCGGGTTTCCACGGTTCCCTTAGGACCCATCTCCACCAAAACCACGCCCTTTTGCTGGCCTGCCTCGCTGACGGAGCAGGCCAGGGGCGTGCCGCAGTAGCGATAGCAGGGGCGTCCTACGGTCATGGGCTTGTGAATGTGCCCCAGGGCAGCGTAGTCAAAGGGCTCCAGCAGGGCCCCGGACACCTGGTCAATGTTCCCTACGGTCCGGATTTCCGAGTCCATCCGCTCCACCGTCTCCGGGTTCTTCCCGGCCGGCAGGTAAAATTGGTGGCTTACCAGCACGTTCCGCTCCTGCCGGCAAAGGGGCTCCCGCGCCAACAGACGGCGGACGGTTTCCTCATAGGAAAGGCCGTCTCCGTCCGGGGCGGTTCCCACCAGCTGCCGGACCATGGAAGGGCGCACAAAGGGCAGCAGGTAAAAGTGCACCGGCCCCCAGGCGTCCTCCAGGGTTACCTGCTCCAGATGCTCTTCCGGCCGCTGCGGCGGCAGTCCCGCCATGTGGAGCCGCTGCCGGGCCAGCACCTGCCGGAAGCAGTTCAGCCGGATTCCGCTGTCGTGATTGCCGCCGATCACCATCAGCTCCGCCTGGGGAACCGCCTCCGTCAGCCGGGAGATGAATCCGTCCAGCACCTCCACCGCCTCGGCGGAGGGGACGGCCTTGTCGTAGACATCCCCGGCAATGACCACCGCGTCCGGCTGCTCCCGGGCCGCCAGCTCCGCGATCTGATTCAAAATATACATCTGATCTTCCCGGAGATCCCAGCGAAAAAGCTTCAGGCCAATGTGCAGGTCGGAAAGGTGAAAAAAATTCATGGACGCCTCCTTGTCATACGGTTTTATTCTAGCATGGGCCCGGGTGGGAGGCAACCGGTTTTCCATTGACAGCCGCTCCTCCTTTTTGGTATAATAGGCTCCGTTGGCTCCGGGTTCCCTTAAGGGGAAGGGGCGGCTATGGCGGCCATACCGGAAGTCAAATCGAATGAGAAGGAGAACAAAGATGACCAAGCGATTGGTTCTTTATTTTATTGGACTGAATCTCATTGCCGGCGCCGTGGTGCTGAACATCCGCTACGACCTGGGAGTCGCGGCCTTCAGCTCCGTGATGTACGCCATCTCCCAGATTTACGGCATCTCGCTGGGCACCGCCTCCATCCTGTGCTACCTGATTTTCGTGGTCATTCAGTGCCTTTTATCCCGGCGGATCACCGCCGCCTATCTGCTGGAGGTTCCCTTATCCTTCGCCTTCGGCTGGCTGACGGACCTGTACGATCTGCTGATTCCGGCGCTGTCCCTAGCCCTTTGGCTGCGGATCCTCCTGTTTTCCCTGACCATGTTCGTCACCTCCCTGGGGGTGTTCCTGTGCGTCAAAACCGACCTGGTCCTGACCCCTACGGACGGCATTGTCCAGACTATTTCCCAGGTGTTCCGCCTGCGCTTTTCCCTGGTGAAGAATGCCTTTGATATTTCCCTGGTCGCCATCACGCTGATTCTGTGCCTCGTCAACCGCACGCCGCTCTACGGAATCGGCCTCGGCACCATCCTGTCGGCTCTGTGCCTGGGCCGGATCATCCGGCTGCTGGAGGGCCATGTGCTGACCGACTACCGGCCGGGAAAACAAAGGAAAGCCGGTTCCGCGGACTGCCGGCCGGAAAAGCAACGGGAAGCCGGTTCCGCGGACTGCCGGCCGGGAAAGCAAACAGACTCTGGTTTCAAGGACAACGCGGCGCCCATGTCGCCGCAAAAAGCCGAAAAATAGAAAAAGACGCGGCGGCCGCCGCGCCGAGAATCCCAAAACAGAAAGAAGTGCCTCCTATGAAAGCTCAAACCCTCCGCCGGTGGTGTTTCTACGCCGCCGGCCTGCTGCTTCTGGCCCTGGGCCTGACCCTTAATACCCAGACGGGCCTGGGCGCCTCCCCCATCATCTCCGTCTCCTACACCGTCGCCGTGGTGTTTCAGCTGCCCTTCGGGGACGTGACCTTTCTCCAGTACGGCGCCTTCGTGGCGATACAGCTGTGGCTCCACTGGGCCCTAAACCGGTGCCGAAAACGTCAGGGAAAAACGCCCCGGCTTTCTCTGCGGCAGATCTGGATCATGGACCTGCTGCAGCTTCCCCTAAGCCTGGCCTTCACCCGGTTTCTGAACCTGTTCAGCACCCTGCTGCCGGACCTGTCCGGCAGCCATCCGGCCCTGCGCCTGCTGGCGCTGCTGGCCGCCATCACCCTCACCGGCATCGGAGCCGCCATGTCCCTGGACATGCGCCTGGTTCCCAACCCCGGGGACGGCATCGTCCAAGCCCTGGCGGACTTTTTCCAAAAGCCCGTAGGACTGGCCAAAAACGCCTTTGACGCTTTGAATATACTCCTGGCCCTTATCCTGGGCTTCCTCTGGGCCGGCGGCCTGGTCGGCGTAGGCCTGGGAACCCTCTGCGCTGTGGTGGGAGTCGGCCGGGTCATCGCCGTCTTTCAGCGCCTTTGGGGGAAAACCCTCTGCGGCCTGACCGGCGTTCCCTTCTAAAAAGCGGGAAGCCGCCCCCAAGTCTCCCGCGGCAGCACTGTGGGCCTTCCGCAGCAGCGCCGCCGGTCTTCCGCCCGCCGCCGGTTCAGTTCGAAAACCTGCTGGCCCAGGTAGTAGGAGCGAATCCGGTCAAACCGGAGAAAATAGCTGTCCATGGCCACGGACACCCGCCCCTCCCGGGAGATGGCGTTTTCGTAGTTCCGCACCTGGTCCAG
>CALWEC010000135.1 GCA_944376945.1 uncultured Lachnospiraceae bacterium | reverse complement strand
CACAGGTACTTGTAAAGCCTTTTGCACCTGTTCCACCGTCACATCGTCCAGGAACACCTGCTCCCCGCTGCGCAGCATGGTCACCGGCAGCAGCAGGCAGCGGCCCAGTTTCTTCCCTGCCAGCTGGCGGATCAGATCCCCGCCGGTTACCAGGCCCGCCACGGTGATGGACTCCCCGAAAAAGCCGTTGGACACCGGGTATACGCGGACGGTAAGGCCAGGGAAGCGTTCCTCCGCCTGCCGGGCCAGCTTTTGGATCCAGGGGGCGGCCAGCCGGCCAGTGCCCACGGAAATCTCCCGCGTCCCCTCCGGGGCCGGGCCGCTTCCGTCCGCCGCCTCCAAGGCCTCCTGGAATTCGTCCCACAGAAGGCGCAGGCTGCCTACCCCGTTTTCCAGCTGCGGGTAGCCGTCGTACCGCTCCGCTTCGGGAAGCTCCCTCCCGGCCAGCAGATAGAATTCGTCGCTGGCGTGGGCAAAATGGATCCCGTACTCCGGGAACACCCGCCGCTGGAAGGCCTCCACCGTCTCAATCGTCTGCCGGGCTATCTCCGGCGTCACCGGTTCCAGGGGCGTCAGGCCCTGCCGGTACCGGGTCAGGCCCACCGGCACCACGGAGACGCTGCGCAGGTACGGCAGGTAGGCCGTCAGTTTTTCCAGGGTCTCCGCCAGCCGCTCCCCGTCGTTCCAGCCGGGGCACAGCACAATCTGCCCGTTCATCTCCAGCTCCGCCTCCCGCAGCCGGTCCAGGGCCTTTAGGGCTTCCCCGGCAAACCGGTTGTGCAGCATCCGGCACCGCAGCTCCGGATCCATGGTGTGGATGGAAATATTGATGGGCTCCATCCGGTAGCGGATCAGCCGGTCCAAATCTTTCGCACTGAGATTGGTCAGGGTAATGTAGTTCCCCTGCAGGAAAGAAAGGCGGGCGTCGTCGTCCTTAAAATACAGGGTTTCCCGCATGCCCGGAGGCATCTGGTCAATAAAGCAGAACACACAGCGGTTCCGGCAGGAGCGGTACTCGTCCATCAGCCCGTTCTCAAAAACAATTCCCAGCTCCTCGTCCTCTTCCTTTTCGATCTCAAAGATCACGTCCTCCCCGTCCTGGCGGCGGACCTGCAGCTCCACATACTCGTCCCGGCATAGGAACTCATAGTCAAACACATCCTCCAGGGCTTGTCCGTTTACCGCCAGCACCACATCCCCTGGCGCCAGTTCCAGTTCCCCTCCGATGGATCCCGGCAGAATTCCCTGGATCCGGTGTCCCTTTGCTTTCATAGGTCCCTCCTGTTCTGGAAAGTATTCTAGCATAGGTTTTCTGGATTTGCAAACCGGAACGTTTTTCCCTTGCGTTTTTCCTGCCAGGTATGATATAACGGATACAGCAGGGGTCCCGCAGCGGGGATCCCGGACAATCCAAATTCGGAGGATCTTTTCCATGGCAAAAGATTACACCTTTAAAAACACCATCCCCCTGGCGCCGTTAAAGATTATCGCAATGGACAACTGCCGGGAATTCGGGAAAAAAGTGGACGATTACATTGTCTCCTTTCGGAAAAACGATGAGGAAATCCTGAAGGCCCGGGAGAACAACATAAAATTCCGCGGCTACGACCGGGAATCCTATCTGACCAGCATCAGCTGCCCCCGGTTTGGCTCCGGGGAGGCCAAAGGCATGATCCACGAGTCGGTGCGCGGCTCCGACGTGTTTATCCTGACCGATGTCATCAATTACAGCCTTTCCTATCCGATGTACGGCAAAACCCATCAGATGTCCCCGGACGACCACTACATGGACCTGCGGCGGATGATCTCCGCGGCCCTGCCCACGGCCCGGCGGGTCAACGTGGTCATGCCCTTCCTCTACGAAAGCCGCCAGCACCGGCGTACCCAGCGGGAATCCCTGGACTGCGCCATGGCCCTGGAGGAACTGGCCGACATGGGCGTGGCCAACATCATTACCTTTGACGCCCACGACCCGCGGGTGCAGAACGCCATCCCCCTCCACGACTTTGACAGCTTCCCGGCGGTATACCAGTTCCTGAAAGCCCTGCTCCAGGCGGACAAAACCCTGTCCCTGGACAAGGAAAACCTGATGGTCATCAGCCCGGACGAAGGCGCCATGAGCCGGGCCGTGTATCTGGCCAACAACCTGGGCGTGGATATGGGCATGTTTTACAAGCGGCGGGACTACTCCCGGATTGTGGGAGGCAAAAACCCCATTGTGGCCCACGAGTTCCTGGGCGCCGACGTGGAGGGAAAGACGGTCATCATCGTGGACGATATGATTGCCTCCGGTGACAGTATGCTGGACACCTCCCGGGAGCTGAAGCGCCGGAAGGCCAAAAAGGTCATCGTCTGCTGCACCTTCGGCCTTTTCACCTCCGGCTTCGCCAACTTTGACGCCGCCTACCAGCGGGGGGATTTCGACTATGTGGTGACCACCAACCTGAACTACCGGAAGCCGGAGCTTTTGGAAAAGCCCTGGTATCTGGAGGCGGACATGTCCAAATACGTGGCCACCATCATCAACACCCTGAACCACGATGTGTCCATCTCCAACGTGATTACGCCCACCGATAAGATCCAGGCGCTGATCAACCGCTACCGGGACGATGAGATGTAAACGCCGCCAGGCGTACTCGAAAAAGGTCCTGCCGCCAGCTTTCCTATGGCGGCGGGACCTTTTTTCCAATCCCCCTTCTCTTGACACATCCATTCTATCGTGCTAGAATACAAGTGGTTTTTCATTCTATCTCAATAGAATAAAAAGGAGGCTCCCTATGAAACAGAACGCTCTCCCCACATTGGCCGAAGCGGAGCTGGACGTCATGCAGGCGGTCTGGGCCTGCACGCCCCCGGTAACCCGTTCCCAGATCAACGGGATTCTGGAGACTTCCCACCCTATGGCCCCCACCACCTTGCTGACCGTACTGAGCCGCCTGTCCAAAAAAGGATTCCTGCGGATTGAAAAGGATCCTGCGGAAACCGGGGACCGTTTTTCCCGCTATTTCCCCAGGATCTCCCGTTCCCAATACCTGGCCCAGCAAAGCCGCCGCTTCTTCCGCCGGCTCTGCGGCGGCAGCCTTCCTGCCTTTGCGGAAGCCCTGTGCGGCAGCGGCCTTTC
>CALWEC010000134.1 GCA_944376945.1 uncultured Lachnospiraceae bacterium | reverse complement strand
GATCTGTGTTCCGCGTTACAGACTTCCCCAAGTTTACTCCTTGGCATGAAGCTCACCAAAGATGAATTAACGGAAAAGGAATGGAAAGTCATTCGTGCCTATCGTTCTCATACAGATGTACAGAAATCCATTGATATACTTTTGGAAATTGAGGATTAAACAAATATAAAACTGGTTTTGCAGGAGAATTCAAACCGCCGTTATGGTATTACCCATAGCGGCGGCGTACATAAATCATTTGTGTGCACATAATTCACAAAACCTACAAAAAAAGCAGAAGATCTAATATCCTCTGCTTTTACAGTTCGGAGCCTAATAGCCCCACCGTCACGGCAAATCCGCCTATGAACCATGTGAAGTTTGTTTTAGGCTCCTCAAGTGGAGCTGAGGGGAATCGAACCCCTGTCCGAAGGCCCATCCACTTAGACTTCTCCCATCACAGCCGGTGTTTTTTCATTCCCTCCGGAAAGCGCCCAGCGGCAGGCTCCCTCCTTCAGTAGCTTCATAAAATCTGATCCGGCCGCAAAGCTTTGGCCGAACCGTTCCTCACAGTTCATGATGCCGGGAACCCAGGCTGTGAGCAACCTGGGGCCGACAGCAGCTTACGCTGCGTACGCTAACTCTTCGTCTGCGTTTATATTTAGGTTTTCCGTTTTGGTACGCGGCCACGGTCCGCGGATGGCTATCCGAGCTTCAAAACCCCCGTCGAAACCAGTACAACCCCTGGTCTTGGCGAAGAGGAAGGCTCAAACACACCCGGTCATCCCGGGTTTATTTATTATAGCCGCCTCCCTCTATTTTGTCAAGCAGTTCCTTTTGTCAAACAGTTCCAGATATGGGCGGCAAAATCCGCCGCTTCCCCCTCGATCCCCGGAATCTCCCGGATGCTGCCTGGCTCGTTGGCGGTTAAAAGCAGCGCGAAATGAGGGGACAGCTGGAAAGCCTTGTTCATATTGAGGGCGGAAATCAGCTGGCTGGCCACAATGTCCCCGCCGCTGTAGCCGGATACTACGATTCCAAAAAGCGCCTTGTCAAAGAACGGCTTTTTCCGGAACAGGGAGGTCAGCCGGTTGATAAACGCCGCGATATTGGCGCTGACCGCATCGTTGTAATTGGGGCAAAGGAGCAGGAGGCCGCTGCACCGCTCCACCGCCGGATACACCTCGTCCACCATCACGCCGCCGTAGTAGCAGCTGCCCCGCTCGCTAAAATGCATGCACATGGTATAGGGGCAGCCGGTGCAATCGTAAATTTTCCCGTTCCGCAGGGAAATCTCCTGGATCTCCATCCCTTCCAAATGGGTCCGCACCATCCCCCAAAACGTCCAGGTGTTGGATTTAAAAAAGTGGCTGGCGTGCAGAACCAGCAGCCGGGGAGCCTCATAGGACAAGGGCGCGTAGCCGCAAAGCCGCTGCGCCAGCTCCCGCACCGCCAGCCGGTAGGCCTGCTCCCAGCTGACCCCTTGGTTCCGGGCTTGGATGCGGAAATTCTGCAGGGAACCGGTGGCCTCCACCAAGGGCTTTCCCGGAAAGGCGCAGCCGGCCTGGTTGGCGGCAAACACCAGCTCCCGGGCGATGGATTTGGTGTAAATTTCCTGTTCGCCGTCTACCACCACGCCGCCGGCCTTCCCTTCCAGCAAACGAGGATTCCGGCGCAGCCGCGCCAGCATCCGGGTATATTCCAGGTTTAAGCCGGCATCGTCCAGGGCAATGGCAAACAGCACCCGGTTCCCGGCCAGCCGTTCCACATCCTCCGCCTGAAAATGCCAGGTACAGGGGCCCAAAGGCTTGAGAGCGCTTTGCAGCACGTCCCGCAGCCGGGCCGGAAGGGCCTGCGGTTTTTCCAGCGGGCAGACAATCTCCAGGGCAGGCGGCTCCGGAGAAACTGGCTCCGGAAAAACTGGCTCCGAAGAAAGATTTTCCCATGGTTTCATAATATTTCCAGCTCCTTTAAACGAAGGTACGCCTGCTCCAAACGCCGGTACAATGCTTCCGGCAAAGGAGGATCCTCCACCAGGACGCCCTGAGGCGTCAGACGGTTCCGGGCCCCAAAATAGACGCCGCCTAGGCAGGTGGAGCTATAGTGGGGACGCCCCTCCACCGCCGCCAGCACGGAAAGGGCTCCGGAGGAAAGGGCCGGCGCCAGGTAGGGCTTAAAGCCCAGTTCCCGCACCCGCAGGTTGGCCTCTGCCGCCAGCTGGGTCAGTTCCCGGGAAAGGTCGTCGTCGTAATGCTCCAGGCTGTTGGCCAGCACCAGGTCCGCTCCATGGGGGCCAAAAGCGGCTCCCTCCCGGAGGAAGGAGGCAAACCGGGCGTCCCGCTCCGCGTAGTAAAGGGCCCGGGCGTTCATCACCCCCAGGCCAAAACCTTTTACCTGCTCCGGCGTCAGCCCGGCCGCCGCCGCCGTGCGGCACAGCGGGTCCACCGGGTCGGATACCACGCCGAACAGGCCGGAATAGCCCTGGGCAGCCGCCGCGGACGCCACCTGCCGCACCAGCCCGGCGTTGGCCTGGTACTGGGCCATCCGCACGTCCGTCCCCTCCTGCCCCACCGGCGGGACCCCCAGGGAGGCGCAGAACAGAAAGACATCGCAGGCAAACAGCTCCTTCTCCTCCAGCACCCGCACCGGAGGGAAACGCCGGCTTCCCTCCGCCTCCCGCACCTGGTTCATTTCCATTTCCCAGCGCGCTTTCATAGGCTCCCGGATGTCATAGATCCCAAGGGAATCCAGGGACTCTCCGCCCAGAAGGCGAAGCCCCAGCAGCAGGGTTCCTCCCACGTCCCCCAGGGC
>CALWEC010000133.1 GCA_944376945.1 uncultured Lachnospiraceae bacterium | reverse complement strand
CCATCTGGACTTCTTTAAGGATCTGGAGGATATCCGCCATTCCTTCCGCCTGTTTGCGGAGCGGATTCCGGCGGACGGCCTGCTGATTATCAGCAGCGACATTCCGGACTGGCAGGAGCTGGCTGCCGGGCTGCCCTGCCGGGTCAAGACGGTGGGCCAGCAGCCGGAGGACGACTACCAGATGCGGGACATCTCCTACGATGAAAAAGCCCATCCTACCTTTACCTGGAAGGAGAAGGATGGGACCCACGAGACCCTGACCCTGGAGGTTCCGGGGGAGCACAACGTGTGGAACGCCCTGGCGGCCGTAGCGGTAGGCCGGGAGCTGGGGCTGGCGGTCCCGGTGATCCGCCAGGGGCTTCAGAATTTTGCCGGTACCCACCGGCGGTTTGAGCACAAAGGTGATTTGGGCGGGATTTCCATTGTGGACGATTACGCGCACCATCCGGACGAAATCCGGGCCACCCTGCTGGCGGCGGAAAAATGCCAGGCCCAGCGTGTGGTCTGTGTGTTCCAGCCGCACACCTACACCCGCACCAAGGCGCTGATGGAGGAGTTTGCCCAGGCCCTTTCTCTGGCGGACGTGGTGGTGCTGGCTCCCATTTATCCGGCGCGGGAGACGGATAATCTGGGGATTTCCTCCCAAAATCTGGCGGAGAAGCTGGAAGCCAGGGGCCGGGAGGTATATTGTTTCTCCTCGTTCGATGAAATTGAAAATTTTCTTCTGGGATTTGCTGTCAACGGTGATTTGTTGATAACTATGGGAGCCGGAGATATTGTAAAAGTGGGAGAAAAGCTATTGGGACGCTAGTTATCCACATTATCCACAATTTTTTCAACAGCGGGGCGGTTGAAAAAGTTGTGGATTTTTTGTCGGAAAATGGTGGTTATCCACAGATTCCACAATATCCACAAGAAAGGAAAAACCACGTTTTTTCGAGGGTTCCCGGGAAATTGGCTATTTTCAAGCCAAGGGGTTTGTGCTATAATCGCGGTAGGAAATGTTTTTGGGAGAGCACGGGAAAGCGGGGAATGCAAAGTGGTGCTGTTGCGAAGCGGGCGGTGGAAACAAACCATGGTTTCCAACGCTTTTATTGACGGCTATATGGCGGCTGCCAACGGGGAGTTTGTCAAGGTATATCTGTATCTTCTACGGCTGGCGGACAGCCGGGACGGGGAATTTTCGGTTTCCCTTCTGGCGGACAAGCTGAACAATACAGAGAAAGACGTGCTGCGGGCGCTGGGCTATTGGGAAAAGCTGGGGCTCCTGCGGCTGGAAAGGCGGCCGGAGGGAACGCTGGCAGGGGTTACGGTGCTGGAGGTACCGGAAGAGGAGCAGCCGGAGGCAGAGGGCCGGAAGGCGGGGATGCCGGAGACGGAGCCTTTGGAAGCAGAGGCGTGGAGCGATGCGGCTCCGGCGGCCGGGGCTTCGGAGGCGGATCGGGAGCCGGCGGTTTCGGGAACGGAAAAAACGGTGCGGATCCTGGAGGCTAGGACCGGGGCGGCCGGCACGGCGCAGCGGGAGATGGCAGTCTCCTGTTCTGCGGACAGCCTGGAGCGGCTGCAGGAGGAGGACGGGTTTCAGGAAGTGGTGTTTGCGGCGGAGCGGTATCTGGGCCGCACCCTGTCCGCCCGGGATGTGGAGCTGTTTGGCTACATGCGGGAGACGCTGGGCTTCCCCAACGACCTGATCGAATACCTCATCGAGTACTGTGTGGACGGCGGCCACCGCAGCTACCGGTATATGGAAAAAGTCGCCCTGGGGTGGCACGAGGACGGCATCCAGACGCTGCGCCAGGCCAAGGAGGCCAACCGGGCCTACAAGGCGGAGAACAAAGCGGTTATGCGGGCGTTCGGCATCAGCGGCCGGATCCTGACGCCGGAGGAGAGGAAGCTGCTGGAGTCCTGGCTGAAGGAGGACGGCATGCCGCTGCCGGTGGTGGTGGAGGCCTGCGGGCGCACCATGAAAGCCATCCACTCCCCCAGCTTTGAGTATACGGATAAGATTATCAAAGACTGGAAAAAGGCGGGCATTGCCACCGTGGAAGCGGCCCAGGCCTATTACGAAAAGCAGAAGGCCGAACGCCGCCGCCCGGAGAAAACCCAGCGTGCCGCGGCGCCCAACCGTTTCCACAATTTTGACCAGCGGGACACGGATTACGACGCGTTGCTGATGCAGGAGGAGCAAAAGCTTTATGGGACTGACAAATCCACAGTATGAGAAAATCATGCGGGATTACGACCGGAAGCAAGCGGAAAACCGGGCGCTGCAGGAGGCCCGTATCCAGGAGGCCTACCGGAAGATCCCTCCTCTCCGGGAAACCGAGGAGGCGGCGGCGGATTTATCCTACCAGCGGGCCAAAAGCCTGCTGGCCGGGGATGCGGAAACGGCTGGCCGCCTGGCCCGCCAGCTGGCGGATCTGCGGGAGGAGCGGAAGGTGCTGCTGGAATCCGCAGGCTTCCCGCCGGATTACCTGGAGATGCCCAGCCATTGCCCTCTCTGCCAGGACACCGGCTTTGTGGAGGGGAAAAAGTGCCGCTGCTTCCAGCAGGCGGCGGTGGATCTGCTGTTTTCCCAGCATCCCATCCACGAGAAGCTGAAAGAAGAAAACTTTGGAACCTTTTCCCTGGACTACTACGACCGGGAGCCGGGGGAAAACGGGGAAAGCCCTTACGAGCATATGAAGCAGGTGCTGCGCCAGAGCCGGCTTTTTGTGGAGGAATTTGAGCCGGGCCGGGAGAACCTGCTGCTGATGGGAAGCACCGGCACCGGAAAGACGTTCCTTTCCAACTGCATCGCGGAGGCGCTGATGCGCCGGGGGAACTCGGTGATTTACCTTTCGGCCAACCAGCTTTTTGAAGCCCTGGCCGACCACGCCTACTCCCGGGAGGATCCGGGGCAGGCGGAAAATTATGGGTGGATTTTGGACAGCGATCTGCTGATTGTGGACGACCTGGGGACGGAGCTGAACAATTCCCTGGTCAGCTCGGAGTTGTTTTTCTGCCTCAACGAGCGGGCAATCCGGCGGAAGTCCACCTTGATCTCCACCAACCTGACCATGAACCAAATCCGGGCGGGCTACTCCGAGCGGGTAGTCTCCCGGCTGATGGAAAACTACCGGCTGCTCCGCCTGTACAATTCCGATATTCGCCTGAAAAAGCGGGAGGAGCGCCTGGGATTCGGGGCTGCTGCCAGGAAAAGCAAGACAAATGAAGGAGAAGAATGAGATGACCAACACGAAAAAGACAGAGAACGACGGTTTTTCCCACACCCTGCCGGTGGGCCCCTTGGGCTTGGTGGCGCTGCCGGGCTGCGAGGAGCTGGCGGAGCGGGTGGACGCATATTTGGCCATGTGGCGGAGGGAGCGGGAGCTGGATTTCCGCGGCTACAAGAAGGACTCCTATATGGTGGAAAATTCCCTGCCCCGGTTTGGCTCCGGAGAGGCCAAGGGCGTGCTGAACTCCAGCGTCCGGGGAGGCGATCTGTATATTCTGGTGGACGTCTGCAATTACAGCCTGACCTACACCATGTACGGCCAGGAGAACCCCATGTCGCCGGACGATCACTTCCAGAACCTGAAGCGGATCATTGCGGCGGTAGGCGGCAAGGCCAAGCGGATTACGGTGATTATGCCGTTCTTGTACGAGAGCCGCCAGCATAAGCGGGCGGCCCGGGAATCCCTGGACTGCGCCCTGGCGCTGCAGGAGCTGGTTTCCATGGGGGTCAGCTGCATTCTTACCTTTGACGCCCACGATCCCCGGGTGCAGAACGCCATCCCTCTCATCGGATTTGACAACTTCAATCCCCCCTACCAGTTCATGAAGGCGCTGCTCCGCGCAGAACCAGAACTGAAGGTGGAC
>CALWEC010000132.1 GCA_944376945.1 uncultured Lachnospiraceae bacterium | reverse complement strand
TCCTCCAGCTCCCGCCGCCGTTCCTCCACCTGGCGGCGGCGGGGGGAGGGCGTCTCCTCCCGCTCCAGGTTTTCCAGGATCCTCCGGCATTCTTCCCGTTTCTTCTCCAAAAACTCCCGCAGCACCGGCGGCCGCTGCCGCAGCAGCTGCCGTCCATAGGCAAAGTCCGCCTCCGTCCAGGGCTCCGGGTCCGGCCCTGGTATGGCCCGCATCACCGTGTAATATTTCCCGTCCTCCCGGAGCATCCGCTCCGCCGTCACCGTGTAACCGTTCTCATACAAAAACCGCCGGAAGGCCCGCAGGTCCGACTGGGGGGAAAGGATCAGCTCCCGGGCCGCCCGGGCCGCCGCCTCCCCCTCCGTCAAAATCCGCCGCATCAGCGGGCCGCCCATGCCGGTGAGGATCAGGGTATCCGCCTCCCCGGGGACCAGCGGCTGGAGCCCATCCCCCAGCCGGGTCTCGATTTTCCCTTCCAGCCCGTGTTCCCGAATATGTATCCGAGCCCGTTCCAGGGGGCCGGGCCGCACGTCCATGGCGATGGCCCGGGGGCAGACGCCCTGCTCCACCAGCCAGATAGGCAGATAGCCGTGGTCCGTGCCCACGTCCGCCGCCCGGTTCCCGGCTGTCACCAGGGAGGCCGCGCACCGCAGCCGCTTGGATAACTCCATGTATGCTTCCTCCTTGTGCCTTACTCCAGGAAATCCCGCAGCTTCCGGCTCCGGCTGGGATGCCGCAGCTTCCGCAGGGCCTTGGATTCAATCTGGCGGATCCGCTCCCGGGTCACCTGGAATTCCCTTCCTACCTCCTCCAAGGTCCGGCTCCGGCCGTCCAAAAGGCCAAAACGCATCTCCAGCACCCGCTGCTCCCGCTCCGTCAGGGTGGCCATCACCTGCTCCAGCTGCTCCTGCAGCAGGGAATAGGTGGCTGCGTCCAAAGGGATTTCCACATGCTCGTCCTGGATAAAGTCCCCCAGTCGGCTGTCGTCCTCCTCCCCGATGGGCGTATTGAGGGACACCGGCTCCTGGGTCATCTTTAGGATTTCCTCCACCTTGTCCAGCGGGAGGCCGCTTTCCCGGGCCAGCTCCTCCGGCCGGGGCTCCCGCCCCAGCTCCTGGACCATCTGCCGGGACAGGCGCACAATCCGGTTTAGGGTCTCCACCATGTGCACCGGGATCCGGATGGTGCGCCCCTGGTCGGCAATGGCCCGGGTGATGGCCTGGCGGATCCACCAGGTGGCGTAGGTGCTGAATTTATGGCCCTTGCGGTAGTCAAATTTCTCCACCGCCCGCATCAGCCCCAGGTTGCCCTCCTGGATCAGGTCCAGCAGCGGCATGCCCCGGCCTACGTACCGCTTGGCCACGCTGACCACCAGCCGCAGGTTGGCCTCCGCCAGCCGGCGTTTGGCCTCTTCGTCCCCCTCCGCTACCCGCTTGGCCAGGGCCGTCTCCTCCTCTGGGGAAAGCAGGACGACACTGCCGATCTCCTTCAGATACATTTTTACCGGATCGCTGGGAAGCAGCTCCCCCTCCTCCGGCGGCTCCTCCGGGGCCTCCACCAGGGTCACCTGCTTTTCTTCCAGGGCCTCCAGCACCTTCTCGTACTGGTCCGCGTCCAGCTCCTCCCCCAGGATCTGCATCATCTCTTCTTCGTCCAGGGCGTTCCCTTTCCGGGCCGCCGCCGCCAGCAGCTTTCCTATCCGAAGCTCCAGGGCTTCCGCACTCACTCCCATAGCACCCAACCTTCCATCGATTCCTAGTTTTGCCTTAATCGAGGAAAATATGCAGCGCCTCCAGTCTGGCTTTCTCCAGAATCAGCTCCTGCAGGCGGCGCGGGTCGGTCTCCTCCCGAACCTGGCTGTCCAGCCGGGCCCGTTTTAACCGGCGCACGGTTTCTGTCAATATTTTCTCCCGTTCCTCCTTGGTGCTTTCCTGGGACAGAGCGGTATGAAATACTGCCGCCACCTGGTTTCTCGTTTCTTCGTCCTCCAGGAACTGGCTGAGAATGGCGGCCGGCTGCACCGGCTCTCCTTTCTCCAGGGTCCCTAAAATGGTCTCCGCCACCGGCCGGTACACCGGCCCGGTAAAGTCCTCCGGCCGCAGGACGCCCTTCAGCCCCCGGTAAGCGGACGGCTCCGTGGCCAGGAAATTCAACAGCAGCCGCTGGTCTTCCTGAAAGCCTTCGTCCTTTTCTTTTTTCTTCCGCGGGCGGCCCTCCTGCTCCGGGGCCTCTGCCTCCGCCGTTACCCGGCGGCCGCCGTAGCGATTGACCATCTCCCGCAGGGCCTCCCGGGGGATCTGGTGCCGGGCGGCCACCGCCTCCAGATAGTTGTTCCGCTCCAGCTCATCGTCAAATTCCGAAAGCCGGGCCGCCGCCGCCCGGTGGAAGCGGGTCTTGCTTTCCGGATCGCTTAGGTCGTACTGGCCCCGGAGGGCGTCGATTTCAAACAGGAAGGCGTTGACCGCCTGGCCGATCCGCTCCTCGTAGGCCTCCGCCCCCAGATGGACGATAAACTCGTCCGGATCCTTGTAGGGTTTCATGTTCAGCACCTTCACCGAAAGCCCCGCCCCTTTCAGGATGGGGATGGCCCGGAGGGCCGCCTTCTGCCCTGCCCCGTCGCTGTCGTAGGTAATAATCACCTCGGACACGTACCGCTTGATCAGCAGGGCGTGGCCGGGGGTAAAGGCGGTGCCCAGGGAGGCCACGGCGCAGTCGAACCCAGCCTGGTGCAGGGCAATCACGTCCATATACCCTTCGCACAGCAGCAGGTAAGGCCGCCGGGACCGACGGGCCAGGTTCAGGCCGTACAGGTTCCGGCTCTTGTCAAAAAGGCGGGTTTCCGGGGAGTTCAGGTACTTAGGCTCCCCCTCCCCCATGACCCGGCCGCCAAAGCCAATGACCCGGTTGTTGCCGTCCATAATGGGGAACATGACCCGGTTCCAGAACCGGTCCCGGGCCCCCCGCTCATCGATCTTGACTAGGCCGCTTTCCCTTAGCAGTTCGTCCTTCCAGCCTTTGTTTTTCAGATACCGGTACAGGGCCTGGTTGGCCATAGGGGAATAGCCCAGGCCAAACTTTTTCATGGTCTCCGGGGTCAGGCCCCGGCCGGCCAGGTACCGGTAGCCCCGCTCCCCGCCTTGGCCCCGCAGCTGGTAGTAGTAATACCGGGCCGCCTCCTTATTGACCTCCAGCAGCTGGCTGCGCAGATCCGCCTGCCGCTTTTGTTCCTCCGTCTCCTCCCCCTGGGGAAGCGCGATCCCCGCCCGGTCCGCCAGCACCTTCAGGGCCTCCGGGAACGTATAGTTTTCGTACTCCATCACAAAGGTGATCACATTGCCCCCGGCGCCGCAGCCAAAGCAGTAATACATCTGCTTGGAGGGGGAGACGGAAAAGGACGCCGTCTTTTCCCCATGGAAGGGGCAAAGGCCAAAGTAGTTGCCGCCCCGCTTCATCAATTTTACGTACTGGGAGATCACCGCCACAATGTCGTTCCGGGACCGGACCTCCTCCACAATCTCTTCCGGATAATACACGTTCTCACCATCCCTTATCTGCCGCCGGGCTATGGACCCGCTAGTATTTCCACGCCGCCGGGCTATGGGCCCCCGCTAGTATTTCCACGCCACCGGCACAAACAGCCGCTGATAGGTGTCGATGGCGTACCCGTCCGTCATGCCTGCCACATAGTCGCACACCACCCGGGAAACCGGTTCCCGGCGGATCCAGATTAGGTTGAAATACTCCTCCGGCAGCTCCTCTGTGTGCTCCAGGTAGTACTCGTACAGACGGCGCAGCAGCTCCTGGGCCTTCCGGTCCTCCTGCTTGGCCGCGCTGTTGGTGTAAATGTGCTCAAACATAAAGCCCCGGAGCCCCTGCATGGCCGCCTCAATCTCCCCGTCCATCCGGATGTCCGGCTGGCCCAGGCTGGAGTCGATGACATTGCGGATCAGGGTGTTCAGCCGCTCCCGCACCGAATGGCCCAGCACCCGGGTAAACTCCTGGGGCAGCACCTCCTCCCGCAGCAGCCCGGCCCGGATGGCGTCGTCAATGTCGTGGTTGATGTAGGCGATCTTATCGGACAGGCGGACAATCTTCCCTTCCATGGTGGACGGATGGCCGCTGGTCCGGTGGTTCCGGATGCCGTCCCGCACCTCCCAGGTCAGGTTCAGGCCCTTTCCCTCCTTCTCCAGGATTTCCACCACCCGGACGCTTTGCTCGTAGTGGGAGAAACCGCCCTCGCAGACCTGGTTGAGAAGCCTCTCCCCGGCGTGGCCGAAGGGCGTGTGGCCCAGGTCGTGGCCCAGGGCAATGGCCTCTGTCAGATCCTCGTTGAGCCGCAGGGCCTTGGCGATGGTCCTGGCAATCTGGGACACCTCCAGGGTATGGGTCAGGCGGGTCCGGTAGTGATCCCCCGCCGGATCCAGGAACACCTGGGTTTTGTGCTTCATCCGCCGGAAGGCCTTGCAGTGGATAATCCGGTCCCGGTCCCGCTGGTAATCGGTGCGGATTTCGCAGGGCGTCTCCGGCTTGTCCCGGCCCCGGCTGTTCTGGCTCAGCGCCGCAAAGGGGCTAAAAAACTGGGCCTCCAGCTGCTCCGTCTGTTCCCGAATGGTCATGGCCTGCCCTCCTTGGTAAGTGAGAATGGGTTTCCTCCTTATCTTAACACATCTTGTCCCCTGGAACAAGAAATTTGCCTGGCCAAAGGCCGGGAAAAGGCCAAAAACTTTTCGGGCCGCTTCGACGTTTTTCCCTTTACCTGCCTCCCCCGGCTGTGCTATCCTAGAAAAGAAAACAATCGCAGGCCGCGGCGGCGCTCATGCCCGGCGCGGCGGACAGGAGGTTTCATATGGATATACGCGCGGTTCTGGAACACCTGGACTGGCTGTTTGCGGAAAAGCGGCTGGAGCAGGTGGAGCCTTATCTGACGCAGCATCTG
>CALWEC010000131.1 GCA_944376945.1 uncultured Lachnospiraceae bacterium | reverse complement strand
CTGGTCGGCCAGCCAGATGCTGGATTTCTTCGGCTATCCCCAGTACGGGGCGCTGCTGCTTTCGGCCATGGAGGACGTGCTGGAGGAGAAAGCCTGCCTGACCCCGGACCTGGGAGGCACGGCGGCCACCTGGGAGGTGGGGGACGCGGTGAAGGCTGCGGCGGAAAAACGCTTCCGCCAAGAGGCGGTCGGTAAGTAAGTCCCCGGCCCGGCGGAGGCAACCGGCAAGGAAGTCCCCGGCCCGGCGGGCCGGAGGGAGAGTATAGAAGGAGAGGAACAGGATGGCTTTTACCCATCTGCACGTACATACGGAGTACAGCTTGCTGGACGGTTCCTGCAAGATCCCGGAGCTGGTAGCCCGGGCCAAGGAGCTGGGCATGGATAGCCTGGCCATTACCGACCACGGGGTCATGTACGGCGTCATCGATTTTTACAAGGCGGCCCAGGCGGCGGGCATTAAGCCCATCCTGGGATGCGAGGTCTACGTGGCGCCTGGCTCCCGGCTGGACCGGGAGGTGGGGGACAGCGAGGAAAAATATTACCATCTGGTGCTGCTGGCGGAAAACAACACCGGCTATCAAAACTTGATGAAGCTGGTGTCCATCGGCTTTATCGACGGCTACTATTACCGGCCCCGGGTGGACATGGAAACCCTGGAAAAATACCACGAAGGGCTCATTGCCTTAAGCGCCTGCCTGGCCGGGGAGGTGGCCCGGAACCTGGAGCGGGGCTTTTACCAGGAGGCGGTGAAGGCCGCCCAGCGGCATTTGGCCATTTTTGGCCGGGGCAACTATTTCCTGGAGCTGCAGGACCATGGGATCCCGGCCCAGCGGATGGTAAACACCGGCCTGCTGCGCATGAGCAAAGAGCTGGATATCCCCCTGGTGGCCACCAACGACATCCATTACATTTCCGCGGAGGACGCAGAGGCCCACGACCTGCTGCTGTGCATCCAGACCGGGAAAAAGGTGACGGACGAAAACCGGATGCGCTACGAGGGGGGCCAGTACTACTTAAAATCGGAAGAAGAAATGCGGGCCCTGTTCCCCTACGCGGCGGAGGCCCTGGAAAACACCCACCGGATCGCGGAGCGGTGCCAGGTGGAGATCGAGTTTGGGGTTACCAAGCTGCCCAAATACCCGGTGCCGGAGGGGTACGACTCCTGGGAATATTTAAACCAGCTGTGCAGCGAAGGCTTGGCCCGGCGCTATCCGGACGATACCGGGGAGCTGCGGGAGCGGCTGGACTATGAGCTGGGCGTGATCCGGCAGATGGGCTATGTGGACTACTTCCTGATTGTGTGGGATTACGTGAATTTCGCCCGCAGCCACGGCATTGCCGTGGGGCCGGGCCGTGGTTCTGCCGCGGGGAGTATTGTCTCCTACTGCCTGGGCATTACCAACATCGACCCGATCCAGTACCAGCTGCTGTTTGAGCGGTTCCTGAACCCGGAGCGGGTGAGCATGCCGGATATCGACGTGGATTTCTGCTTTGAGCGGCGGGGCGAGGTCATCGACTACGTGATCCAAAAGTACGGCAAGGACCGGGTGGTGCAGATTATTACCTTTGGCACCTTGGCGGCCAAGGGCGTCATCCGGGACGTGGGCCGGGTTATGGACCTGCCCTACGCCCTCTGCGACCAGGTGGCCAAGATGGTGCCGGCGGAGCTGGATATCACCATCGACCTGGCGCTGCAGAAGAGCCCGGAGCTGCGGAAGCTGTATCAGGAGGATACGCGGGTCCACAAGCTGATCGACATGTCCAAGCGGCTGGAAGGGCTGCCCCGCCATGCCTCCATGCATGCGGCCGGCGTGGTCATCAGCCAGCTGCCGGCCATGGAGTACGTGCCTTTGGCCCGTTCCTCCGACGGCCAGCTGACCACCCAGTTTACCATGACGACCCTGGAGGAACTGGGGCTTTTAAAAATGGACTTTTTGGGGCTGCGGACCCTGACGGTGATCCAGAACGCGGTGCGCCTGCTGGAAAAAAGCCGGGGCCTGCGGCTGGATGTGGACCGGATCGACTTTGCGGATCCCAAGGTGTTCGAGTCCATCTGCACCGGCCGGAACGAAGGGGTGTTCCAGCTGGAAAGCAGCGGCATGAAAAGCTTTATGAAGGAACTGAAGCCCCAGAACCTGGAGGATCTGATCGCCGGCATCTCCCTGTACCGGCCGGGGCCCATGGACTTTATCCCCCAGTATATCAAGGGGAAAACCAATCCCCGGGGGGTGCGGTACCATTGCCCGCAGCTGGAGCCTATCCTAAAGCCTACGTACGGCTGTATCGTCTACCAGGAGCAAGTGATGCAGATCGTACGGGATCTGGGCGGCTATACCATGGGCCGCAGCGACCTGGTGCGCCGGGCCATGAGCAAGAAAAAAGAGTCGGTGATGCAGAAGGAACGGCAGAATTTTGTCTACGGGAATCCGGAGGAGGGGGTCCCGGGCTGCGTGTCCCGGGGGATCCCGGCGGAGGTGGCCAACCAGATTTTCAATGAGATGACGGATTTTGCCAAATACGCCTTCAACAAGTCCCACGCCGCCGCCTACGCGGTGATCACCTACCAGACCGCGTACCTTAAGTGCTATTACCCGGTGGAGTTTATGGCGGCTCTCATGACCTCGGTGATCGACAATGCGGCCAAGGTTTCCGAGTACATTGAAACCTGCCGGACCATGGGCATTTCCATTCTGCCGCCGGACATCAACGAAGGGGAGTGGGAGTTTTCCGTTTCGGGCAAAAGCATCCGCTACGGCCTGTCCGCCATCAAAAGCGTAGGCCGCAGCGTCATAGAGGCCATTGTGGAGGAACGGCAGCTGGCGGGCCCCTTCCTTTCCCTGAAGGATTTTATCGACCGCATGAGCAACAAGGAGGTCAACAAGCGGACCCTGGAAAGCTTTATCAAGTCCGGGGCCCTGGACTGCCTGCCAGGGAACCGGCGGCAGAAGATGACCATCTACGCGGATCTGATGGATCAGAAAAACCGGGAAAAGCGGGACACGGTGTCCGGGCAGATGTCCCTGTTCGACCTGATGGGGGAGGAGGACCGGCAGGAGTTTGAGGTGCGGATGCCGGACGTGCCGGAGTTCGGCCGGCAGGAGCTGCTGGCCTTTGAGAAGGAGGTGCTGGGGGTGTACATCAGCGGCCATCCGCTGGAGGATGTGGCGGAGCGTTGGAAGAAGAATATTACCGCCTCGGCGGCGGATTTTGTGGTGGATCCGGATACGGGGAAAGCGGCGGTGGACGACGGCCAGATCCAGGTCATCGGCGGGCTGGTCACCGGCAAGAGCCTGAAAACCACCCGGAACAACCAGACCATGGCCTTTGTGACCCTGGAGGATTTGACCGGCTCCCTGGAGGTGATTGTGTTCCCCCGGGACTACGAGAACAACCGGGATTTCCTGCAGGAGGAGGCCCGGGTCTTTATCCGGGGCCGGGTGTCCCTGGGGGACGATGTAAAGGGGAAGCTGGTCTGCGAGCGGGTGATCCCCTTTGAGCCGTGGCCCCGGGAGCTTTGGGTGCGCTTCCCGGACGAGGCGGCCTTCCGCCAGGGCCGGGGCAGGCTGCTGAACCTGGTGGCGGGCAAAGGGGTCACCGTGTACCTGGAGGCGGAGCGGGCGGTGAAGCGGGCCCGTCCTACCGTGCCGGAGCCTCTTACAGAGGAAGAACTGTACCGGGTAGAGACCTTTTTCGGACGGGAGAACGTCCGTATGGTGGAAAAAACCCTTGATGAAAGATTGAAAATGCGTTAAAATATTAGATTATACTGTGAAAGGCGGGAATACTATGGCAAAGGAAATTAAAACCATCGGAGTGCTGACCAGCGGCGGGGACGCTCCGGGGATGAACGCGGCGGTTCGGGCCGTGGTGCGCACCGCGATTGCGGAGGGAATCCAGGTAAAGGGGATTATGCGGGGGTACGCAGGTCTGCTGGAGGAGGAAATCAAGGACATGGATTCCTTCAGCGTGGCGGATATTATCAACCGGGGCGGCACCATCCTGTATACGGCCCGCTGCGCAGCCTTTATGGAAAAGGAAGGCCAGAAGCTGGGGGCGGAGGTGTGCCGGAAGCACGGCATCGACGGCCTGGTGATCATCGGCGGAGACGGCTCCTTCCGGGGCGCCAAGGCGCTGGCGGACCTGGGGATCAACACCATCGGCATCCCCGGCACCATCGACCTGGATATCGCCTGTACGGATTATACCATCGGCTTTGACACAGCCATCAATACCGCCATCAATGCCATTGACAAGATCCGGGATACCTCCACCTCCCACGAGCGAGTCAGTATTGTGGAGGTTATGGGCCGCCATGCCGGCTACATTGCCCTTTGGTGCGGCATCGGCAGCGGCGCCGAGGATATCCTGCTGCCGGAAACCTACGATCACGATGAGCAGCGGGTCATTGACCAGATTGTGGAACACCGGAAAAAGGGAAAACGGCATCACATTATCATCAACGCCGAGGGCATCGGCCATTCGGTGAGCATGGCGGCCCGGATTGAGGCGGCCACCGGTATTGAAACCCGGGCCACCATCCTGGGGCACATGCAGCGGGGCGGCATGCCTTCCTGCAAAGACCGGGTGTACGCTTCCATTATGGGGGCCAAGGCGGTGCACTTGCTGAAGGAAGGAAAGAGCAAGCGGATTATCGCCTACCGGAAAGGCGAATTCCTGGATTATGATATTGAGGAGGCTTTGGCCATGGAGAAGAGCCTGCCGGAGGAGTATGTGGCCATCAGCCGGAATCTGATCCGTTTTTAGAAAAGTCTAGGGAGAAGAGTGCAGAGGCTTATGGCGGAAGAAAAAAGAAGGGAAGAACAACTGTATAGTGAAAAGGTGACGGACTGCAATAAGCTGGCCGAGCCGTTGAACGAACATTGTACGCCAGAGCAGCTGTACCAGCGTCTGGTGGACACCATCCGGAAATACCATCCTTCGGACGATATCTCCCAGATCGAGAAGGCCTACCGGATCGCCAGCGAAGCCCACAAGGAGCAGAAGCGCAAGTCCGGGGAGCCCTATATCATCCATCCCTTGTGCGTGGCCATTATCCTGGCAGAGCTGGAGATGGATAAGGAGACCATCATCGCCGGGATGCTTCACGACGTGGTGGAGGATACCCAGGTGACCCTGGAGGACCTGGAGCGGGAATTTGGGGAGGACGTGGCGCAGCTGGTGGACGGGGTCACCAAGCTGACCCGCCTGTCCTGGAACGGGGACAAGGTGGAGATGCAGGCGGAAAACCTGCGGAAGATGTTTTTGGCCATGGCCAAGGACATCCGGGTGATTATCATCAAGCTGGCGGACCGGACCCACAACATGCGGACCCTCCAGTACATGAAGCCGGAAAAGCAGAAGGAAAAATCCCGGGAAACCTTGGATATCTACGCGCCCCTGGCCAGCCGCCTGGGAATTTCCAAGCTGAAGATTGAGCTGGACAACCTGGCGTTAAGCTACCTGGAGCCGGAAAAGTACAAGAAGCTGGTGGAGGACATTGACAAGCGGAAGGTGGCCCGGGAGGAGTATATCGCCAGCATTGTGGACGAGGTAAAGGACCACCTGACCCACGCGGGCATCCAGGCGGAGGTCTATGGCCGGGTCAAGCACTATTTCAGCATTTACAAGAAGATGCTGGTGCAGCACAAGACCCTGGATGAGATCTACGACCTGTTCGCGGTGCGGGTACTGGTGAACACGGTCCAGGACTGCTACGCGGTGCTGGGGCTGATCCACGAGATGTACACGCCGGTGCCGGGCCGGTTTAAGGACTACATTGCCATGCCCAAGCCCAACCGGTACCAGTCCCTCCACACCACCCTCATCGGCAAGTCCGGGACGCCCTTTGAGATCCAGATCCGCACCTACGAGATGCACCGGATTGCCGAGTACGGAATTGCGGCTCACTGGAAATACAAGGAAGGGGGCCAGAACGGCCTTTCCAACGAGGAGGAGAAGCTCAGCTGGCTGCGGCAGATTTTGGAGTGGCAGCGGGAGATGCCGGACAACGGGGAATTCCTCAGCAGCATCAAAAGCGGCCTCAGCCTGTTTACGGAGAATGTGTACTGCTTTACCCCCAACGGGGATGTCAAGACCCTGCCCAAAGGTTCTACGCCCATTGATTTTGCCTACAGCATCCACAGCGCCGTAGGCAACAAGATGGTGGGGGCCCGGGCCAACGGGAAGCTGGTGACCATCGATTACGTCATCCAAAACGGCGACCGGATTGAGATTATTACCTCCCAAAATTCCAAGGGCCCCAGCCGGGACTGGCTGAAGCTGGTGAAAAGCACCCAGGCCCGGAACAAGATCAACCAGTGGTTCCGGGAGCAGAACAAGGAGGACAACCTGCTCCGGGGCAAGGAACTGCTGGACAAGTACTGCAAAGGCAAAGGCCTGGTGTACACCGAGCTGCTCCAGACGCCGTATGTGGAAAAGGTTATGCGCAAGTACGGCTTCCGGGACTGGGATTCGGTGGTGGCGGCGGGAGGCGACGGCGGCCTGAAAGAGGGCCAGGTCATCAACAAGCTGCTGGACGAGAAACGGAAGGCGGAGCGGATCCAGCTGACCGACGAGGAAGTCCTGCAGGCGGTGGCCGAGCACAAGAAGCCGGCGGTCAAGCGGACCAAAAACGGCATTGTGGTGGAAGGCCTGGGCGACCTGGCGGTCCATTTTTCCAAATGCTGCAATCCCATCCCCGGGGATGAGATTGTGGGCTTTGTCACCCGGGGCCGGGGGATTTCCATCCACCGGACCGACTGCGTGAACATTTTGAACCTGCCGGAGGTGGACCGGAGCCGCCTCATCGACGCGGAATGGCAGCTGCCGGAGGGAGATGCCCAGGAACGCTATGTGGCGGAACTGGTGCTTTACGCCCGGGACCGGATCGGCCTGCTGGCCGATATTTCCCGGGTACTGGCGGAGGATGAAATTGCCATTACGTCCCTGAACTCCCGGACCAACAAGCAGGGGGTGGCAACGTTCCATGTAAGCTTTGAGACAGCCGGCGTGGCGGAGACACAGCGGGTGATGGCCCGGCTGCGCCAAATTGCAGGCGTTGTGGATATACAGAGGGCAATCGGATGAGTGAAAAATTGGAGATTCAGTATCGGGTGCTGGGGACCATCGGCACCAACGTGTATTTTTTGATTAACAAGGAGACCCGGGAGACCCTGCTGGTGGACCCGGCGGACAATGCGGACTACCTGCTGGAGCAGTGCCGGCTTCGGGATTACCGGCTGGTAGGGATCCTGCTGACCCATGGCCATTTTGACCATATTTACGCCATACCGGACCTGAAAAAGAAGACGGATGTGCCGGTGTACGCCTACTGGGAGGAGGAGCCTCTGCTGGAGGACGCCTGGAAGAACCGTTCCCAGGCTTGGGCAGAGCCTATGACCGTAAAGGCGGACGTGCTGCTGCAGGACCGGCAGGAGCTGGATCTGGCAGGCTTCCATTTCCAGGTGCTCCACACGCCGGGCCATACCGCCGGCAGCTGCTGCTATTACTTCCCGGAGGAAAAGGTGCTGATCAGCGGGGATACGCTGTTCCTGGAGTCCTACGGACGCACAGACCTGGACACCGGCAGCCATACGGCTATTTTAAAGTCCCTGAAGGAGCGGCTGTTCCAGCTGCCGGACGACGTGGACGTGTACCCCGGGCACATGGATCCTACCACCATTGGCCACGAAAAACAGTACAATCCGGCCACGGTGATGTGAGGTGGCTATGATTCGGTATTATCTGGAAAACGAGGAATTTGAGTACGACGTCCAGGGGCTTTTGATGGCCTTCTACCCGGGGGAGGAGCTGGCCCGGGCGGCGGAGCCTGGGGTCCCGGCGGACGGAAGCGAGGCGGCTTCCACGGCGGCGCCGGCCGGACAGCCGGCGGCGGAAGGGGCCGGCCCTGGGCCGGATCGCTGGATCCGGGTGCCGGATCCGGGTCCCGGGTCTCATACGGAGCGGAAGAACCGGCTGAAGCGGAACCTGTACCGGAAGCTTTCCCAAAGCACCGGCAAGACCCTGCCTTGGGGGACCCTGACGGGCATCCGGCCTACCAAGCTGGCCATGGGCCGGCTGGAGGAAGGGGCTTCCGATCCGGAGATCCTTCGGTTCCTGCGGGAGGAGTATCTGGTGGGGGAGGAAAAGTCCCGGCTGTCCCTGGCGATTGCCCATCGGGAGAAGGAGATCCTCCGGGAGATCGACTATGAGAAGGGCTACAGCCTGTACATCGGCATCCCTTTCTGTCCCACCACCTGCCTGTACTGCTCCTTTACCTCCTACCCCATGTCCAAGTGGGCCCCCCGGATGGGAGAGTACCTGGACGCCCTGTCCCAGGAGATCCAGTGGACGGCCCGGCGGTTCCGGG
>CALWEC010000130.1 GCA_944376945.1 uncultured Lachnospiraceae bacterium | reverse complement strand
AGTGGGAAAAATTCCAGGAGACAGCCTAGAAATAGACGGAGGAGTGGGAGTGGGACGCGTAACAAAACCGGGATTAGACCAACCGGTGGGGAACGCGGCCATCAACCGGGTGCCCCGGCAGATGATCCGGGAGACGGTGGAGGAGGTCCGGCGGGAGCTGGGGTATCCCGGCGGCCTGCAGGTGGTCATCTCCATCCCGGCAGGGGTGGAGCTGGCGGCCAAGACCTTCAACCCGCGCCTGGGGATTGTGGGCGGTATCTCCGTGCTGGGGACCAGCGGGATTGTGGAGCCCATGAGCGAGGCGGCCCTGGTGGCCTCCCTGGCCGCGGAAATCCGGCAGCGGGCGGCCCTGGGGGACCGGTACCTGCTGGCGGCCCCCGGCAATTACGGGATGGATTTTCTGCGGGACGGCCGGGAGCTTTCCCCGGAGCGGGCGGTCAAGTGCAGCAACTATGTGGGCCAGACCATCGATCTGGCGGCGGAGCACGGCTTCCGGGGGCTGCTGTTTGTCAGCCACATCGGCAAGTTTGTCAAGGTGGCCGGAGGGATTATGAACACGCACTCCCGGGAGGCGGACGCCCGGCTGGAGATCCTGGCGGCCCACGGGGCCCGCGCCGGGGCCGGCGGGGACGTGCTGAACCGGGTGCTGGACGCGGCCACCACCGAGGACGCCCTGGACGTGCTGGAGGAAGCGGGTGTGTTGGAGCCGGTGATCCGGTCGCTGCTGGAAAAGATTGAGTTCTACTGCGATCACCGCTGCTACGGGAAGCTTCCCGTCGGCGCCGTCTTGTATTCCAGCCGCCGGGGTGAGCTGGGGCGTTCCGCCCGGGCCGGGGAGCTGGCGGCGGCCATCCGGGAGGAAAACCTCCGGCGGGCGGAGGAAGCGGCGGCCGGCGGAACTGGCGGGCCGCGGGAGACGCCGGAAAAAAACGAGAAGCAAGGGAGAGGAAAGCCATGAAAGGAACCTTATACGGAGTAGGAGTAGGACCGGGAGACCCGGAGCTTTTGACCTTAAAGGCCCTGCGGGTGATCCGGGAGGCGCCGGTGGTGGCGGTGCCGGCGGAAAAGCCGGAGGAAAGCGTGGCCTACCGGATTGTACGGGGGGCGTTCCCGGAGCTGGCGCAGAAGGAACTGCTGCCGGTGCCCATGCCCATGACCAAGGACCGGGAGCGGCTGCGGGCCAGCCATACGGCAGGCGCGGCGGCGGTGGAGCGGATCCTGGAGGAAGGGCGGGACGTGGCCTTCCTGACCTTGGGGGACCCTACGGTGTACTCCACCTACCTGTATGTCCACCGGCTGGTGGAGGCGGACGGCTATCCCACGGAGATTGTCAGCGGCATCCCCTCTTTCTGCGCCGTGGCGGCCCGGCTGAACATGGGCCTGGTGGAGAAGGCGGAGCTGCTCCATGTGATTCCCTCCTCCTATCCGGTGGAGGAGGCGCTGAAGCTGTCCGGCACCCGGGTGCTGATGAAGGCCGGCAAAAAGATGGGCCAGGTGAAGGAACAGCTGCAAGGGCTTTCCGCCCAGGTGCGGATGATCGAAAACTGCGGTATGGAGAACGAAAAAATCTACCGGAGCGCGGAGGAGATCCCGGAGGACGCCGGATACTATTCGCTGATCCTGGTAAAAGATCAAAAGGAACAATAGGAGGCCAGTATGGTTTATTTTGTAGGTGCGGGATCCGGGGCGCCGGATCTGATTACGGTGCGGGGGCAGCGGCTCCTGCGGGAGGCGCAGGTGGTGATCTACGCCGGTTCCCTGGTGAACCCGGCGCTGCTGGAGGAAACGCAGCCGGGCTGCGCCGTCTACAACAGCGCCACCATGACGCTGGAGGAGGTGTTCGGGGTGATGGAGCAGGCCTGCCGGGAGGGCAAGACGGTGGTGCGGCTTCACACCGGCGACCCCTGCGTGTACGGGGCCATCCGGGAACAGATGGACCTGCTGGAGCAGAAGGGGATCCCCTACCAGGTCTGCCCCGTCGTCAACTCCTTCTTCGGGGCCGCGGCGGCCCTGGGCATGGAATACACCCTGCCGGGGATTTCCCAGAGCGTAATCATCACCCGGATGGCCGGGGCCACGCCGGTGCCGGAGCGGGAGAGCATTGCCTCCTTCGCGGCCCACGGGGCCACCATGGTGGTGTTTTTAAGCACCGGCCTGCTGGAGGCGCTGAGCCGGGAGCTGATGGCCGGCGGATACCGGCCGGACACTCCGGCGGCCATTGTGTACAAAGCCACCTGGCCGGATGAGAAAAAGTTTGTCTGCACCGTGGAAACCCTGGCCCAGACCGCCAAGGAGAATGGGATTACCAAGACGGCGCTGATGATCATAGGGGACGCGGTAAAGCAAAGCGGCTACCAGCGCTCCCTGCTGTACGACCCGGGCTTTTCCACGGAGTTCCGGAAGGCCAGCCACACATGATCGGGGGCGAGAGAGGCTGGGAACCGCCTGGGCCTCGGGAAGAGGGCATCCAGAGGCCCTGCGCGGTCATCAGCTTTACCCGGGGCGGCGGCCAGACCGCGGCCCGGCTGGCCCAGGGGCTGGCGCAGGAGGGCTGGGAGGTGGAAAACAGCTGCCTTCCCAAGTGGGCGGCGGAATTCCCCCAGGCCAAGCCGGTGGAGGGCAGCCTGGCCCAGTGGTGCGGCCAGCGGTTCCGGCCCGGCGGCGGCCTGGTCTTTGTAGGAGCCTGCGGCATTGCGGTGCGGACCATCGCTCCCTTTATCCGGGGGAAAACCCAGGATCCGGCGGTGGTGGTGGTGGACGAGAAGGGGGAATTTGCCGTCTCCCTGCTGTCCGGCCACCTGGGCGGCGGCAACCGGCTGGCCCGGGCGGCGGCCCGGATTTTAGGCGGCGCCCCGGTGATTACCACGGCCACGGACGTTCGGAACCGGTTCGCGGTGGACGTGTGGGCCCAGGAAAACGGGCTGTCCATTCCCTCCCTGGCCCTGGCCAAGGAGATTTCGGCGGCGGTGCTTTCCGGGGAGCCGGTGGCCTTTGCCAGCGAATTCCCGGTGGAGGGGACGGTCCCGGCGGAGCTTTCCGGGGGGCCGGACGCCCGGCTGTCCCTGGAGGTAGGGATTCACAGGAAGGAAACCCCGGTGTTTGCCCCTCGCTGCCTGGTGCTGGGCCTGGGCTGCCGGAAGGGGAAAACCGCGGAGGAGATCGGCGCTCTGGTGGACCGGGCGCTGGCGGAAGCGGGGATCCTGCCGGAGGCGGTGGCCGGGGCGGCTTCCATCGACTGGAAGCGGCAGGAGGAAGGGCTGCTGTCCCTGTGCCGGAGCCGGGGCTGGCCCCTTCGGTTCTTCTCCGCGGAGGAGCTGGCGGCGGTCCCTGGGGACTTTTCCCCCTCGGCCTTTGTAAGCCGGACGGTGGGGGTGGACAATGTATGCGAGCGGGCGGCGGTGCTGGCCTCCGGCGGAGGCAGCCTGCTGGTGAAAAAACAGGCGGAAAACGGCGTGACCCTGGCGGTGGCCCGGGAGAACAGGAGGATTTGCTTTGGGTAAGGTAATGGTGGTGGGCATTGGCCCCGGCAGTTACGAGGAGATGACCATCCGGGCGGCGGAAGCCCTGAAAAGCTGCGATACCATTGTGGGATATACGGTGTATGTGGAGCTGGTGCGGGACCATTTCCCGGGAAAGGAATTTTTAACCACCCCCATGACCAAGGAGGTGGAGCGGTGCCAACTGGCCTTCGACCAGGCGGCGGAGGGCAAGACGGTGGCCATGATCTGCAGCGGGGACGCGGGGGTGTACGGCATGAGCGGCCTGATGCTGGAGATTGGGCAGCAATATCCGGAGATCCCGGTGGAGGTAATCCCCGGCGTGACGGCGGCGGTAGGGGGCGCATCGGTGCTGGGGGCCCCGCTGATCCACGATTTCGCGGTGATCAGCCTCAGCGACCTGCTGACCCCCTGGGAGAAAATTGAAAAGCGCCTTTCCGCGGCGGCGGAGGCGGATTTGGTCATCTGCGTGTACAATCCCTGCAGCAAAAAGCGCCACGACTACCTGCGGAAAGCCTGTGGCCTGGTGCTGGCCCACCGGCCGGGGGACACGGTCTGCGGCCTGGTCCGGAATATCGGGCGGGAAGGGGAGGAAGGGCAGGTGCTGACCCTGGCCCAACTGCAGGATACCCAGGTGGATATGTTTACCACCGTGTTTATCGGAAATTCCCAAACCCGGGAAGTAGGAGGCCGGATGGTAACGCCCCGGGGCTACCGCCTATGAGCCGGATCCTGGTGTTCGGAGGCACCAGCGAAGGGCGGCGGCTGGCGGAGCTTTTGGAGGCGTGCCGGAAGCCGGCCCTGGTCTGCGTGGCCACGGAGTATGGAGAGACGCTGCTGCCTTCGGGCCGGTTTGTGGAGGCGGCGGCCGGACGGCTGGACGAAGGAGCCATGGAGGAGCTGCTGCGCCGGGAGGCTTTTCAGGCGGCGGTGGACGCCACCCACCCCTACGCGGCGGAGGTGTCCCGGAACCTGCAGGCGGTCTGCGCGGCCTGCGGCGTCCCTTACCTGCGGCTGCTGCGGCAGGAATCCCCGGCAGGGGAGGACTGCGTGACGGTGGGCTCGGTGAAGGAGGCGGCGGCTTTTCTGGCCGGCACCACCGGGACGGCGCTGATTACCACCGGCAGCAAGGAACTGGCCCAATACCAGGTGGTGCCGGACTGGCGGCAGCGGCTGGTGGCCCGGGTGCTGTCCACCGGGGAGTCGGTGGAGCACTGCCGGGCCCTGGGGTTTGAGGGCAAGAACCTGATCGCCATGCAGGGCCCCTTCTCCGAGGAGCTGAACCTGGCGCTGCTGCGCCAGACCGGCGCCCGGTATCTGGTGACCAAGGAATCCGGCCTGGCCGGAGGCTTTCCGGAAAAGCTGCGGGCCGCCCGGCGGGCCGGGGTGACGGTGGTGCTGGTGCGCCGCCCGGCGCGGGAGGAGGGCTTTTCCTTTGAGGAAATCCAGGAGCGGCTAGGGCTGGCCGCCGGAGCAGCTCCGGACGGGGAAGCGGCCTTCCGCCGGTCCCTGGCTATCGTGGGCGTGGGCATGGGCAGCCGGGCCTCCCTTACTGGGGAGGCGGAGGAGGCTTTCCGCCAGGCGGACGCCATCTTGGCCGCCGGCCGGGTGCTTCCTATGCTGGAGGCCTTTGGAAAGCCCATGGGGCAGGCCTACCGGGCGGAGCAGGTGCGGGCGTATGTGCAGGAGCATCCCCAATGCCGGAGCCTGGCGGTGGGCGTTTCCGGGGACGTAGGCTTCTACAGCGGAGCCAAAAAGATGCGGGAGGAACTGGCGGACTGGGACGTGCGCCTGGTTCCGGGGGTTTCTTCCCCTGTCTATTTCTGCGCCCGCTTGGGGATCCCCTGGGAGGACGTGAAGCTGGTAAGCCTCCACGGCCGGACCGCCAACCTGGCGGCGGCGGTGCGGAACCACCGGCGGGTGTTCACCCTGGCCGGGGGAAAGGACGGAAACGCCGGGGACATCTGCCGCCAGCTGCAGCGCTTTGGCCTGGGTCAGGTGCAGGTGGCGGTGGGGCAGAACCTTTCCTACCCGGAGGAGCGGATCGTAAGGGGGACGCCGGAGGAGCTGGCAGCTCTTCCCTGGGACGGGCTCCAGGTGCTCCTCATGGAAAACCCGGAGGCGGAGCGGACCCCGGCGGTTCCCTGCCTGCCGGACGAGGCCTTCCTCCGGGGGAAGGCCCCCATGACCAAGGAGGAGATCCGGGAGATTTCCCTGTGCAAGCTGCGGCTGCCCCGGAACGCCGTGGCCTGGGACGTAGGGGCCGGAACCGGCTCCGTGTCGGTGGAGATGGCCCGGACGGCGGCGGACGGCGCGGTTTACGCGGTGGAGAAAAAGCCGGAGGCCTTGGAGCTTCTGCGGGAAAACCGGCTGCGCCTGGGGGTTCCGAACCTGACGGTGGTGGAAGGGACCGCCCCGGAGGCCCTGGAGGGCCTTCCCGCCCCCACCCACGTGTTCCTGGGAGGGACCTCCGGGAACCTGCGGGAAATCCTGGCGGCGGTTTTCCGGAAAAATCCTAGGGCCCGGGTGGTGCTGAATGCCGTCACCCTGGAAACCCAGGGGGAGATGGCCCGCTGGCTTTCCGAAGCCCAGGAGGAATACCCGGTGGAGGAACTGGACATTGCCCAGGTAACGGTGGCCAAGGCCCGGGCGCTGGGGGGCTATCATCTGATGACAGGCGGCAACCCGGTGACGGTATTTTCCTTTACCGGAGCCGGTGGAAAGGAGACGACATGAAACTTCCCAGAATCCTGCTGGGGGCCGCGTCCAGCGGCAGCGGCAAAACCCTGCTGACCTGCGGCATCCTGCAGGCCTTAAAGGACCGGGGGCTTACGGTCTCCTCCTTCAAATGCGGGCCGGACTATATCGATCCCATGTTCCACACCCGGGTGCTGGGCACCCGTTCCCGGAACCTGGATACCTTTTTTTCCGGGGAAGCGCTGACCCGTTCCCTGCTGGCGGAAAACAGCCGGGAAAGCCAGATGGCGGTGATGGAGGGGGTCATGGGCTTTTACGACGGCGTGGCCGGAAGCACCCTCACCGCTTCCTCCTACGATCTGGCTCGGGTCACCGGCACCCCGGTGGCGCTGATTGTAAACGGAAAAGGCATGAGCCTTTCCCTGGCGGCCTTGGTCAAGGGCTTTGTGGATTTCCGGAAGGATTCGGGGATCCGGGCCGTTATCTTTAACCAGGTGTCCCCCAAGGTGGCGGACCGGCTGGGGGCCGCGGTGGAGCGGGAGTGCGGCGTGCCGGTGCTGGGCTGCGTGCCCAGCCTGAAGGAGTACGTCATTGAAAGCCGCCACCTGGGCTTGGTCACCCCGGACGAGGTGGCCGGGCTCCGGCAGAAGCTTTCCTCCCTGGCCCAGATCCTGGAGCAGGATCTGGATTTGGACCGGCTGATCGCCCTGGCGGAGACCGCGCCGGAGCTGGAGGCGGAGGCCCCTGTGCTGCCGCGGCTTCCGGAGCCGGTGCGCATTGGCGTGGCCCGGGACGAGGCGTTCTGTTTCTATTACGAGGACAACCTGGAGCTGCTGCGGAAGATGGGAGCGGAGCTGGCGGAGTTTTCCCCTCTCCGGGACCCGGCGCTGCCGGAAGGGCTGGGCGGCCTGCTTTTAGGCGGCGGCTATCCGGAGCTTTTTGCCCGGCGGCTGGAGCAGAACGAATCTCTGCGCCGGCAGATCCGGGAAGCCCTGGCGGACGGCCTGCCCTGCGCCGCAGAGTGCGGCGGCTTCCTGTACCTGCAGCGGGAGCTGGAGGACATGAAGCAGATCCCCTACGGCATGGCGGGGGCCCTGCCGGGGCGGGGCTACCGGACGGAGCGGCTGGGCCGCTTTGGCTATGTGGAGCTGACCTCCCGGCAGGAGACGGTCTTCGGGCCGGCAGGGACCACCTTCCGGGGCCACGAGTTCCACTATTTTGAAAGCACCGACTGCGGGGAGGCCTTTGAGGCGGAAAAACCGGGAAACGGCGCCCGCTGGAGCTGCATCCACGGGGGCGAAAGCCTGGCGGCAGGGTTCCCCCATCTCTACTATTATTCCAACCCGGAGGCGGTGTTCCGCTTCCTGGAGAAAGGAAGGGCGTATGCGCATCGAAGAAACCATGGATAAAATCCGTCCCCTGGACGCGGCGGCCCAGGAGCGGGCCTGGAAGCGGTGGGACAGCATTGCTAAGCCGCTGCGGAGCCTGGGCAAGCTGGAGGAAGTGGTGGTCCGGATAGCCGGTATGGCCGGGACGGACCAGGTAAGGCTGGACAAAAAGGGCGTGGTCATCTGCTGCGCGGACAACGGCGTGGTGGAGGAAGGGGTCACCCAGACCGGCCAGGAGGTAACGGCCATTGTCTCGGAAAACTTCCTGGACGGCTGCACCAGCGTGGCGGTGATGGCCCGGCAGGCCGGGGCCCAGCTGTTCCCCATGGACATGGGGATGGTGACGGACACCCGGGTGGAACGGCATAAGACCCTGTACGGCACCCACAACTTTACCAAAGGCCCGGCCATGGGCCGGGAGGACGCGGTGCAGGCGGTGGAGGCCGGCATCCGCAAGGTTTCAGAATTAAAGGCGGCCGGATATCAGATTTTGGCCACCGGGGAGATGGGAATCGGCAACACCACCACCAGCAGCGCCATGACCTCCGTGTTCCTGGACGTAGATCCGGAGGTGGTGACCGGCCGGGGCGCCGGGCTGACCAGCGCCGGGCTGGAGAAAAAGATCCAGGTGATCCGGGAAGGCATTGCCCTCAACCGGCCGGATCCGGCGGATCCCCTGGATGTGCTGGCCAAGGTAGGAGGGCTGGATATTGCCGGCCTGGCCGGCGTGTTCCTGGGCTGCGCGGCGGAAGGGATCCCGGCGGTAATCGATGGGTTTATCTCCGGGGTGGCGGCGCTGACGGCGGTGCGGATGTGCCCGGGGGTCCGGGACTACCTGATTGCCTCCCACGTGTCCAACGAACCGGCAGGCCAGCTGGTTTTGGATACCTTGGGCCTAAGCCCCTTCCTCCTCTGCAACATGTGCCTGGGAGAGGGCACCGGGGCGGTGGCCCTGTTCCCGCTGCTGGACATGGCCCTGGGGGTTTACTGGGGCATGAGCACCTTCGACCAGATCCAGGTGGAAGCCTACCAGCCGCTGCAGTAGGGCAGCGCCGGAAACGGACGGATTCTATGAACGGATTGATTTTAGGAGGCAGCGGCAGCGGAAAATCCGCTTTTGCCGAAAACCTGGCGGTGTCCCTGGCCCGAAAGGGGGCTCCGCTGCTGTACATCGCCACCATGGCGGCGGACGACTCGGAGAGCCGGAGGCGGATTGCCCGGCACCGGCGGCTCCGGGCCGGAAAAGGTTTTTTTACCCTGGAAAAATATACGCGGCTGGAGGAGGTCCAGCTGCCGGCCGGCGCCACGGTGCTGCTGGAATGCCTGTCCAACCTGGCGGCCAACGAGATGTTTTCCCCGGAGGGACGGGGAAAACAGGCGGCCCAGGCCATGGAAGAGGGCTTGGCCCGGCTGGCGGGACAGGCGGAAAACCTGATTGTGGTGTCCAACGATGTGTTTGGGGACGGCACCTGCTACCCGGGGGAGACGGAGGAATACCGGCAAGCCCTGGCAAAGGTCAACCAGGCCCTGGCGGACCGGTTCCCTCTGACGGTGGAGCTGGTGCACGGGATCCCCGTGTACTGGAAGGGAGGGCCGGAGCTGGCCTGCCTGGAAAAAACGGAAAAGAAGGAGACGCTTTCCATGAAGCTGGTGACAGGAGGCGCGTACCAGGGGAAGCTGGCGGCGGCCCGGATGCTTGCAGGAAAGCCGGAGCCCCGGATCTGGGAGGGAGCCCAGGGGGAACCGGCGGATTGGGGACAGGTGGATGTGCTGGATCACTTCCCGGAGCTGGTCCGGCGGACGCTGCAGGAGGCGGGCGGCCCGGCCTCCGGAGCGGGCGGACCGGAAGCCAAGGAAAATCCGGGGACGCAGGCCCTGGAGGCCCTGGCGGAGCGGATGGTCCGGGAAAACCCCTCCCTGGTGGTGGTGACCCGAGAGATCGGCTGCGGCCTGGTGCCCATGGACGCGGAAGAGCGGCTGTGGCGGGAGCAGGCCGGACGGGTCTCCTGCCTTTTGGCGGAGCAGGCGGCGGAGGTATACCGGGTCTGCTGCGGACAGATACAAAAAATAAAAGGATAAAAGCATGACAAGAATGGAGACGGCAGGGATCGCCCTGCTTTTGGGATTCCTTCTGGATCTGATCCTGGGGGATCCCCAGACCCGGTGGCATCCGGTCCGGGGCATTGGATGGATCATTGAAAAATGGGAGAAAGTCTTGCGGAAGGCGTTTCCCGCCACCCAGCGGGGGGAGAGGGCCGGAGGGGCGTTTCTGGTCATCGGCGTCATCGTCTACACGCTGATTCTGCCGGTGTTCCTGCTGTGGGCCGCTTACCGGGCCCACACGGCCCTGGGCATCGCCCTGGAGGCGGTGTTCTGCTACCAGCTGCTGGCGGCCCGCTCCCTCCAGGTGGAGAGCATGAAGGTATACACGGCCTTGAAAAAGCGGGGGCTGGAAGCCGGACGGAAGGCGGTGTCCCAGATTGTGGGGCGGGATACGGACCGGCTTACGGAGGAAGAGGTGGTAAAGGCGGCGGTGGAGACCGTGGCGGAAAATACCTCGGACGGGGAGATTGCCCCTCTGTTCTACATGGCCCTGGGAGGGGCCCTGGGAGGCTTCCTGTACAAGGCGGTGAACACCATGGATTCCATGGTGGGCTACAAGAACGACCGGTACCTGTTCTTTGGCCGGGCGGCGGCCCGGCTGGACGATGTGTTCAACTATATCCCGGCCCGGCTGGCGGCCCTGTTTATGACGGCGGCCTGCTTCCTGACCGGGCTGGACGGGAAAAACGCCTGGCGAATCTACCAGCGGGACCGGTGGAACCACGCCAGCCCCAATTCCGCCCACACCGAGGCGGTGATGGCCGGGGCCTTGCATGTGGAGCTGGCCGGGGACGCCTGGTATTTCGGCGTCCTGCATAAGAAAAAGACCATTGGGGATCCGGACCGGCCGGTGGAGCGGGCGGACATCCCCCGGGCCAACCGGCTGATGCTGGCCACCAGCGGCCTGTTCCTGGCGGCCGCGGCGGCGGTGCGGCTTGTATTCTGGCTGCTGTAGGCGGCGGATGTTAGGAGGTGGAGACCATGCACGTTCATGGCGGTGATATCTACGGGCGGCCGGTGGAACTGGATTTTTCCGCCAACCTGAATTTTCTGGGGATGCCGGATTCGGTGCGGCAGGCGGCCAAGGAGGGGGTGGACGCTTCCGTCCATTACCCGGACCCTCAGTGCCGGGAGCTGCGGGCGGCCCTGTCCCAGGCGGAGGGGGTGCCAGAGGACTGGATCCTCTGCGGCAACGGGGCGGCGGACCTGATCTTTGGCCTGGCCCTGGCGGAAAAGCCCCGGCGGGCCCTGGTGTGGGCCCCGGGCTTTTATGAGTACGAGCAGGCCCTCCATGCGGTAGGGTGCCGGGTGGACTACCTGCCCCTGCGGAAGGAGGAAGGGTTCGCCTACCGGGCGGAGGCCCTGGAGGCGGTGACGCCGGAGACGGACATGCTCTTTTTCTGCAATCCCCAGAACCCTACGGGCCAGGCGGCTTCGGCGGAGTTTGTGGAGGCGCTGTTGGACCGGTGCCGGAAAACCGGGACCCTCTGTGTGGCGGACGAATGTTTCCTGGAGTTTTTGGATCTGGAGGAGCAATTTTCCGCCAAGCCTTCCCTGGGCTCCATGGAAAACCTGTTTGTGTTAAAGGCCTTTACCAAGCTGTACGCCATGCCGGGCCTGCGGCTGGGCTATGGCCTGTGCGGGGACACAGGCCGGCTGGCGCGGATGAAGGAGGTCCTGCAGCCCTGGAGCGTTTCCGTGCCGGCCCAGCGGGCTGGGGCGGCGGCTTTAAAGGAAACCGAGTACGTGCGGCGGACCCAGGCCCTGGTGCGGCAGGAGCGGCGCTTTCTGCGGGAAGGCATCGGACGCCTAGGCGGCCGGGTGTACGGTTCCAAGGCCAATTTTATCTTTTTCCAGGGCCCGGAGGACTTGGCGGAATTCTGCCTGGCCCGGGGGATCCTGATCCGGGACTGCCGGAACTACCGTGGGCTGGGGCCCGGCTGCTACCGGGTGGCGGTCCGTTCCCGGGAGGAAAATTCCCGTCTCCTGGAGGTGCTCCGGGAGCGGATGGCATAGGAGGAAAATCAGATGGCACGCGCGATTATGGTACAGGGCACCATGTCCAACGCCGGCAAAAGCCTGCTGGCGGCGGGACTGTGCCGGATCTTTCATCAGGACGGATACCGGGTGGCGCCCTTTAAATCCCAAAATATGGCCCTCAACTCCTTTATCACGGAGGACGGGCTGGAGATGGGCCGGGCCCAGGTGATGCAGGCGGAGGCGGCGGGCGTCGCCCCCCATGTGTACATGAACCCCATTCTCCTAAAGCCCACCAACGACATGGGCTCCCAGGTGATTGTCAACGGCGAGGTGCTGGGCAACATGAGCGCCCGGGAGTATTTTGCCTATAAGAAGAACCTGTTCCCGGCCATCCGCAGGGCCTACGGGGCCCTGGAGGCGGAGTACGACATCCTGGTGCTGGAGGGGGCCGGAAGCCCGGCGGAGATCAACCTGAAGCAGGAGGATCTGGTGAACATGGGCATGGCTAAGCTGGCCGGCGCGCCGGTGCTTTTGGCCGGGGACATTGACCGGGGCGGGGTTTTTGCCCAGCTGGTGGGCACCGTGGAGCTTTTGGAGCCGGAGGAGCGGGCCCTGGTTAAGGGGCTGATTATCAACAAATTCCGGGGGGACCAGACCATCCTGGATCCGGGGGTCGCCATGCTGGAGGAGCGGACCGGCATCCCGGTGGTGGGAGTGGTCCCCTACATGGACATCGACGTGGAGGATGAGGACAGCCTTTCGGAGCGGCTTACCGGACACAAGACGGTGGAGGCGGTGGACATCGCGGTGATCCGCCTGCCCCGGATCGCCAACTTTACGGACTTTAACGTGCTGGAGAGCCTGCCGGGGGTTTCCGTCCGCTACATCCAGCGGGTGGACCAGCTGGGGCATCCGGACATGATCCTGCTGCCGGGCACCAAGAACACCATGCGGGATCTGCTGTGGATGCGCCAGAACGGTCTGGAGGCGGCAGTGCAGAAGGCCCATCAGGCCGGGACGGTGATCTTTGGCATCTGCGGCGGCTACCAGATGCTGGGGGAGAGCCTTTCGGATCCCCTGGGGGTGGAGGAAGGCGGGGAACTGCGGGGCATGGGGCTTTTGCCCATGCGCACGGAATTTGCCGGGGAAAAGACCCGGACCCGGGTGACGGGCCAGGTCCAGCCTCTGCCGGGCCCTCTGTCCGGCCTTTCGGGCCTTCCCGTGGAGGGCTACGAGATCCATATGGGCGTCAGCACGGCCCGGGCGGAGCAGCAGCCGGCCACCCGGCTGGCGGACGCGGTGACCGGCACGGAGAAGGCCGACGGCGGCGCTTTGGCCTCCGGGGTCTACGGCAGCTACGTCCACGGGTTCTTCGACCGGCCGGAGATCGCCCGGGAGATCGCCAAAAGCCTGGCGGCCCGGAAGGGGCTGGATTACGAGGCGGAGCCGGCCATGGACTACGCCGCCTACAAGGAAACCCAGTACGACATTCTGGCGGATACGCTGCGGCGGCATTTGGACCTGCCCCGGATCTACCGGATTTTAGAGGAGGGAATCGGCCGATGAAGACGGAACTGGAGCAGGTGCTCCCCCGGGATATTGAACGGCGGAGCTTTGAGATCATCACCCAGGAACTGGGAGGGAGAACCTTCCCCCCTCTGGAGGAGCCGGTGGTCAAGCGGGTCATCCACACCACGGCGGATTTTGACTACGCGGACAATCTGGTGTTTTCCCACCATCCGGTGGAGCGGGCCCTGGAGGCCCTGGGCCGGGGGGCGGAGATTGTGACGGATACCCAGATGGCCAAGTCCGGCATCAACAAGCGGGTGCTGGAGGCCCTGGGAGGCCAGGTCCACTGCTTTATGTCCGACCCGGACGTGGCGGAGGCGGCCCGGCGGAACCACACCACCCGGGCGGTGGCCTGCATGGAGAAGGCGGCGGAGCTGAAAAAGCCTCTGATCTTTGCCATCGGCAACGCCCCCACCGCCCTGATCCGGCTGGCGGAGATGGTGAGGGAGGGAAGGCTGTCCCCGGAGCTGGTCATCGGCGTGCCGGTGGGCTTTGTGAACGTGGTGGCCTCCAAGGAGATGTTCCTGGAGACGGAGGTCCCGGCCATAGTGGCCCGGGGGAGAAAGGGCGGCAGCAACGTGGCGGCGGCCATCTGCAACGCCATCCTTTACCAGCTGGAGCCCAGCCGTATGGAGGGAGCAAGAACATGAGCATCCAAATGGCGGGAATCGACCACGGCCTGGCGCCGGTTCCCATCCGGGAAAAATTTTCGTTTACCAAAAAAGCCCAGGGGGAAGCCCTGGAGGAGCTGAAGGCCCGGGCCGGGGTCCGGGGCTGCGTAGTCCTTTCCACCTGCAACCGGACGGAACTGTGGGTGGACGGCGCGGAGGGGGCGGAGCTGCCCCTGGAGGAATGGCTGTGCCGGCTGAAGGGACTGGACCGGGAGGCATACCGGCGGTACCTGGTAAGCCGGGCCGGGGAGGAAGCGGTGTCTCACCTGTTCCGGCTGGCCAGCGGTCTCAAATCCATGATCCTGGGGGAGGACCAGATTCTGACCCAGGTGAAGGAGGCCTGGAACCTGGCCCGGGAGGAGGAGGCCACGGACCAGGTGCTGGAGGTGCTGTTCCGGATGGCCATGACCGTGGGCAAGAAGGTCAAATCCAACCTGCAGATGTCCACCGCCAACACCTCGGCCATCGAGCACGCGGTGGAGCATTTAAAGCGCCAGGGCTTTCCCTTCGCGGGAAAGGAATGTCTGGTCATCGGCAACGGGGAGATGGGCCGCCGGTCCGCCCTGGCCCTGGCGGCGGAGGGGGCCCACGTGACGGTGACGGTGCGCCAGTACCGCAGCGGCATGGTGGAGATCCCGGAGGGCTGCGACCGGATTAACTACGGGGAGCGGCTGGCGTGGATCCCTCGCTGCCAGGTGGTGGTCAGCGCCACCAGCAGCCCCAACACCACCCTCAAATACGAGGACGTGGCGGCTATGGACCTGACCGAGGACAAGGTGCTGATTGACCTGGCGGTGCCCCGGGATATGGAGCCGGAGCTGGGGACGCTGCCCCATGTGACCCTGTACGACATCGACCACTTTCCGGTCTGTCCCCGGTCCCCTAAGCTGCAGCGGCAGCTGGAGGTGGCGGAAGGGCTGCTGCAGGAGCAGCAGGCGGAGTTTCTGAACTGGTACGAGTGCCGGGACGTGATCCCCCGGATCCAGCAGCTGGGCCGGGCCTCGGCGGAGGACGTGGTCTGGCGCATGGGCCGGACCTTAAAACAGATGCCCCTGTCCCCGGAGCAGCGGTGCGCCCTGGAGGAAGGGGCCGAGGACGCGGTGGGGAAGATGGTCAAGAAGCTGCTGTTTGCGGTTCGGGACGAGGCCGGCAGCGAGACCCTGCGCCGGTGCCTGGCCGCCTGGGAGAATGTGTACCATGAAGCATAAGCGTTTCCCGCTGTTCTTCTCCCTGGAGGGGCGGCGGATTTTGGTGGTGGGCGGCGGCCGGATCGCCTCCCGGAGAGTGGAAAGCCTGCTGTCCTTTGGGCCGGAGCTTACCGTCTGGTCCCCGGCCCTGTCTCCCTATCTGGAGGGGCTGGCCCGGGAGGGGCGGATTTCCTGGAAGGAGGGCTGTTACCGGCCCGGGGAGCTGGCAGGCGGAAGTCCCTTCGGAGAAGAGGAGACGGCCGGCCCGGGCGGCGCTTCGTATTTCCTGGTGCTCTCGGCGGTGAGCCGGCAGGTGGACGAGGCGGTGTGCCGGGAGGCCAGGAGCCTGGGGATCCTGTGCAGCGCCGCCTCGGACCGGGAGCAGTGCGATTTCTATTTCCCCGCCCTGGTGGAGACGGAAAGCCTGGTGCTTGGCCTGGCGGGGGACGGATCCAACCATAAACTGGTAAAGGAGGCAGCGGCGGCGCTGCGGAGACAGATGAAACCCATTCGCATTGGAAGCCGGGAAAGCCGGCTGGCCGTCATCCAGTCGGAGCTGGCGGCGGAGTATCTGCGGCAGCACACGGGGCGGACCGTGGAGCTTTTGACCATGAAAACCACCGGGGATCGGATCCTGGACCGGAAACTGGAGGAGATCGGCGGCAAGGGGCTGTTTGTGAAGGAGCTGGATCGGGCCCTGCGGGACGGCCGCAGCGACCTTTCCGTCCACAGCCTGAAGGATTTGCCCATGGAGGTGCCGGAGGATCTGCCGGTGCTGGGCTATTCCCGCCGGGAGGATCCCCGGGACGTGCTGGTGCTGCCGGAGGGCTGTTCCCAGTGGGATAAGACGAAGCCGGTGGGCTGTTCCAGCCGGCGCAGGATCCTGCAGCTGTCCCAGCGGGAGCCGGAGGCGGCCTTCGCCATGGTCCGGGGAAATGTGCTGACCCGGCTGCGGAAGCTGGACGAGGGCCTGTACGGGGCCCTGATCCTGGCGGCGGCGGGGCTGAAGCGGCTGGGCCTGGAGCACCGGATCAGCCGGTATTTTTCCACCGAGGAGATGATCCCGGCGGCAGGCCAGGGGATCCTGGCGGTTCAGGGCCGGGCCGGGGAGGACTATTCGTACCTGGACGGGTTCTTTGACCCGGAGGCGGCCTGGTGCGCCCAGGCGGAGCGGGCCTTTGTCCGCACCCTGGACGGAGGCTGCAGCTCGCCCATCGCCGCCTTTGCCCAGGTGGAGGCGGGGACGCTGCGGCTCCGGGGGCTGTACTACCGGGAGGAGACCGGGGCCCACACGGTGGGCGAGATGGCCGGAGCCCCGGAGGAGGCGGAAGCCCTGGGCGTCCGCCTGGCCGAAACGCTGCGGCGGCTGGGAGAAGAATAGAAGAAGGAATCGGGGGAGACGGCGCGGGCAAAGCGCCGGGAACCAGAAAAGAGGGATTGGGATGGACACACAGGGAAAGGTATGGCTGGTGGGAGCCGGCCCCGGGGATCTGGGGCTTTTGACATTAAAGGGCAAGGCGGTGCTGGACGCGGCCCAGGTGGTGGTGTACGACGCCCTGGTGGGGCCGGAGGTGCTGGCCCTGGCGCCGGAGGGCGCGGAGAAAATCAACGTGGGCAAGCGGGCCAGCCACCACACCCGCACCCAGGAGGAGATCAACCGGATCCTGCTGGAGAAGGCCCGGGAGGGCAAGCGAGTGGTGCGGCTCAAGGGCGGCGACCCCTTCCTGTTTGGCCGGGGCGGAGAGGAGCTGGAGCTGCTGTCCCAGGAGGGCGTCCCCTACGAGGTGGTGCCGGGGGTCACCTCGGCCATCGCGGTGCCGGCCTACAACGGCATCCCGGTGACACATCGGGACGAGTGCTCCTCCGTGCACATTATCACCGGGCATAAGAAGAAAGACCAGCCCCTGGATCTGGACTTTGAGGCCCTGGTGCGGCTGAAGGGAACCCTGGTGTTCCTGATGGGGGTGACGGCCCTGCCGGACATCTGCCAGGGGCTTCTTTCCGCCGGGATGCCGGCGGAGACCCCGGCGGCGGTGCTGGAGAAGGGCACCACCGCGGAGCAGCGGCGGATTTCCGCCTCCCTGGCGGAGCTGCCGGAGGAGGCCCGGCGGCAAAAGGCCCAGGCCCCGGCCATCCTGGTGGTGGGCGGCGTCTGCCGGTACGCGGAGCGGTTCGGCTGGGCGGAGCGGCGGCCTCTGGCCGGGTGCCGGGCCATTGTCACCCGTCCCCGGGAAAGCGCCTCCGCCCTGGCGGAGCGGCTGCGGAAAAAGGGCGCTCAGGTCCTGGAGATCCCGGCCATCGCCACCCGGCTCCTGCCGGATTCAGAAAGATGGAACCAGGTGATGGACCGGCTGGAACGGTATTCCTGGCTGGCCTTCACCAGCCCCGCGGGGGTGCGCCATTTCTTTGAGCGCCTGCGCCAGGAGCGCCGGGATATCCGTCGGCTGGCCGGCCTGAAGGTGGCGGCCCTGGGAAGCGGCACCGCCCGGGAGCTGGAAGCCCGGGGGATTCTGGTGGACGCGGTGCCGGAGGTGTACGACGGGGCGGCCCTGGGGCGGCTGCTGGCGGAAATCTGCGAGCCGGGGGCCTTTATCCTGCTTCCCCGGGCGGCGTCCGGCGGCGCGGAGATCCTGGAGGAGATCCGCTCCCGGGGGGACCTGTCCGTGACGGACCTGGCCCTCTATGAGACGGTGTACCCGGAACCGGGCCTCTTAAACGTCCGGGAGGAGATGGAGCAGCACCCGGAGACCCTGGTGTTTTTCACCAGCGCCTCCACGGTCCGGGGCTTTGCGGAACATGCCAAGGGGCTGGATTTCCGAAAGGTGAAGGCCCTGTGCATCGGAACCCAGACCCAGGCCCAGGCGGAGGCCCTGGGGATGGAGACGGCCACGGCAAAGCGGGCCACCATGGACAGCCTGGTGGAGCTGGCGGAGCAGGAAATCCGCCGCCGTGGGAACAGCGAGCTTTAAAAACCAGCCCCCAGGGGGCGGCATAAAAAATGCGGAATCCGGAACGGCTGGGAAAGGCCGCGGCGGTCCAGAAAGAAGGAAAAGAAGATGGAAATGATTCAGAGACCCAGAAGACTGCGCTACGGGGAGAACCTGCGGCGGATGGTGCGGGAGACCCGGATGAGCAAGGCCTCCCTGATCTACCCGGCGTTCGTGATGGAGGGAGAGAAGAAAAAAGAGGAAATCTCCTCCATGGCCGGCCAGTACCGGTACACGGTGGACCAGATCCTCTACCAGGCGGAGGATCTGCTGAACGCGGGGGTGGACAAGATGATGCTCTTCGGCATCCCGGCGGAGAAGGACGAAAAGGGCAGCGGCGCCTACGCGGAGGACGGCATTGTCCAGAAGGGGTTCCGGGCCATCAAAGCCCGCTTCCCGGAGATGTACCTGATCGGGGACGTGTGCATGTGCGAGTACACCTCCCACGGCCACTGCGGCATCCTGCGGGGGCAGGAGGTAGACAACGACGTGACCATCCAGTACCTGGCCAAAATCGCCCTGTCCCAGGTGGAGGCCGGGGCGGACATGGT
>CALWEC010000129.1 GCA_944376945.1 uncultured Lachnospiraceae bacterium | reverse complement strand
CTTCATATAGCTTTCCCGCAAGGCCCAAATCTGAATCACTCGTTTATCCGGGTCTTTTCCGGCGCGGATCCACTCCCGCTCCTCCTGGGAAAAGTACCGCTCTGCAATGGGGGCCTTCAGCGGGCGCACCTGCTGGATGTCCACGCCGGTTTCCTGTCCGGACACCGCGCAGGCCACATAGGCCCCGGAGTGGGATACGTTAAAGCAAACCTCCGGGGCAGCCGGAAAGTAGGGCTTTCCGCCCGGCCGTTCCGCCGGCTCCCCTGGATCCCCCACGCCCAGCCGCTCCAGAAGCAGCCGCAGCAACAGCTGGGCCCCCAGGCTCCGGGCCCGGCCCTCCGCCAAGCGGAGCCGCCCCAGCTTTTCCCGGCAGCGCCGGGAAACCCGGGGCATAAAAAAAGCTTGGGCCAGCTCCGCCTCCAGCCAGCCCGCTTCCATCACAGCGGCGTAAATCATGGCGCATCCTCCTCTTGGGCTATTATACATGATTCTTCCGGACCTGTCATGGGGTTTTTGCAGGGGAAGCTCCGGAAACAGAAAAGGCCGCGAAAATAGGAAGCGGTTTTCCCATTTTCACAGCCTCTCTTTTGTTCCTTTTGTCCCGGCGCGGCCCGCGGCGGCTTACACCCAGCCCTGCTCCCGCATGGCCTTGGCCACCCGGCGGAAGCCGGCAATGTTGGCGCCCATCACAAAGTCGCCGGGGTGGCCGTATTTTTCCGCGGCCAGGGCAACCTGGGCGTAGATGTTTTCCATAATCCGGTGCAGATCCGCGTCCACCCGCTCAAAGCTTCTTCTCTTGCGGGCGCTGTTCTGGGCCATCTCCAGGGCCGACACTGCCACGCCGCCGGCGTTGGCCGCCTTGCTGGGCATAAACAGCATCCCCTGCTCCTGCAAAAAGATCGTGGCTTCCCGGGTAATGGGCATGTTGGAGCCTTCGGCGATGGCCCAGCAGCCATTGGCCATCAGCTGTTTGGCGTCCGCCAGATCCATCTCGTTCTGGATGGCGCAGGGCAGAGCCACGTCGCAGGGGACCTCCCACACCTTATGGCCGTCCACGTAGGTGGAACCGGGCACCTGGTCCGCATACTCCTTGATCCGGCCCCGGCGCACTTCTTTAATCTCCTTGACCACGTCCACCTGGATGCCGTTTGGATCGTACACATAGCCGTTGGAATCGCTGACGGTCAGCACCTTGGCGCCCATCTGGACGGCCTTCTCCGCCGCGTAGATGGCCACGTTGCCGGAGCCGGAGACCACCACGTTCTTACCCTCCACGGTCTTGCCCTCTGCCTTCAGCATCTCCTGGCAGATGTACAGCAGGCCGTAGCCGGTGGCTTCCGTCCGAACCAGGGAGCCGCCGGAGGCCAGGCCCTTGCCGGAGAGGGCTCCGTGCATCTGGTTGGTCAGCCGCTTGTACTGGCCGAACATATAGCCGATCTCCCGGCTGCCCACGCCAATATCTCCTGCCGGCACGTCCTCGTCCGGCCCGATGTACTTGTACAGCTCGGTCATAAAGCTCTGGCAGAAGGCCATAATCTCCCGCTCGGATTTCCCCTTGGGATTGAAGTTGGAGCCTCCTTTGCCGCCGCCGATGGCCTGGCCGGTAAGGGCGTTTTTAAAGGTCTGCTCGAAGGCCAGGAAACGCATGGTGTTCCCGTTTACCGTGGGATGGAAGCGAAGCCCGCCCTTGTACGGCCCCAGGGCGCTGTTAAACTGGACCCGGTAGCCCCGGTTGACCCGGACCTGGCCTTTATCGTCTACCCAGGGCACACGGAAGGAAATGGAACGCTCCGGCTCCAGAAGCCGCTCCAGCAGGCACACGCTGCGGTATTCTTCCTCGTGGACCTCAATCACCGGCTGAATGGAATCCAAAAACTCAAAGGCAGCCTGGTGGTACTCAGCCTCGCCGGGGTTGATCTTCTTCAGCAGTTCCCTTACTTCTTCCGTGTAGGTCATAGGATTTTCCTCGCTTTCCGCATATACTTATGCTATTTTTTTGCCAACTATTTGTTTTTCATAAGTATACATGAAGAAAATTCAGTTGTCAACAATATTATTTAATTAAATTAAGTATAATCTAATTTTATATTACTAAATAAAGTAAACAGGATTCCGCAGCAAAAACCGCGGTTCCTAGCCTGTATATATCCGGCAAACCGCGGTTTTTTATACATTTTTTCCTTATCGATACAAAACCTGCACGGCCCGCGCCAGGACCTTGGCGTCCTTCCGGTAGGGGGTTACTGGCGGGATTTCCTTTTCCACCTGCAACAAACCATAGACCGCCATCCGGGCGGAACGGACCTGCTGCTCCCGGCTTCCCGGCACCTCCTCCGGTACCTCCGCCATCCAGCCGGCCAGCGCCAGGTTCCCTCCCTCCATAGGGATCACCGGCGCCCGGTCGCCTACCGCATGGGGACGGGAGGGGGCGTAAAAGTCCGGCATCCGCCGTATGGCTGCCGCCACCGGCTCCTCCGGCGCCGGCGAAAGGGGAATCCCCAGCTGGAACGCCGTTTCCTGCCAGATTTCCCGGCCGGTACAGGCCGTCATAGGCTTTTGGATATAGCTGCCGGGGCGCTCCGGATAAAGCCCGGTCCCCAGGATGACGGTTTCCTCCTCCGGCTGCCGCAGGAAGCAAGGCTGAGGCGGCAGGAACAGCCGCAGCCCCCAGGGGGACGCGCCTAAAAGCAGCTCCGTCCCCGACGCGGTTTCCGCCTCCCGTTGGATCCCCCGGGCCGCCAGGGCGTCCAGCCGTTCCCGGCACAAATCCCGCCGGAAGGACATAACGAAGGATACGGCTTCCTGCCCGTCTCCCTCCTCAAAGACAGAGGGATTCCCCAGCAGCCCCGGCCGTTTGGACGCGGCCAGGGCCCAAAAGCTGTCCTGCGCCGGAAGGCCGGCAGGCGCTGCCGCCTGGTCCAGGCTTCCATACGTGTCCCGGCGCCCCGCATCCCCATCGGTAAGGATACAGATATCCTCCGCTTCCAGGGAGAGAAGGGTTTCCTGTCCTTTTTTCTCCAGGCGCAGGCCGGTTACCCGAAGGCTGTTTGCCTCCCATTCCAAGCCTTTTACCAAACCGTCCTCAAAGCGGCCCCCTCTCCGGGCCAGCAATTCCCGGATTTCCCGCATAAAGCCGTCCTCCGGCGCCGGCCGGAAAGGAACGGCCCAATCCATGTCCTGCATTTTCCCGAAATACGGCACCTTCCGCAGCAAAAGGCGGCGGAACTCTGCCAGCCCGATGCTTTCCCGAAGGCCGTACAGACGGCTCCACAGCAGCCAAAAACCGGTGCGGAAGAACCGGTCTCCGGAAAACCACTGGGAAACCGTCTGCCCTTCCAGCTCCCCTTCCCCGGCCAGCAGCAGCTTGCCCAACAGCACCCGCTCCGCCCGGCCCAGCCCAGGGCCGTCCAGTTCCAGGGCCCGGCCGCCCCGGCCGCACAGGCAGGCGCGCACCTGCCCGCCCTTCCCGGCCTGGCCGGAAAGAGGCCAAAGGTTTTCACAGGTTTTTTCGTCCAGGAAATACTGGCCGCTGCCGGAAAGCCCTCCGCCCGGCAGCAGGGCCCCTTCTTCCTTAGAGGCCTCCTCCCTTCCGGAAAGCAGATGGATCTGATCGGCCGGAAAACGGGCGTCCCGGACCAGGTACCAAGCGGCGGCAAGGCCCGTCAGGCCATCCCCCAGGATGTAAGCCTGACGGGCCCCGTAGCAGCGTTTTTTCATCCGCTCCTCCGCTTCCTTTTGGCGCTGCTTTTTGGCCTGGGCCTCACAGGTTTTTTTTACAATGGCCGCGGCGGCTACCGCGCCGCCGGCGGCCAGGGCCTTTTTCCACTGACGTTTTTTCATGGTCTGCCGCTCCCTTCCGGTTTCTTTGGGAATGCCTTTAGCGTACCACAGGAATCCCTCTGTGTCAAACCGGAGGACGTTTCCCGCAGGATCCGTCACACAGGAAGCCAGGTATAGATGGCCTTTTTCAGCTCCTCGTCCCAGTAGATAAAATCATGTTTTCCGATGCCGTAGGAAGTGGTAATGTCAAAATTCAGCTCCTTGGCAATCCGCTCCAGCTTCTGGCAGGCCGCGTATACCGGCTTGTCCTGGTCGCCTACACAGGCGTAGATCCGGGGCGCCGGCGCCTTTTTTTCCGCCGCCTGGCGCATCAGCCAGAAAATATCGTTGGGGCCTCCCATCACCTGGTCCAGGTCTCCGAAGATGGCTTCCACCGGCCGGATATCCAGCTTCTTCTTGTAATGCTCCAGCCGGGGCTCCATGTCCACGCCGCCGGAAAAGCTGATGACATGGGAAAACCGTTCCGGGTACGTAAAAGCCCATTTCATGGCTCCGTATCCGCCCATAGAAGCGCCCCCTACAAAGGTATCCTCCCGCTGATCCGAGAGAGGGAACATCGTCTGAAGGGCCGGCATCATCTCCTTTTCCAGATAGGTAAGGTTTTGATCCCCTACCGCCCAGTCGGAATAATTCCCCACGCCGCCGTCCGGGCACACAATGGCCAGGTCTTTGTCCTCCGCGTACATTTCCGCCTTGGTAAAGCGCATCCAGGCGGTGTCGTTCCTCCCGTAGCCGTGGAGAAGCACCAAGGTTTTGTAGCGGCGGCTCCGGTCAAACTTTTCCGCATCGGAAAGGTTCTGGGACTGCTTTTTGGAGAAGGAAGGGAGAAAGACCGAAACGCTTACCTCCCGCCCCAATACTTTTGAAAAAATACGGCAGCTCTGTATATAAGCCATGTTTACTCCTCCCCTTTCAGCCGGGCGATCAGTTTCTTTCTCACCGCAAAGTACACGATAACGCCCAGGAACGGGAAGATGGCGTATACCCGGAACATATTCTCAAAGCCCAGAGCCGCCCGCAGGGTTCCGGACAGGAAACCGCCGATAATGCCGGACAGGTCCACAAACAGGTACAGCGTACTGATGGCAATGCCCCGCTGGGCGTCTGTGGCCGATTTCATGGCCATGGCCAGGGTAGCCGGATAGGAGCAGGACTGGCCGATCTGGTCGCACACCGCCGCCAGGATCAGGATGATGCCCCAGGACTTGGCAAAGGAAATCAAGAACGGGGAAAGCCCCAGCGCCACCAGGCAGATTACCAGGAAGTCCGGGCCCATCTTGTCGCTGGCCACACCGCCGATAAAGCGGCAGAACAGGCCGATCAGGCCTTCCAGCGTCAGGAACATGGCAATGTTGGCGATCATCCGGTATTCCCCGTACAGGACAATGTAGTCCTGGATCACGTTGTGGGTCAGGCCAATAAACAGCTGCAGAATGGAAGCTGGAATGGCCGCAAAGCAGATCAGCTGGCCGATGGCCGCCAGGCCGCCGCGCTTTTTCCCTGCCGGCGCCGCCGCCTTGGTTTCCGCCGCCGGTTTCGCTTCTCTCCGGTCGTCCAGCTTCAGCAGGGCCACCAGCACCATGGCCACCGCAATCAGGCCGGTGGCGCAGAGGAAGGCCACCTTGGCCCCGTAGGTGTTATAAATATACATAGACGCCATAGGGCCGAAGCTGCTGATCAGCTTGGGAGCCGTCAGATATACCGCGTAGGCGGTTCCCAGGGCCCGCTTGTCAATGGCCATGCCGGCCACCGCCGGGAAGCTGGTCCCTACCATGGAAAAGCTGATGCCGTGGAGGACACGGGAAACCACAAACATGGGAAGGTTTCCGGTCATGGCATAGCACAGGAAGGACACGCACCGCAGGCCCAGGCAGATCTGCAGCCAGTTTTTCTTTTTCATCTTGTCCAGGCCCAGGCCGGAAAACGGCCGGGAGGCGGTAACGGAAATATTGTAAATGGAAATAATCACACCCAGGACCGTGGCGCCGGCCCCCAGCCCTTCCCCGAATTTGTTGACCGGGGTTTTTACCATATTGTTGGCAAAACTGTTCAGGATCTGAATTAGGATCAGCAGCAGGAAATTGTAATTCAACAGAGATTTGATAATCTCCAGCATGGAGACGCTGCCTGCCTTTTTCTCGCTCATGGAAACTCCTCCTCTACTTTCTCGTACATTTTCCCTCCCCTCCCCGCGCGCTGGGAGGGAAGAAGATATTTTTATATACAGCAAATTTCCTGCCAACTTTTCAGGTCCCCATTTTCCCCTCTCAACCGCGAAAAAACAAAAATATCTTTTGAAACATAAAAACAAAATGTTCCAATTCTCTGCAACGTGAAACATTTTGTTTCTCTTATTTGGAACAATTCGCCTGGAAGACCCTTCCGGTGGGCTCCTCAATCCCATACTTTCTCATTTTCCGCCAAAGGCTGGTCCGCCCCATTCCCAGCCGCTCCGCGGCTTTCCCCCGGTTCCAGCCGCAGCCTTCCAGCGCCTGCCGGATTGCCTCCGCCTCCCCGGCCTGGGTTTCCTTCCCGCTGTCCTCCGGATCCAAAAAGCCCTCCAGCCGGTCCGTTTCCTCCTGATAGACTTCCTGCAGCTGCTCCAGGACCATGGCCCGGTCCACCTCCCGGCTTTCGCTGATGATCACCAGCCGCTGGCAGAAATTCTTCAGCTGCCGTACATTGCCCTGCCAGGGATACCGGCACATGGCCTCTTTTGCCTCTGGCGTCAGAAACACATTTTTGGACGCCCTCTTTCCGTAGCGCCGCAGAAAAGCCTCCGCCAGGAAAGCAATGTCCTCCTTCCGTTCCCGAAGCGGCGGGATCTGCAGGGTCAGGACGTTCAGCCGGTAGTACAGGTCTTCCCGGAACTTTCCTTCCGCCACCAGCCTGCGCAGGTTTTTGTTGGTGGCCGCAATCACCCGCACATCCACCGGGATCACCCGGTCGTCCCCCACCCGGGTAATCTCCCGCTCCTCGATAAACCGGAGAAGCCGTACCTGGCCCTGAAGGTCCATCTCGGAAATCTCGTCCAGAAAAATGGTCCCCTTGTCCGCCACCTCCAAAAGCCCCTTTTTCCCCTGCCGGGAAGCCCCGGTAAAGGCGCCTCCTACATAGCCAAACAGTTCGCTTTCCAGAAGGTTCACCGGCAGCGCCCCGCAGTTTACCGCCACAAAGGGCTGTTCCTTCCGCAGGCTTTCATTGTGGATGCTCTGGGCAAACAGTTCTTTGCCGGTCCCAGTCTCCCCAATAATCAGGACGTTGGCCGGATGCCGGGCAAACCGGGCCGCCCGGGATTTGCACTGGGCCAGGGCTTCCGACTGCCCCAGGATATCCGAAAAGGTATATTTGGCCACCTGCCCCTTGTGGTACAGGGCCCGCCGCAGCTCCTCCTCCATTTTTTCCAGCTGCTCCCGCTGGGTCAGGTGGACAATCGCCCCGCCGGTTTCCCCGTTCTTTACGTAAGGGATCACATTGATCACCGCCACACAGTGCGGGAGCCGGATAACCTGGCCGTAAATATTTTCCCGCCCGTCCAATACCTTCCGCGCCTGCTCCTGGTTCAGCTCCGGGACCACCTCCCACACATACCGCCCCTTCCCCTGCTGCCCCTCCAGCGCCAGCAGTTCGTTGGCGGAAGCGTTCCAGAAGGTCACCCGGCCCTCCAAATCCAGCTGGAGCACCGCCTCAAAGGAATAGTTGATCAGGTTTTTCAGCTCCTGGTTCCGCTCTCTCTGGATTTTCAGGTTCTCCGCCAGAAGGATCGCCGTTTTCACCGCGCTGTACATGGCGTCGTAGTTTACGTTGTCCTGGACAAAGTAGCAGCGGATCCCCAGGCGCAGGGCGATTTTTTCCACCTGCCTGCCCCCGATCCCAAAGCACATGCCCTGGGCCAAGGCCTCCCGCAGTTTTTCCTCCACGTACCCTTCGTCGGAACGCTCCAGCACCATATTTTCCAATCGAACCCCGGCCAGGTCCCGGACCGTATCCGGCTCAAAATAAATCGGCTTATAGCTGAATAAAACCACCTTCGGGCAAGGGGCCTGAAACTCTTCCGGGTGGGTTTTTTTCAGGCTGGAAAGCAGCGACAGCGTGTTGGAGCCCAGGTGTTCCAAAGGGACCACCGGGATACTGCCGTTTCTCCGTTTGGCCTTTAAAATCTGCTCCGCCCGTCCCCGGCACAGGATCCCGTCTACCCCTTGTTCCTCCGCCTGGTCCGCCAGGCGGCACAGCTGTTCCGTTACCTGGGCGTCGGTCCACTCCCGGTCGATAATCTGAACCTGGATCCGCGCGCCTAGCTTGGCTCCCACCGGGATAATCCGGTCGCATACCTTCCCATATCCAAGGGAAATAAACCAGAAATGAAACATTTTTTCCTCCCCTGCCTAGCTTTTCGCTTTGGTTTATTTATTCCCATTAGGAATAAATCCTTCTGAATCTGAATTGCTTTTCCTACCTATTATTTATATACTATATTACGAAATATTTCAAATCACTTTCGCGAAAGGAAATCACAAGGAAAGGTGAGCAAGCTATGAATACCAAAAAGTGGATTTTCACCGTACTGGGAATTTTCCTCATGTTTGGCTGCCAGTTTCTTCCCCCGGTGCTGGGCCTGTCCCAGCTGGGCATGCAGGTAGCCGGCATCTTCCTGGGCACCATTGTCCTGTGGCTGTTTGTCTCGGTCACCTGGCCCAGCATTCTCTGCATTGTAGCCCTGATTATGTCGCCCCTGTATACCTACTCCAGCGGGCTTTCCGCCTCCATGGGCGGCTGGATCGTCTCCTTCGTCCTGTTCAGCTCCATGGTTACCTACGTGCTGGGGCAGACCGGCTTCCTGAAGCGCTGCGCGGTCTGGTTTGTAACCCGCAAATTTACCCAGAAAAACCCCTGGCTGTTCCTGGCGCTGCTGTTCCTGGCGCCGCTGGTCATCGGTTCCTTTATGTCCCCCATCCCGGCCTTCATGGTGTTCGTTCCCATTGCGGAGCAGATCTTTGAGGAACTGGGCTGGAAGAAGGGCGACCGGGTTCCCCAGATGATCATCCTGGCCCTGCTGTTCTTCGCCTCCCTGTCCACCATCACCACCCCCATCGCCCATACGGTGCCCATCCTGGGCATGTCCCTCTATGAGCAGGATATGGGAACGCCCATCGACTTTGTCCAGTACACCATTTTCGGCGTGGTATCCGCCGCCGTCATCTATGTGCTGGCCATCCTGCTGCTGAAGTACGTGTTCCGCCCGGACCTGAGCCGGATGAAGAACCTGAATCAGGAGGTGCTGAAGCAGGGCATCTCCCAGATGACCGCGGAAGAAAAGTGTACCCTGGTGATCTTCGGCATCGTAGTGGCCATGTGGATGCTGCCCGGCATCATCGAGCCCATCCTGCCCACCATTTCCTCCGCCATCTCCAGCCTGGGTACCCCGACCCCGCCTATGATCGGCACGGTGGTGCTGTGCCTGATCCACTTTAAGGGCAAGCCCCTGATGAACTTCGGCGAGGCCATGGGCAAGGGCGTTCCGTGGGGCGCCGTGCTGATGGTGGCGGCCACCGGCATCCTGGGCAGCGCCCTGACCAACGAGGAAGTGGGCCTGACCGCCGTGGCGGTGGACCTGATCTCCCCGCTGATCCAGAACATGCCTCCTATGGTATTCGTGTTTATGATCTCCTTCTTTACGGTGCTGATGACCAACTTTGCCTCCAACACGGTGACAGTAACCTTGATCTACAGCATCTCCCTGCCGTTAGTATACGGCGGAGCCATCACCGGCGTCAACCCGGCCGCCCTGACCAGCGTCATCGGCGCCGGCGCCTGCGTAGCCCTGGCCACCCCGCCTTCCACGGCCCATGCGGCCATCGCCGCCGGCACCGGCTGGCTGAACACGGACATTATGCTGCGCTACGGCCTGCTGCTGTCCCTGGCTGCCGCCATCGTCCTGGCCTTTGTGGGATATCCCATTGCGGCTGCCCTTATGTGAAAGTGAGGTTTTTCTATGCAGCACTATGATGTGATCGTCGCGGGAGGCGGCACCGCCGGTTTTGCCGCCGCTGTCACCGCCGCCCGGGCTGGCAAAAAGACCCTGATCCTGGAGGAGAAGGCGTATCTGGGCGGCACGGCCACCGGAGCCCAGATCAGCATGTTCATGGGCTTTGCCCAGGGAGAGGCCCAGGCACCTCTGAAGGGGATTGTCCGGGACGTGCTGGACCGCCTCACCGCCGAGGGAGGCACCTCCGGCATCCAGACCATCTACCTGTCCGGTCAGAAGGAGCTGGACGTGGATGTAATCCCCTATGAGTCGGACATCCTGAAAAGCGTCCTGGACGGCCTGGTCTGCGAGGCCGGGGTGGATGTGCTCTTCCACACCCGGGTCATCGGGGTGGAGATGGACGGGAAGCGGATTGCCGGCCTGAAAATCCACAACGAGGAAGGCGTCCAAACGGTGGCCGGGGATGTGATCATCGATGCCACCTTCCACGGCTCCGTGGCGGTGGAAAGCGGCTGCGCCTGGGAGGCCGGGGATGAAAACGGCGTCCTGCAGCCTGGCACCCTGATGTACAAGATCGCCGGGGTGGACCAGGAGCGGTACGCCCAGGTCACCCAGAAGGAAAAGGAGGAGCTGGCCGCCAAGGGGATCGCCCAGGGCTGCCTGTACGTCAACAACCTGCTGGCCCGCCCCCTGCCAAACGGCGTCCTGTACTCCAACATGAGCCGGGTAAAGGTCAACCCCATGGACAGCTTCGGCTGGAGCCGGGCCGAGATGGAGGGCCGGGAACAGGTGCGGAAAATCAGCCGTTTCTTTATTGAGAACGTGCCGGGCTTTGAGCATGCCTACGTGGTCAGCACCGGCGATTTTACCGGGCTGCGGGATTCCCGGCGGATCCTGGGCCAGTACAAGCTGACCAACGAGGACGTGCTGGAGGGCCGCCCCTTTGAGGACGCGGTGGCCCAGAGCTCCTATCCCATTGACATCCACGACACGGACGGCGTGTCCAGCCGGGTTATGAAGCCCCGGAACGGTGTCTTCTATATCCCCTACCGCTGCCAGATCACCCAGGTTTCCAACCTGATTCTGGCGGGCCGCTGCATCTCCGCCGCCTATGAAGCCCACGCCTGCATCCGGGTGATGATCACCTGCATGCGCCTGGGCGAGTCCGCCGGCCTGGCCGCCGCCGAGTCCCTGAACCGGGGCTGCGCCGCCAATGAGCTGGACGGACGGATCTTAAAGGAAAAGCTGCTGGGATAAAGCCAGGCGAACCCAAAAAAGGAGCTGCGGGCGGCGCAGGCCGCCTACAGCTCCTGATTTTTTACAAACTGATAGAACGCCCGGATATGGGGCGGAATCTCCCTCTGGTTTAGGATCACCATCTGGGTGTCCCGGATCAGGGGGTTTTTCATGGGGATCACCCGCAGGGCCTCGGACCGGTCGATGACCAGCTCCGACAGGATGCTCACGCCCATGTTCTGGGAGACCATGTAGAGCACCTGGCGCACCGTGTTGCAGTACATGGAGATGGAAAAGGGCACCCCGTACAGCTCAAAGGCCCGGGCCATGGCCCGGTGGTACACATCCATGGTCCGGTCGGTGGCGATAAACGCCTCCCCCCGCAGATCCTCGTAATCCAGCACCTCCCGCCCTGCCAGGGGATGCTCCCGGGACAGCACCACATAGTAGGGATCCCGGAAGCAGGAATAGGAACGGTATTCCGGGTTGGCGGAAAAGTTCTCCGGCTCATCGGTCTGCAGGTACATGCTGGACACAAAGACCACGTCCAGATCCTTGGCCCGCAGCCTCTGGATCAGCGGGGTGGTCATGCCCTCCCGCATGTCGATCTCAATGGCCGGGTACTGGCGGGTAAACCGGGCCACCAGCGGGTCCAGCCGGCTGTTGGTGCCAAAATAGATGTTCCCGATCCGCAGATGGCCAAACTCCTTTTTCTGATGCTCCCGGGCCGACTGGAGGATGCCCTCGTAGCACAGCAGGATCCGCCTTCCGTATTCCAGGAAGTCCCGGCCCGCCGGGGTCAGCTCCACCCGGCGGGTGGTCCGGTCAAACAGGGTCACGCCCAGCTCCTCCTCCAAACGGCGGATGCTCTTGGACACGGAGGACTGGGAACGGTTCAGGTGGAAGGAAGCGTCCAGGAAGGTTTTGTACCGTTCCACCGCGTCCACACATTGGATCTGATCCATGTCCATTACGTCTTCTCCCTTTCTTTGGCACGCTGCCGGCTCCGGTTTAGCTGGCTGGAAAGAAGCTTGTCCAGGTAGACGGATTGAAACTGCTTGCTGGCCAGGGCCTGCTTCAGAGGCGGCATCCGCAGGATGGCCCCGAACACCGCGGCCATGGCCCGGTGGTTGGCAAAGGCCTGGTTATCGAACAGCAGGTTCTGCAGCGTCCCTTTTTCGATGGCCTGGAGCACAAACCGGTGGGTGCTGGTCACCGGGGTGATAATTTGCTCCCGCCGCCGCTTCATCTCGATGGCTTTGGTAGGGCAGTTCCGGGCGCAGACGCCGCAGCCCAGGCAGATGTCCGTGTGGACCACCGCCCGCTTTTTCCCGGTTTTCCGGCTCTCCTTTAACTCCATGGCAAAGATGGGACAGACCTTGGCGCATTTGCCGCAGGCCACGCATTTCTCGCTGGACACCTGGGGCAGGTACCCGGTGGTGGCCACCGGCTGCATGGGGGCAAACCGCCGGGCCGCCTGGAGAGCCTCGCAGCAGCAGCCGCAGCAGTTGCAGATAAAGGACGGGTCCTCCCGGACGTTCTCCCCGATCTGCACCAGGTTGGCGGCGTAGGACCGCTCCAGGGCGTCCATGGCCTCCTCCTTGGAGATGAGCCTGGCGTAGCCTCCGTGCTCCGCCAGGGACCGGGCCACGTTTCCGAAGGTCAGGCACACGTCCCAGGGGGCGTCGATCTCGCAGGGGTGCCCCGCGTGGTGGGCCTTGTGCCGGCAGTAGCACAGGCCCAGGCCGATGTACTTGGCCTCCTCCACGATATGGCTGGCCCGCTCATAGTCCAGGATGTAGTTGGTCTGCCGGTTGGTCAGCACCGGCTCCTGGACGTACACCCGGCCCAGCTTGGTCTCCGTGGCCCAGAACAGGTCCTTGATAAAGTCCTCCTCCACGTTCATGTACTGGTAGTACAGCTCGCTCAGGTATTTCTGGTCGATGTCCCCCCGGGTCCGCATCAGGGCGAACTCAAAGAAGCCGGCCATGGGCGGCGGCATCACAAAGCGCCGCTCCCCCTCGTGCTCCGAGTCCACCAGCAGGGCCTTCTCGCACAGGTGCAGCAGATACGCCTCCGCCTGGGCCTCGGTGGTGTTCCACACCTTGGCCGCCTTTTTCACCGTAAAGGGCCGGATGGGAAGCAGGGCCATCTTCCGGGCCTCCTCCTCCGTGTACAGGACCTGCAGGATCTGATACAGGGTTTTGGTAGGCGGAGCCCCCTGGGTAAACCAGTTGATCCGCTCCTCCAGGTTCTGGTAGGCGCTTCTCGCCGTAATGTGTCCCATTTACTCCTCCTCGTTGTCCTTAATGGGGCCCTCCCGCTTGTCCGTGTAGAGGATGCCGTCCAGATGGTCGCACTCGTGGCAGATGGCCCGGGCCAGCAGCTCCGTTCCCTCCAGCTCGTACCAGTTCATATCCATGTCCTGGGCCTTGACC
>CALWEC010000128.1 GCA_944376945.1 uncultured Lachnospiraceae bacterium | reverse complement strand
TGTTCTTTTGGGGGAATAACTTCTTGACAAATCGCTTACTGCCATGTTACCGTTCCTTCCTCACCCTATAAAAGACAAGTCCTCGCCGCCATGCTGTGGCTTCACCGGTGGATATACATCCGGCTCTTCTCCGGCTCTCCGTCGCCCTGGACCATGCACAAAAACTCCCAGCCATACCGCTCGTAGAAGCCGGTGTGATCGGTAATCAGATAGAGCGGCGCAATGCCCTTGGCTCTCAGGTCCGATACCACCCACTGGAGCAGCCGGCCTGCAATGCCTTGGCCTCGGTAAGGGGCTTCGGTGTAGACCGCACAGACGTTAGGGGCCAGGTCTTTCCGGTCGTGGAAATCGTTTTCGATGACGCCCAGGCCGCCCACAATGGCCTCTCCGTCCAAACAGAGATACCAGCCATACTCCGTTTCCCCTTTCCAATAGGCCTCCATACATTCCCGGTAGGCCCCGGCGGGGACGCCCCATTTGCTATGGAACCATTCCGCCGCCTGGCCGATTCGTTCCGGCCTTTCCCTCAATGTAATATACTCCCTCACAGGACCTCCATCTCCCCGGCCTTCCACCGGCCGGAAGTGCTGGCCAGCTCCACGCCGGCCGCCTCCATCTGCCGCCACCGCTCCAGCAGGCCTTCCGTCACCTGCTCCCCCGGCGCCGCCAGGGGGATTCCCGGCGGGTAGGCCCATACATACTCTGCCGCCGCGCGCCCGGCGGCCTCCTGCCGGGGGACGGCCTTCCGGGGCCGCTCCCAGGCCTCCCAGGAATACAGCAAACGCCGGGGCCGCTCCTCCCCAGGCAAGCCTTCCCCGGCCGCCTGCAGCCCTGTTCCCGCAGGGGACTGCCCCGGCTCTCCCTCCTGTCTCCCATCCAGCTCCCGGTCCAGCTGCTCCAGGGCCGCCGCCAGCCGGTCCAGGTTTTCCTCGGTATCACAGAGGGAGGTCATGGCCAGGGCGTAGCGGTCCAGCGCCATCTCCAGCTCAATGCCGAACCGGCTCCGCAGCTGCTCCGAAAGCCAGACGCCGCCAAGGGCGCGCCGCCCGCCCGCAGCAAGCCCGCCGGCGGATAGGCCGCCCGCTGGTAACCCACCCGGCCGCCCGCCTCGGGGCAGCAGCACCAGCTTGCCTGGATCCTTGGCCCAAAAACCGGGGTGCGAGCCGGGAGGCTCCGCCGCCAGGCTCCCCAGCACCCGCAGGCTCCCAAGTCCCGCCGTCCGCCGCTCCAGGCGCTTGAGCCGTTTCTCGTAAGCGGCAAACCGCTCCAGCCCCTCCTGCTCCAGAAAACGGACGCAGCTGTCCAGGGAGGCCATCAGCAGGTAGGAGGGGCTGCTGGTCTCAAAGATAGAAAGCTGCCGTTCCAGCTCCCGCGGATCCGCCAGTTCGCCGCACACATGGACGGCGGCCGTCTGGGTCAGGCTGGGCAGGGTCTTGTGAAGGCTCTGGACCACCAGATCCGCCCCTGCCCGGACCGCCCCGGACGGGAAGCCCGGGGAAAACCCCAGATGAGCCCCGTGGGCCTCGTCCACCAGAAGAGGGATGCCCTGCCGGTGCAGGATCTCCCGGATGGCCGCCACATCGCTGAGGATGCCCTCATAGGTAGGGGAGGTGATCACCGCCAGCCGGATCTCCGGGTGTTCCCCCACCGCCTGCTCCACCTGCTCCGGCCGGATGCTCTCCCCGATGCCGGTCTCCGGATCCGTTCCCGGCCACAGGTACACCGGGCGCAGCCGGTTCAACTCCACCCCGTGGTACACCGCCCGGTGGCAGTTCCGGGCCATTAGGATGGTATCCCCCGGCCGGGACAGGCTGGCCATGCCTGCCAGTATCCCGCAGGTGCTGCCGTTTACCAAAAAAAAGGAGCGGCGGCTGCCCCAGACCCGCGCCATCCGCTCCATGGCCTCCCGGAGAATGCCCTCCGCCCCGTGCAGGTTGTCAAAGCCGTGGATTTCCGTAATGTCCATGGCCGCCAGCGGCTCCATCCAGGGAAAAGGGCTGTTCCGCTTGTGCCCCGGCATGTGCAGGGGACAGGCGTCACTTTTCCCATATTCCAGCAGCCGCTCCGCCAAAGAGCGGCCTTCGTTTTTTTCTTTCCTCGGTTCCATCTTCCCCTCTCCGTCCTTCCGGCGGCCCTATTCCGCCAGGGAAAACACCAGCCGCACCCGGAACAGGTCCCCCTCCAGGTAAATCTCGAAGGTTCCCTTCAGCTGCTCCGTCATGCTCTTGGCAATGGAAAGGCCCAGGCCGCTGCCCTCTGTGCTCCGGGATACATCCCCCCGGATAAACCGCTCCGTCAGCTCGTCCGGATCCATATTCAGCGGATCTGCGGAAATGTTTTTCATGGTGAACACCGCCTTGTGGGATGTTTCCTTCAGGTCGATATACACCCGGGTGCCTGGCATGGCGTATTTGCACACATTGTTGTACAGGTTTTCCAGCACCCGGAACAACAGCCGCCCGTCCGTGCGGATCGGCACCTGGGGGTTTTCCATGGTGGTCACCGCCTTCAGCCCGGCCGCGTCAAACCGCTCCTGGTACTCCCCGTTCATCTGATTGATCATCTGGGCGAAATCGATGGTCTCCCAGCTGATGGATACATTGCCGGAGCTGGCCTTGCTGGCGTCCACCAGATCCTCCGTCAGGTTCCGCAGCCGCTGGGTTTTTTGCTCCAGCACCTCCAGATACCCCTGGACCCGCTCGCCCGGCAGGTTTTCCCGCTTCAGCAAATCCACATAGTTGATAATGGAGGTCAGGGGCGTGCGCAGATCGTGGGATACATTGGCAATCAGGTCGGTCCGCAGCCGCTCGCTTTTGGTCCGCTCCGCCACCGCCCGGGAAAGCCCGTCCCCAATGGTGTTGATGGTTTCCGCCATATTTTTTTCCGCCCCGTTCATGCCCTCCAGGTCAATTTTCTGTTCCAAATCCCCTTTGGCCATCTGCCGGACCACGCGCCCGATTTTTTCCCGCTGGCTGGCCTTGCGCAGCACCTGCACCAGGGCAACACTGTTGAGAAGCAGGAAGCCGCCGATACATACGAACCCTGTCAACTGGATCTGCATCTCGCTCCAGCGGTTCTGGAACAGCCCCAGGAACCGCTCCTCTATATAGACCACCGAACCCGCAATAAACAGCACGTTAAAAAACAGGTACAGTACCACGCTGGCCCCTACGCGGCCCACCTGGCTTCCATTGGCCGTCATGGCCTGGAACAGCTGCCCCGCGCCTTTTCCCATACGCTGCAGCAGGCTGCCGCGGAAATCCCGGGAATGGAGCCGGCGCGCGAAGCTGAACAGCCCATTTAAAATAGGAAGATAGGCCACCGCCAAAATCAAAAGCCCTCCGGCCACATCCACCAGATAGGACATGAGAAAGCCGTTGTAAATGCTGGCGCCGGCCCACACCGCCGCCGCCACCGGAATCAGCCAGACTGCCAGCGCCGCTTCCAGGCACCAGGTATCAAACAATTTTCTTTTGGCCTGGCAGGCCCGGAACAGCCCCGCCAGGGAAAGGCCCCAGAAAGCCAGCGCCGCCAGGGAACCAACCGCCAGGATTACCAGCAGGATTCCCACCCGGTAATAGTCCTCCAGCGCCTCCCGGTAGTGGTCCGCCGCCGGGAAATCCGAATTTACTGCCGCCACAATCTCGTACGTGCCGCCGTCCAGCAGCCCATTGCTCTCCACCATGCCAAACAGGCTGCTGGCCGTATTGTGAGGCAAGGTGTACTGCATCAGGGAGCTCTCCGAATTCATGGTAAAATACTGGCCCAGGGAAACCATGTCGCTGGAGGTCACATCCGAGGACATGTTGGTGGAGACCACCGGATCCCCATTGCGGCCGCTGTACACAAACCGGTAGTAGAAATTCACTGCGTTTCCGCTTAAGCCCAGCTGCTCCTGCAGGTTGTAATACTCCGCCAGCTTATACAGCACCTGCAGCAATACCGACTTTTCTTCCGGCGACGCCTCGTTGGTCAGGATTTCCTGCCAGAGGCCGTCTCCGTTTATCTCATACTCCGGAAGCTGGTTTTCCGGCGCGCTTTCTGTTTTCTCCTCTGTCCCCGCCTCCCCGACGGCGCTGGCAGACGGGCCGGCTGTCTCCTCCGAGTCCAATTCCTCCGAGTAATCCCGGATTTCCTGGAGGGAAATCCCCTCGGATCCGTTGACTACCAGCTGATTCTGCTCGTCGAAAGCCAGGCCAATGGAAGCGCCAAAGTCCACGGCGTCCTGCAGGCTGATGTTGGTAATGGCGCCGTCCTCGCCGGTAATGGTTTCCACCGTTTTGGAAAACTCCAGCTGCCCGTCTGTCTCCAGCTTTTGCTTCAGCTTAGTATAGCGCAGGGCCCGGTCCATGTCCTGGCTGAACTGGAACGCAAATTCCTCCGTCTGCTCAAACCCTGCCCGGCTGGAGATATAGGGAAAGTACGCGTTCCGGGACAGCAGGTAGAGGCAGAAAACCGCCGCTCCCAGCAAAAACGCGCAGGCCAGATGGATCAGCCAAAGCCATTTTTCCGGCAGCGCCGCGATTTTCCCGCGTCCTCCCCGCCTTCTTGGCGTTTCGCCGTCCCTGTCTTTTTCAGATTTTTTCCACTTTATAGCCAATGCCCCAAACCACCTTTAAATACTGCGGATCCTTGGGGTTGATCTCTATTTTTTCCCGGATATGGCGGATATGCACCGCCACCGTGTTGTCCACCCCAATAGCCTCCTCGTTCCAGATGTTCTCATAAATCTGTTCGATGGAAAATACCTTCCCGGCATTTTTCACCAAAAACAGCAAAATATTATACTCCATGGGAGTCAGGCGGATGGCCTCCCCTTCCACGGTTACTTCCTTCTTATCGTCGTCAATCACCAGGCCCCCGGTGCGGTAAACCGACTCGTTGTTTTCCACAATGGTCCCCAGCTTTGTATAGCGGCGCAGCTGGGATTTGACACGGGCCACCAGCTCCAGCGGGCTGAAAGGCTTGGTCATATAATCGTCCGCCCCAATATTCAGGCCCAGGATCTTGTCCGCGTCCTCCGACTTGGCGGAAAGAATGATAATGGGAATGCTGCTTTGCTCCCGGATTTTCAGCGTCGCCCGGATCCCATCCAGCTTCGGCATCATAATATCGATAATCAGCAGCTGCACATTTTCTTTCTTCAAGACCTCCAGGGCCTGGATGCCATCGTATGCCTTCAGCACCCGGTAGTTTTCCTGGGTCAGATAAATATCAATGGCCTCCACAATTTCCCGATCGTCGTCGCACACCAAGATCGTTTCCACCGAATCCCTCCTTTTCCGCTCCGCGTTTCAAATCTCACAGCCTTATAGGCCGCACTCCCGCAGTTTCCTTTTTATTTTATCATTTAAATCTGAATATTTTCCAATGCCACCCTTAAGTTTCCCTAAAGGTTTTCCCAGCGGTATGGCCTGCTGGTTCGATTATAGGCGTTCCCGCCGCCCCGGTCAAGCTGAATATCCACGAAAGGGCTTTCCTTCTTTAACTTTATCCACAATTTCGTCAATTCTCTCCTATTTTTGTGGATAACTCGCCTTTCTGTTTTCTATTTTGTGAGTAAATCCAAGTCAAATATTGAATTTCTATTTTCTTCTTGTTAAAATACAGGGCAGAGAACTTGTTCCTTTGCTCTAACATTCTGCCTGAGAGGATGCCCCATGAAAAGGTCCGAAAATTCTTCCAAAAGCCCCACCTTCTACTTTTCCCTTTTGGCCGCCGCTCTGTTCCTGGCCGCGGTTTTGCTCTTTCTGCTGCTTCGGTTTTGGATCTCCCGCCACCCGTTTGAACCTCCGGTAGTGCTGGAATCCTACCAGGAGGTCCGGGGCCAGCTTCTCCAGCTGGAGGAAGCGGCGCTTTCGGGGAGAGATGCCTTCTCCCCGGAAGAACTGTCGGACGTCCTGGACGCGGCGGCCCTGCAGGCAGACGAATACCTGCATCAAGGCCTGCTGGAGCGGTATGTCCAGGAGGAGGACTGCCTGTATATGGAGCTTCCCGGCGGCGTAGGCTATGTGTACACCCCGCCGGTGGAAAATCTCCAGGGAGGCACGGCCGCCTCCCTTTCCCTGGGGGCGCTCCGCCCCCAGGCGGCTGCGCCGGAGGCCGCCGGGGACGGTTCCCGGAAAAGCATCCTTACCATTGAGCCCACCCCCAGCGACGCCAATCTGCTGGCCAACTATCTGACCAGCGGCCGTTCCCCGGACCAGGCGGCCCGGCAGGTGGCGGAGGCCCTTCCGGACGACTATGTATTTGACCGCAATCTGGACGCCTTTCTGCCGGAATCCGTCCAGGAGCTTACTGCCCATTCCGTCATCCTTTGGTACGGCCACGGCGGCTATACCACCGAACATGGGCCTTCCCTGGAGATCTCCACGCCGGTGGATCTGGCCGGTTTGGAAACCTACCAGACGTGTTTTGCCAACCAAGAGTTTCTGCTGGGAGACGAACATTTCCATGTAACCGCCAAATTTTTTGAGGAGCATCTGGAGGATGGGGCCCTGGAGGGAAGCCTGGTCTATCTGGCCCCCTGCCACAGCGTCCAGGACACCCGGATGGCAGAGGTCCTGATCCAAAAGGGGGCGGATCTGGTGGCGGGAACCACCAACGGGATTTTTATCCGCTACAACCTGTTTATGCTGACAGACTTTTTTACCGCCCTGACCAACCGGTATGAGGACGGCTCCTACTGGACCGCCGAGGACGCCCTGGCCTGGGCCCGCTCCCAGAACGGGGAGACGGACAGCCTGTTCTACCATGCCCAGGTAGGCCTCTGCTATCCCCACGGAGAACGGGAGTACCGGCTGATCCCCCTGGCGGGAGAGGAGGAAGCCGCAGGCTCCCCGCCCACCCTGGCCGGGGACAGCGCCCCCGTCCGCTATCTCAACGAAGCCATCCTGCCCCAATATCCGGCTCCGGCCGATACCCTGGAGATTTCCTTCCGCCAATTTGAGGGCGCCGGCGGCGGCAACGTCTGGGGCTTCCAGGGGGACCGGCCGCAGCTGGCCTACCTGGGCTGCC
>CALWEC010000127.1 GCA_944376945.1 uncultured Lachnospiraceae bacterium | reverse complement strand
CAGGTTTTCCACCAGGGTGGCCAGCAGGGAAAATAGGCGGATCACCAGCAGGGTCAGCAGGGTGCCGATGGTGCCGAAAAATAAGGCCACCATCAGGACCGCCGTCAATTTCCGGGGGAGGCGCAGTTTATCCGAAACAAAACGGATGGGCCGTTTCAGGGCGTAGGCGATGACAAAGGCAATGACAAACGGAAGAAGCAGGGGCAGCGCAAACTTGATTAAGACAAAAGCCACCGCCAGGATAATGGCGTAATAGCAGAATTGTATGACGAAATTTCTTTTCTTTTCCATAGTTAGACGAATCCTTTCGGGATTTTCTCAAATCCTTTCTCAGTATAGCAGATTCCAAAGCCGGTGTCTATGTTCCGAAACCAGTAAATTTCCATAAGATTTCCGAAAGACGGCCCGCTTCGTTATGTTTTCAAAAACCAAACCAAAACTGAAAAAAATCAATTTTTTTATAATGAAAGTGAAATCGGCTTAAATTGAAAAAAAATATGTTGACGTTTTTCTGGAAAACAGGTAGGATGTAAATGGATTGAAACAAATTGAATAAAAATCTTATCTTTTTTTCGAGCCGACCCTTGCTAAAGGATGGAAAATCCCACGCAGGCAGGCCATTGGGTACCAGGCGGAAACGCCGGCGCCTTCCGTGTTTGAAAAGAAAAAGAGAGCAGTGTTCGGGTACCTATCGTCTACAGGGCGCCAAAAGGGGCAGACTCTTTTCGGCAGCCTTTTAAGGCGTAGAACGGGCGGCTTTTGTCTTTTCAGACAGGCCGCCTTTTTTTTGCGGCCGGCTTTCGTTTGGGGGAGAGGAAATCCATGGAGAAGGATCTTGCGCGGCTGCACCAGCTGCTTTTGTCCGGAAAGTGCTGCTCCCAGGCCTTGGTGGCCTTGGGGCTGGAACTGCGGGGGGAAACCAACCCGCAGCTGGAGACGGCGGCGGCTGCCCTGTGTATGGGGGTCCGAAGCGGCCTGACCTGCGGGGCCCTTACCGGCGCGGCCATGCTGTTGAACCTGTTCGACCCGGAGACGGCCATGGGCCAGATGATCCCGGAGCTTTCCCAATGGTTTGAAGAGCACTATGGGGAGGCCTATGGCTCCCCGGACTGCCGTTCCATCCTGGAGGGAAACCTGGCCAACAAGACCCGCTGCCCCGGCATGGTGGAAAATACCTACCGCAAGGCCCGGGAACTGCTGGAGGACTACGGCCTTCTGGAGCTGGAATAGGAAGTGTGGATATTATAGGCCGCAAGGCTGTTAATATTAAGGAAACCCATAAACCAAATTCCGATGAGGAGGGAAATTACACATGAAATTAAGGAAGATGATCCTGAAGATCAATGGGGTAGAAAGGGTCTTCATGTGCGATCCGGAGCATGATAAGCTTTCGGACGTGCTGCGCCGGATCGGCCTTACCGGTGTGAAGGTAGGCTGCGGCACAGGCGTATGTGGATCCTGTTCCGTGATCCTGAACGGAAAAGTCATCCGTTCCTGTACCCGGAAGATCACCCAGGTGGAGGATTATTCGGAGATCACCACCATTGAGGGCATCGGTACGCCCCAGCACCTGCATCCCCTGCAGGTAGCCTGGATGAACCTGGGCGCCGTGCAGTGCGGCTTCTGTGTGCCGGGCTTTATTGTTTCCGCTTACGCGCTGCTTCAGGAAAATCCCAACCCTACCCGTGAGGAGGTCCGGGATTGGTTCCAGAAGACCCGCAACGTCTGCCGCTGCACCGGCTACAAGCAGATTGTGGACGCGGTTATGGCAGCCGCCAAGGTGATGCGGGGCGAGTGCGACATTGAGGACATTAAATTCCACGATCCCAAGGACGGCGAGTACTACGGCAAGCCCATTGTCCGCCCCGATTCCCTGGCGAAGGTCTGCGGTCTGGCCGACTATGGCGACGACCAGGCCCTGAAGATGCCCGACGGCACCCTGTACGCGGCCATCGTGCAGCCCAAGGTAGCCCACCACGCCAAGATCCTGGCCATCCACACGGAAGAGGCGGAGAAGATGCCCGGCGTGGTCAAGGTGATTACGGCCAAGGACATCCTGGCGGCCGGCGGCACCAATATTATGGCAGAAGGCCAGTTCCACGAGAGAAGCACGGTTATGACCCCTTCCCGGAAGGTGCTGCAGGATGAGAAGATTTTCCGCTACGGCGATGTGGTAGCCATGGTAGTGGCCACCAGCCACCGGCAGGCCCGGGAGGCGGCGGCCAAGGTGACCGTAGAAATTGAGAAGCTGCCCGAGTACCTGACCTATCTGGACGCGGTGATGCCGGATGCCATGCGGATCCATGAGGATACCCCCAACATCTTTGCGGAGCAGCCGGTGCTGAAGGGCGTTGGCCTGGAGGACGCCGAGGAGGTCAAGGAGCTGATCGACAACGCGCCCCATGTGGTGGAGGGAAGCTTTATGTCCACCCGTGAGCCCCACCTGTCCATTGAAGGCTGCGTGCTGCAGTCCTACTGGGGCGACGACGGCCTGCTGACCATCCAGTGCAAATCCCAGTGCACCTATTCCTCCATTGGACGTCTTGGCAACTGCCTGGGCGTGCCCAAGAACAAATACCGGATTATTATGAACCCGACCGGCGCCAGCTTTGGCTGGTCCACCAACGCCGGAGACATTGCCCTCTGCGCGGCCTGCACCGTGGTGACCGGCGAGCCGGTTTCCCTGTCCATGTCCTACGAGGAGCACCAGCACTTCAGCGGCAAGAGATGCCCGTCCTACTCCAACGGCCGGATTGCCTGCGACAACGACGGCAAGATCCAGGCGGTCGAGTTTGACTTTGGTATGGACCACGGCGCTTACTCCTGGGGCGGCGACGATGTGATGACCAAACCGGCCCGGTTTGCGTTCTTCCCGTACAACATTCCCAACGTGGCGGGCCTGGTGCGGATTGCCAACGTCAACCATGCCTTCGGCACCGCGTACCGGAGCTACGGTTCCCCGCAGGCCTACACCCTTTCCGAGCAGCTGATGGATATGATGGCGGAAGAACTGGGCATGGATCCCTTCGAGTTCCGCTATAAGAACATCTGCCGCGAGGGCGATAAGAATATCAACAGCTATCCGTTCCCCCAGTATCCCATGGAGAAGATGATGGATACCATGCGGCCCACCTACGAGAAGGCGGTGGCGGACGCCAAGGCGGCGGATACGCCGGAGAAGCGCCGGGGCGTGGGCCTTGCCTGGGGCGGCTTCAACGTAACCGAGGGCGTTTCCGACAGCGCGGAGGTGGCCCTGGAGCTGCTGCCGGACGGCCGGATCCGCAAGTACGATACCTGGCATGCCATGGGACAGGGCGGCGCGGTTGGCTCGGTGATGGTAACCCTGGAGGCTCTGAAGGAGCTGAAGCTGAAGCCGGAAGATATCCATGTGGTGCAGAACGACACCAAGCTTTGCCCGGACACCGGTATGGCCGGCGCCAGCCGTTCCCTGTACATGGACGGCAACGCCACCAAGGTGGCGGCGGAGAAGCTGCTGAACGCCATGAGAAAGGCCGACGGCACCTTCCGCACCTATGAGGAGATGGTGGCCGAAGGCATCGATACCAAGTACATTGGCCGGTACGAGACCACCGCGACCCCGGGCCTGTGCCGTCTGGATCCCAACACGGGCATCGGCGACCCGACTCCGGCCTTCACCTACTGCCTGAACCTGGCGGAGGTAGAGGTAGACACCCAGACCGGCAAGACCACGGTCCTTCGGTTCACCTGCGTGGACTTTGTGGGACGCATCGGCAACATCGACGCGGTCAACGGCCAGGCCTACAGCGGCATTATGCACAGCATTGGCTTTGCCCTGAAGGAGAACTACCACGATGTGAAGAAGCATGCCAACATGCTGGGCGCCGGCACTTCCTACATTAAGGACGTTCCGGACGACATCAACGTGATCCATATGGACGGCGCCATCTCCGACGGCCCGTTCGGTTCCTCCGGCGCGTCCGAGGCCTTCCAGGCTTCCGGCCACTGCGCGGTGCTCAACGGCATCTACAACGCCTGCGGCGTCCGCGTCCATGAGATGCCGGCCCTGCCGGAGAAGGTGAAAGCCGGACTGGACGCCATTGCCAAGGGCGAGAAGCCTTACGAGCCCAAGAAGTACTTCCTTGGCTCCGACCTCTACGAGGAGCTGGAGAACATCAAGGAGCATCCGGTACAGGTAGGCGGCGGCGACTTCTATGTGTCGCTGGACGACCCGACGGCGGAGCGTCCGTTCTAAGGAAACCCCTTGGGACAGGCAGGAATTTTAGAGGTTGTTTCAGCCCCCGCGCTTCTGTTTGGTTTCAGACAGGCCCGCGGGGGCCTGCTGTTAAAGAAAAAGGTTGACACATGGGTTTCTGCCGGAAGGGCGGGAGGTATCTATGAGCTTTTTGGAAGATTTTGAAAAAACGCTGGAGGAAAAATGCCGCCAGCACGAGCCGCCGTTCTGCCAGGCTGCCTGTCCGTTCCGCCTGGACGTCCGGACCATGGAGGAAAAGTGGAAAAAAGGGCGTTTTAACGCGGCGTACCGCACCTACCAGAATACGGTGGGCTTTCCGGGGATTGTGGCGGTCCTCTGCCAGCGCCCCTGCGAAAAGGCCTGCGTCCGGGCGCGGGTGGACGCGCCGGTGGCCCTGGGGCTTTTGGAGGAGGCCACGGTTCGCCTGGCCCGGCGGAAAGACCCTAACGCCTACAACCTGCCCTCCAAGGGGCGGAAGGTGGCGGTGGTAGGCGCAGGCCTCAGCGGCTTAGGCTGCGCCCTGCGCCTGTGCAACAAAAAATACGAGGTGACCATCTTGGAGAAGGAGCCGGTGGCAGGCGGGCGGGCCCGGCGGCAGATGGATCCAGAGGCCTTTGACGCGGAAATCCGGAATCAATTCCAGTTTGAGACGCCGGACTGGCGGCTGGGCCAGGAAGTAACCTCCCTGGAGCCGCTGATGGAGGAGTTTGAGGCTATCTACGTGGCCACCGGGCCGGAAGGGCCGGACTTTGGCCTGACGCCGGATCCAGGAGGCGCTTTTGCCTCCACCCGGCCGGGAATTTTCCTGGGCGGAGGCCGGACTGGCTCCGATTCCATGACGGCCCTGGCGGACGGGCTGGACGCCTCCCTGGCGGTGGAGCGGTACCTGAAAACCGGCGGCATGAACGAGCCCTTCCGTCCCCGCGGGACCCGGCTGGAGCTGAATCTTTCTTTGATTGAAAAAAAAGAGCCGGTGCGGCCGGCGGACGGGAACGGCTTTACCCAGGAGGAGGTCGTGGCGGAGATTGGCCGCTGCGAAAAATGCTCCTGCGACGCCTGCATGAAGGCCTGCGATCTGATGCGCACTTTTGAGAAAACGCCCCGGCGGCTCTGGGAGGAGATCTACATTACCATCCACCCGGGCACCCTGTCCCGGGACGGCACCTGGGCCACCCGGCTGATTACCACCTGCGACCAGTGCGGGCTCTGCAAGGCGGTCTGCCCCCAGCACATTGATTTTGGAGAGTTTTTCCTCCAGAGCCACCGGGCCATGCGGAAAAAAGGCGCTATGCCCTGGCCCTTCCACGATTTTTGGCTGCGGGACATGGAGTTTTCTTCCGGGGAGGCACGGGTCTGCCGGAAGCCGGAGGGGGTGGAAAAAAGCGCCTATGCCTTCTTCCCCGGCTGCCAGATGGCGGCGTCGGACGCCCGCTATGTAACCCGCTCCTACGAGTGGCTGCGCTCCCGCCGGCCGGACACGGCCCTTTGGATGACCTGCTGCGGGGCCCCGGCGGAATGGGCCGGGGAGGAGGAGCTCTACGGGAAGCATCTGGAAACGCTGCGGGAGGAATGGCGCGGGCTGGGAGAGCCTACGGTGATCTTTGGCTGCCCCAGCTGCCGGAAGCTGTTTGCCCGCTATCTGCCGGAGATCCCCGGGGTGTTTTTGTCCCAGGTGATGCTTGCGTGGGGGATCGAACCGGCCGCGCCGGAGGCCGGCGCGGAATTTTCCGATACCTACGCGGTCTTTGACCCCTGCACCAGCCGGGAATTTCCGGAATTGCAGGAAAGCGTACGGCAGCTGATGGACGCCCACCAGCTGGGGCGGGAAAGCCTGCCCTACGAAAAGGAAAAGGCCCGCTGCTGCGGCTACGGAGGCCATATTGGGATTGCCGCCTCCGCCTATACCCGGCGGGTGGCCCATCTGCGGAGCCAGGAAAGCCAGCGCCCGTATCTGACTTACTGCGTCAACTGCCGGGAATCCTTTGCCGGGCAGGAAAAGGAGGCGGTCCATTTCCTGGATTGGCTGTTTGGCATCCACGGCAACCGGCGGCTCCCCTCCACGGTGACGGAAAAGCGGGAACGGCGGCTGGAGGCCAAAAAATGGCTGCTGGAACACGATTGGCACGAGACGGTACAGGAGGAACCCCGTATGGACCTTAAGGTGGACAAGGAGCTGGAGCGGAAGCTTTCGGAAAGCCAGATCCTGGTGCAGGACATGGAGGATGTGGTGGCCCACTGCCAAGAGACCGGAGGCGGCGCGGTGGACCCGGAGACGGGACACATTATCGGCCATCATAAAATTCAGAATATTACCTACTGGGCCGAATATGAGATCCTGCCGGAAGGCGGGTACAAGCTGTGGAATGGATATTCCCACCGGATGAATTTGGAGGGAGAGTGAGCCGATGCCGGAGATAGACGGAGGAGGAAGGGACCAGCGGCTGAAGGAAGCCCTGGAAAAGCGCGTAATCTGCCGCCGCTGCAGGGTGGAAATGGAGCCCAAGAAAACCTTTTTTGATTATCTGGGCCACAATTTCCACACGGAGGTGCTGTGCTGCCCCCAGTGCGGGGAGGTCTTTATCCCGGAAAAGCTGGTAAATGGGCGCATGGCTCAGGTGGAGCAGGAACTGGAGGACAAATAGAGGTATGGATTGTGGAACCATCTGCCGTCCCGGCGGCCTGGGCCTGACGGAGGAACTGCTGGGCTGGGCGGGGCTTGACAAAACAGAGGAGGCGGAGGAACTGCGTCTGCTGGACGTGGGCTGCGGCGCCGGAGCCACGGCGGCGTACCTGCGCCGCCGTTTCCCTGGCTGGACGGTCAGGGGCCTGGACGCGGATCCGGCCTGCCGGAGGGAAGGCCTGGTGGAGACAGGGAGAGCGGAGGCTCTCCCTTTTTCGGACGCCAGCCAGGATGTGGTCCTGATGGAATGCAGCCTTTCCAAATTGGAAGACCCGGAGCAGGCCCTGCGGGAAGCCTTCCGGGTGCTGAAACCGGAAGGGTGGCTGCTGGTAAGCGACCTGTACGCCCGGAAGCGGGAGCTGCGGCGTTCCGCCCAGGAGGGCGGGCTTCTGGGCCGGCTGGAATTTTCCCACCGGATCTGGAAGCGGATCGCGGAAGCCGGCTTTTCCGTGTGGGAGATGGAGGACCGTTCGGAGGTCTTGGCCCAGTGGGTGGGCCAGCAGATCCTGGACGGAAACGGCGGGAGCCTGGACGCCCGGCTGGGGATGGACCGGCGGGAGCGGAAGGAGGCAGGCTGCGGCTATTATATCTGCGCGGCCCGTCCCTCCCGGCTATGGACCCAGCTTTCCTACGCGGCGGAGCGGAGCCCCTTTTACCGGAGGCGGCTGCGGGAGGCGGGGATCCCCTCCATAAAGCCTGGCGATTGGGAAAGCTTCCGGCGGATCCCCTTTACCACGGCGGAGGAACTGAAGGAAGCGCCGGAGGACTTCCTCTGTGTACCGGCCAAGGAGATTGCCCGGATTATTACCCTGCGCACCTCTGGCAGTAGCGGGCCGCCCAAACGCCTTTTCTTTACGGAGGAGGATCTGCTGCGGACGGCGGACTTTTTTGAGAAGGGGATGCAATACCTGGTGCGCCCCGGGGAGCGGGTGACGGTCTATATGGAAGGGCCAGGGTTCTTTTCCATCGGCGGGCTGCTGAAGGAAGGCTTAAGCCGGATCCAGGTGGAGGCCACGGTCCACGGCCTGATTCGGGATCTGGACGCGGCGGCCCGGGACGGGGAAGGGCGGGATTGCTTCATTGGCGTCCCCTCCCAGATGTATGGCCTGGCGGTGCGGGCTCCATGGCTGCGGCCCAAAACCGTGCTGCTCAGCGCCGACTACGTGCCGGAGAGCGTAAAGGCGTACCTGGAGCGGGTCTGGGGCTGCCGGGTGTTTACCCACTGGGGGATGACGGAAACCGGCTACGGCGGCGGCGTCCAGTGCGGGGCCCGGGAGGGGTATCACCTGCGGGACGATGACCTGCTGCTGGAGGTTATCGATCCAGAAAGCGGACAGCCGGCCCCGGAAGGGGCTTACGGGGAGCTGGTGCTGACCACCCTTTCCCGGCAGGGAATGCCGCTGCTCCGCTACCGCACCGGGGACTGGGGGCGGATGCGGACGGAGCCCTGCGGCTGCGGCTGCCTGAAGCCCCGGCTGGAGGAAGTGAAAGGACGGCTGGAGGACGGGGTCCGGCTGCCGGACGGTTCCCTGCTTTCCATCCGCCAGCTGGACGAGCTGCTTTTGGCTTCCGGCAAAATCCAGGACTTTTCCGCCTCCTACGACCAGGGGCGGAACCGGCTGACGGTGGCCGTCATGGGAGGGGAAAAGGGCGGGGACGCCGTGGCGGAGGCGGCCTCCATTCTGGAAACGGCGCTGGGAGGGCGGCTCCAGATCCAGGTGGGGGAGGAAGGAATTTCCCCTTATATCGGCTCCGGCAAGCGGACGCTGGGGATCTCCGGCGGAAAACCTTGACGGGACGGGGGCAGAAGGGTATCATAAAGGCGGAGGAGGGAACGAAACATGAAAATTGCCATTGCGTCCGACACCCAGGAAACCGACGGCCTGGTGCCGGCCACTTTTAAGGAAAGCCCTTTCCTGATGATCATTGACGCGGACAAAAACGAGATTTTCCATATTTACGGCAAGCAGGACCCGGACAATCTGGTCTTTGCCAAAAAGGTGGTGGAGCATGACTGCGAGGCGGTGATCTGCGGCCCCATTGAGAAGGAGCCCTTTGAGATCCTGGCCGGGGCGGGGGTGACCCGCTACCTGGGAAGCGGGCATACGGTGCAGAAAGCCTACCGCTATATGAACCGCTATCAGCTGGAGCTGATCCGGGATTACATCGGCGGGCCCGGCCCCTTTGGACACAGCCACGATTTTAGCTGTGAGTGCGGAGAGGATGAGGAGGAGCAGCCTGAATGAGGACGTTTTACCTGGTGCGCCATGGGCGGCCGGATTTCCCGGAAGGCGAAAAGCCGTGCATTGGCCGGACGGATCTGCCCCTTAGCCAGGAAGGCCGGAGGCAGATGGAGGCCCTGCGGAGGCAGCTGGCCGGAAAGGGGATCCGGCGGATTTACGCCAGCCCTCTCAGCCGGTGCGTGGAATCGGCCCGGATCCTAAGCGGCGGCCAAATCCCGGTGACGGTTTTGGAAGAACTGCGGGAGATTGATATGGGGGCCTGGGAGGGCCTTCCTTTTTCGGAAATCCGGGAACGGTATCCGGAGGAGTATGCGGCCCGGGGCCAGGATATGGCCTATTTTACCCCGCCGGGCGGGGAAAGCTTTGCCGCCTGCCAGAAGCGGGCGCGGAAAGCGCTGGAGCAGATCCGGGCGGAAGGAGGCGGAAGCTGCGTCCTGCTGGCTCACGCAGGAGTCAACCGGGCGCTGATTTCCTGGAAGGAAAACCGGCCGCTGGAGGAGCTGCTGCGGATCCCCCAAGAGTATGGAAGCGTATATGCCTGGGAGGAGCCGGTGTGGGCCGGGCTGATTACGGCGGCAGGCCTTTCCTCCCGGATGGGGGATTTTAAGCCGCTGATGCCGCTGGGCGGCCAGACGGTAATGGGGCGGATTTTGGATACGCTGCGCCAGGGAGGCGTAGGGGAGGTGGCGGTGGTTACCGGCTACCGGGGGGAGGACATCCGGGCGCAGGCAGGGGGGAAGGGCCTTACCTTCCTGTCCAACCCGGATTTTGCCACCACCCGGATGTTTGATTCGGTGCGGATCGGCCTGCGCTATTGGGCGGAAAAAGCGGACTCTCCGGAAGGACGGGACTTGGACGGCGTTTATTTCAGCCCGGTGGATACGCCGCTTTTTTCGGAATATACCCTGCGCCGGGAGGCGGAGGCGTTTGCCTCCGGCACGGAAGCGGTGTACGTCCCGGCGTACCAAGGGCAGCCTGGCCATCCGATTCTGATCCGCCGCACGGCCCTGGAGGCCCTGCTGGCCCACGATGGGGAGCAGGGGCTGCGGGGCGCTTACGCACGCCTGGGGGATTCGGCGGTGGCCCAGGTAGAAGTGCCGGACGCAGGCTGCGTGCCGGATGCGGACACGCCGGAGGATTTCCGGCGGCTCCAGGATCTGCTACAGAGCCGGCAACGCCCGGACGAGGCGGAATGCCGCCGGCTGCTGGCCTTTTTGGGCACGCCGGAGGCCACGGTGCGCCACGGTGAGGCGGTGGCGGAGCTGGCCCGGGAGATGGGGCGCGCCTGCGGGGCAGGCTTGGATTTGGACCTGCTCTGGGCGGGAGGCCTTCTCCACGACCTGGCCAAGGGACAGCCGGATCATGCCCGGGCGGGAGGACGCTTCCTGCGGCAGCTGGGCTATGGACCGGTGGCTCAGGTGGTGGAGGAACACACGGATCTGCCTTTGTACCGGCTGTCGGGGCTCAACGAAAGCCTGCTGGTGTTCCTGGCGGACAAGCGGATCCGGGGGACGGAGCGGGTTTCCCTGGAGGAGCGGTTTTCCGTGAACCGGCGGCGGTTCGCCGGAAACCCGGAGGCCTTGGCGGCCCTGGAGCGGCGGTACGCCTGCGCGAAGAAGGCGGAGGCCCTGGTCCGGGAAAAGGGGTTTCGAGAGTAAGAGAAGGAGGACTTGGCATATGAACGGATATCAGGAGATTTTGCGCCGGCTGGAGGAAGAAAACGGCCTGGTGCTCCAGCGGCGCTGGACCGGGACCGAGGGCAGCCTGGCAGGGATGGAACGCTTCCTGGCAGGGAAGGAGGATGCCTGGGCCAGCGGCCAGGAGGCGCTTTCCCAGGGGCTTCCGGTTTTAAAACAGGAAGGGGACGCCTGGGAACTGGCGGAGCCTTATTTCCCCAAGGAGCGGCTGATTGTCCTGGGCGGGGGCCATGTGGCCTTGCCGGTGGTGGAATTCGGCGCCAAGGTGGGCTTCCTGGTGACGGTGGTGGACGACCGCCTTTCCTTTGCCAACCGGGAGCGCTTCCCTATGGCGGAGCAGGTGCTCTGCGACCGCTTTTCCCACGCCATTGAACAGCTGAACATTACGGAAAGCGATTACGTCTGCATCCTGACCCGGGGGCACCGGTACGACGCAGACTGCCTGCGGCAGATTGGCCAGGGCAGGGAACTGGCGTACCTGGGGATGATCGGTTCCCGGCGGCGGGTGGCCTTGGTCAAGGAACAGCTGCTGGCGGAAGGGTACGACCCGGAGCGGCTGGGGCGGCTCAAAAGCCCCATTGGCCTGGCCATCGGCGGAGTGACGCCGGCGGAGATTGCCATCTCCATTGTGGCGGAGCTGATCCAGGTAAAGCGGCTGTCCCGGGAGGACAAGCGGATCCACAGCCGCTCGGATTTGGGTTTTGAAG
>CALWEC010000126.1 GCA_944376945.1 uncultured Lachnospiraceae bacterium | reverse complement strand
GCTATCTGGTGAATCTGGAATTTCTGGCCTCCATCAGCCGTTCCGGCCTGGAGCTGCGGGACGGCTCCCGCCTGCCGGTGGGCCGGGCCTACTACGATCCCCTGCAAAGCGCCTTCGTGCGCTATCTAAACCGGTAAGCCGGGGCAGCCGGGGGCCCTCACGCCTCCTTGGGCAGCTGCAGCGCCGTCTGAACCGTAAAGGTGTCCTCGGTGCAGCTGACGTCCAGCACGCTGTGGTACCGCTGGGCCAGGGCCTCCATCTGCCGCAGGCCGAAGCCGTGAGACTCCGGGTCGTCCTTGGTAGTCACGAACTTTCCGTTCTCATCTCTTCGCAGTTCTCCCTGATAGGAATTCTCACATTTTACCGCCAAAAATCCGTGCCGCACCTCCGCCTTCAGCCGCAGAAAGCGCCGGGAGGCCGGTTCCACCCGGGCGCAGGCTTCCAGGGCGTTGTCCAGCAGATTCATAAACAGGGTGCACAGATCCTCCCCGGGGATGGACAGGGTTTCCGGCAGCCGGATCTGGGCCTTCAGGGCAAAGCCCAGGCTCTGGGCCCGGGCCGCCGCGTCCTGCACGATCACGTTGACGGTTACGTTTCCGGTAAAACGAGGGGGAGCCTGCCCCGCCTCCAGTCCGCTCCACTTTTCCAGCAGAGCCTCCAGCTGTCCGTACTCCTTTTGGCGGCACAGGGCCTCCAGGGCTGCCATCCGGTGCCGGTGCTCGTGGCGCAGGGCCGCGTCCTCCCGCAGCCGCTGCTGAATCCCCTGGTAATGGAGCTGGGTCTGCTGCTCCCGCAGCTTTAAGGCCTGGTTTTCCGCTCTCTGCCGGGCAAAGGAGGTCATCACCTGATAAGCGGAAAGGAGGATGGCGGCTCCGGCCAGCCAGTAGGTGAGCCAGGTCAGAATCCCCTGGTAGCGGCCTAAGCGGAACAAGCTGGAAATTTGTAGGCTTAGGTAGCGGGCTAGGTAGCCGTCCCGGGCCAGGGAGATCAGGTAGCCAATTCCCAAGGCCACGGCGCTCCAGAGGGCCGCCCACCCCAGCCGCCGCCGGAATTCCCGGCTGCGGTTAAACAGCAGGTAGACCAGGAGGGACAGAGGGGCTGCCCAGAGAAACGCTTCGCCCCCCCAAAAGGCCACCGCCTCCTGGGACAGGAAATAGACGCCGTAGCGCTGAATCAGCGGATACCCGGCCAGACTGGCCGCCGCCAGCATCAAAAACAGCAGGCTTACGTCCGGCTTCCCCTGGGAGAGCCCCAGCAGAAACAGGGCGGCGGCGGACAGCAGGATCACCGCCGCGGCTCCGGCGGGAATGCCGCCCAGGTTGGCGTAAGCGTAGGCCTCCTGGTTTTCCATCCCCTCCGGCAGAAACCGGATCAGCGGCGGGAACATGGTGTAGGCCCCGTCCTCCAGAACCTGCACCGCCGATTCCCAGTTCAGAAATTCCATGGTCTTATCCACCACCGTAAACCGGTGCAGAAACCCCAGCACCGCCGCGCACAGCAAAAGCCACAGCAGAGGGAAAAGCCAGCGGACCGTCTTTTTCATGTGGCGCACCTCCCAGCGTATCGTTCTGCTTCCTATTTTATAGAGGCCGCCTCCCTTTGGCAAGGCTTCCGCCCTTCCTTTCGCAAACGGCACGATTCCCGGCGTAAACGACACGGCGGGAGGGGGAACGCTGAGGGCCGGAACCCTGTTGAAGGTTTTCCATAGTTCGCGGCGCCTGTGGTAGTGGGCATGGAAGCACAGATCGAAAAGGGTGAAAAGAAAAATTACAATATAAAATATGAGATTTTCTCTCAAATAATGTTTACAAAAATCAAAAATGCGATATAATAAAAGGAGATCAGAATTGGATGCCCGCTCAGCCTGAGGAGGAAAAATCATGTTGTGCCAGTTTACAGTAAAAAATTTTAAAAGTATTCGTGATGAGATGACGTTTGACATGCAGGCTGCTATGATTTCGGAACATGAAGACAGAATCATTCTAAGCAAGGATGGGGAGTCGTTCCTGCCTATATCGGCGATCTATGGTCCCAATGGAGGCGGAAAATCCAATGTGCTGGAGGCGCTGCGCTGCCTGACGGCAAAGGTACTGAAGCCGCTTTATGCCGCCGTTCATCAGGAAGAAACATCCGTCCGCTTTATGAGAAGCGAGATTATGCCGTTTGCTTTTTCCGCGGAAACGATTTGCGAGCCTACGTGCTTTGAACTGTTTTTCCGAACGGAGTCGGCGGAATACCGCTACGAGCTTTCGGTTCGGAATGAGAGAATCGAATATGAGAAATTGGATCGAATCAAACTGGAAACCAAGCGCAGGTCGGGGCTTTTGGAAAGAGGAAGAGAAGGCGTGACGCTGAAAGGCGTTTGGGCTAAAATGAAAATCAGCGAAGATTTGTCTGAGACGCTGCCGCTCCTCTCTTATCTGGGGATTACTTATGGAAAAAATGAAGTGGTAGAGGATGTGCTGGGGTGGTTTGATCACCAGATTGACTTCTTAAATTATGGGAATCCAAGCCAAGAACTGCGCATGGCGGTTTTTCACTCGGAAAGAGTGAAGAAGCTGATGTTGGAAATGATACAGGAGATGGATTTGGATATTGTAGATTTCCGGATTGAGGAACGGGATGCAGGCCGGATCGAAGTGTTTACGAAACATGCGGTGGACCATTATGAGGCCGAATTAAATCTGATGGATGAATCCAGCGGAACGAGAAAGCTGTTTGGACTGCTGCCATTTGTGGCAAAAAGCCTGCAGGCGGGAACAACGCTGGTGGTAGATGAGCTGGACGCCAAGATTCATCCGGTTTTGCTGCGCTATATTATGATGCTGTTTCAAAATCGGGAAATCAATCGGAGGGGCGCGCAGCTGATTTTTACATCCCATGATCTCTCCACCATGAACAGCGACGTATTCCGGCGGGATGAGATTTGGTTTGTGGCAAAAGGCAGCCAGGAAAATTCCAAATTATATTCGTTGGTAGAGTTTAAAAACAGCAAAGGAGAGTCCGTGCGGAAAGACGCCAAATTTGATAAGCAGTATCTGGAAGGCAAGTATGGGGCAGACCCATACCTCAAAAAAATTATAGATTGGGGGAAGGTGAATGCCTAAAAAGAGAGAGAAGGAGGCGTGGAAAAAAAGACGCAGACAAGAGTATCTGGAAAAGAGGGAATTTCGGTACTATATTTTTTGCGAAGGTCAGCAGACAGAGCCCAGGTACTTTGAGGGATTTAAACGCCATATCGAAGAGAATCCGATTTACCGGCATATGTTTTTGTTCGTAATTGAACCTTGCCAGGCGGAGACGATGCGCGTTATAGAAAAGGCGGAAATCTATGTAAAAAAGAATCATATAGAAAAGGGACAAATATGGTGCGTATATGATAAAGATAGTTTTCCGGCAAAGGATTTTAACGACGCAGAACAGCGTGCGGAACAGTTAAGCCGGAAAAATTCTAATCTGCAGTACCATGCAGCATGGAGCAATGAATGTATTGAATTCTGGTTTTTACTACACTTTGCGTATTATACGTCCAACAATCACAGAACAGAATATATCGCATTCTTAAATGATAAATTTCAGGAAGTCAAGGCAGGGAAATATCAAAAAAACATGGACAATTTGTTTGAAATTTTGACGAAAGCAGGAAACCCCAGGCTTGCGATACGATATGCAAAAAAAATTCTAAGAGATGCGCAGGGAAAAGCACCGGCGGAAATCGCGCCAGGAACGAAGGTGTATGCGTTGGTGGAAGAACTGGCCAAGTATCTGCCAGAAGCAATGCAAAGTTCCTACATATAATGGGAAAGCGTCTGCTGTAAAAGCGCCCCTTGGGGAGGCTGTAAAAGGCTTCTGCAGGGGGCGCTTTTCTATGTTCCGTCCTTCCTTTCGCAAACGGCACGATTCCCGGCGTAAACGACAAGGCGGGAGAGGGCTTGGTCTGCTAAAATGAGGACAGGGGAAATCCGGCGGAGCTCCCGGCAGCGCAGACGGCTGGCGGGGGCTTCGCCCTGGAAGTCCATCCGGAAAGACAAGGAGGAGACGAGATGGCAGGAACCTCTCGGGCGAGAAAGAACACGACAGGAAGAAAAGGAAAATGGCTGGGGCTGGCTCTGGCGGCGGTGCTGCTGGTGGCGGCCGGCGCGGCGGCGGGCTTTTTCTGGAGCCAACGGACCGGCGGCGCCGGGGCCTCAGCCGACATCCAGGTGGATCCGGGAGCCGTTCCCTGGACCGGGCCCCAGATTCAGGAGGCCGACGGAGGCGCGTCGGAGGGAATTCAGATCCCCGGGTATCCCTCCATCACCCTTCCGGCGGACACCCAGAACGTATCGGTGGCGCTGTTAAACCCGGAGGGGAATCCCTGTTACTTTACATTTGGGCTGGCGCTGCTGGACACGGACGAGGTGCTCTACACCTCCGGTCAGGTGCCGCCGGGCCAGGCTTTGTACGAGATTGAACTGTCCCGGCCCTTGGAAGCAGGGGAATACGACGCGGTGATTCGTATCTCCACCGCCTCTCTGGAGGACGGAAGTCCCATGAACGGGGCCAATGTGGAGACGGTTTTGATCGTTCAGTAAGGGGGGATGCGCGGTATGAGAAAACGGTGCAGATGGGCGGCGTGGCTGCTGTCCCTGTGTATGGTGCTGACCCTGCTTCCCGCGGGAGACACGGCGGCGTTCGCAGAGAGCGGACAGCCGGCGGCGGAAGCGGCGTCAGAGGAAAATCCGGAGGAGGAATCCAAACCGGAGGAGGAATCCCGTCCGGAGGCGGAGTCCAATCCGGCGAGTGAATCCCAGCCGGAAGAGGAATCCAAACCAGAGGAGGAATCCAAACCGGAAGAGGAATCCCGTCCGGAGGCGGAGTCCAAACCGGCGGGGGAATCTCAGAGCGAATCGGCTCCTTCCGGGGAATCCCCCCTTGGCGGGGAGCTTCCTCAGAACTCCCTGGAGTCCGCCGGGATCGTCCTGTCCGGAGCGGCGGCCGCCCCGAACGCCCAGAACGCGGTGACGCTTACCGGGAACGGAACGCCGGAAGTTCCGTATCAGATTGGCAGCCCCGAGGAACTGCGGGCCTTCGCGGAGCTTGTGAATGGCGGGGACACGGATGCGTGGGCGGTGCTGACGGCGGACATCGACCTGAATCCGGGCTTTACCTTTGACGAAGACGGATACAGCGGCGGGGACGGCGGCCAGCCGGTGACCTGGACGCCCATCGGAGCGTATGCCGGGACCTTTGACGGCGGCGGCCATACCATCCGGGGAGTGTACATTTTGGATCCTGCCGCCGGATTCGATGCCAATGCCTATGGCCTGTTTCGTACGCTAGAGGCGGACGGCCGGATTCAGGCGGTACAGGTGGCCAACAGCCGGGTGGATGTCCAGGGTACATGGACAATGCACTGCGTAGGAGGCATCGTGGGACAACTGAAAGGATCCATCGAAAACTGCAGCTACACCGGCGCGGTGGTATGCCAGGGACAGATGCAAGCGTATGGAGGCGGGATTGTGGGACTCGCCTTCAGCGGAACCATCCAAAACTGCTGGAGCGCCGGTAGCGTCTACGTCCGGTCCTCCGGCAGCGAGGCAAGCAAATCTTCGGCAGGGGGAATCGTGGGGCACTGGGCCGATGGAACGTTAAAAAATGTATATAACACGGCCAGCGTCACGTCGGAAAATGCTAAGCCCAGCAGGGCAGGCGGTTTGGTGGGAGAGCTGCTTGGCGGAACTCTGGAAAACGGCTATAACATCGGCACTGTTACGGGAAGCGGCAGTGTGCCTGTGGCGGCATTCGTTCAAGCGGGAGCTCTGGTGGGGTACCGCAATGCACAAGCAAGCATCCAAGGGGGCTATTATCTGGACACCTCTGCCGGAAAGGCTGTGGGATTCGGATCGGCAGAGGGAACGACGGCTCTGACGGTGGACCAGATGACCGGCGCGGCGGCCCAGACCAACATGACCGGCTTTGACTTCAATGCGGTTTGGGGCATTCGGCCGGGGGTGGAGGTTACGTCAGAGGAAACCGAAGAGACTGTGACGGTCTGCTCCTTCTACCCGTACCTGCGCGCCTTCGGGGAGGAAAGCGCCCCGGCCGGGTCCGACCCTCAGACCACCACCTGCATGAAGACGGAAACGGTGGAGGAAGACGGCCAGACTAAGACCTATTATCAGATTTATACCGGGGAACAGCTGGAGGAGTTTGCCGCTCTGGTCAACGGCACTCTCCCGGAAATAAAGCAGAAGGCCTACGGCGTCACCGGCAGCCAGCCCACCGCCAACGGAAAACTGAAACAGGATATCGACCTGAATTCGGAAGTCTGGACTCCCATTGCTTGGCGGGAAGATTGGGGAATATGGTACAACGGGACCTTTGACGGAGAGGGCCATACCATCCGCGGCCTGTATATTAACTCTAACGGCTTCCAAGCGCAGGGCCTGTTCGGACAGGTAGGAGGAAGTGGCGTCGTGAAAAATGTGGGCCTGGCGGACGGCTGGGTCAGCGCCCGGGACTCTGTAGGCGGTATTGTGGGAAAAAATGCCGGGCTTGTTGAGCGGTGCTAAAACAGCAACACGGTGTATTACGACGGCTCCCCTCACGCAGGGGGCATAGTGGGGACAAACAGCGGGACCGTGCAGGAGTGTTATAACAGCGGCGATATCACTGTGAGAGGTAATCACGCAGGCGGCGTGGTCGGAGCTCCCCGTAGTGGAGCAACCATCGAAGACTGCTACTACCTGGACACCGCCGCTGCCAGCGGTTCCGGAAGCGGTTCCGGCAGCGGAATCACGGCGCTGACCCTGGCTCAGATCGAGGACAAGGAGGAGGGCCTGCTGGCCAAACTGCAGGAGGAAGCCTCGGAAGCCTGGAACGGGGAGCTGTCCGCCCTGGGAGCCTGGGAGTACGGGAAACCGGCTCTGCAGCCGGTCCTTTCCTGGCAGAAGCCGGTGCAGAACACCCCGACGTACACGGTGACCATCCCGGAAACCGTAACGGCAGACGGCAGCTTTACCATTTCCGCCCAGGCGGAAGCCTTTCTGGCGGATCAGCAGGTGCAGGTGGCCGTGGCGGAGGGACAAACCTTTGAGATGGTCTTAGAGGAAGACGGCGGGACGGCTTCGGGGGAAGGCGGTGAAACTCTGGGGTACGCGCTGACGGCAGGAGAGACCCAGCTGAAAGGCGGCGACCAGATCCTTTCCACCGGAAATACCCAGCCGGGAGCGCCGGTGACGGCCAGCCTGACCATTGTGCCGGAGACGGCGGCCCGGTATGCCGGCGTTTATCTGGACGAAATAACGTTTACCGTCTCTGTGGCGGTTCCGTAAGGAGGAGAGAAGATGAAAAAGTGGATTCGTATCGGCATCGCCCTGGGGCTGGCCCTGGCCCTTTGCCCCGCTTCCGTTTTCGGGACGGCCGGGGACGGCTCCGGCCAAACGGATTCGTCCGGCCAAACAGGCGGCTCCGATCAGCCGGACCTGCGGCATACGGCGGTTCGCTACACCGTCGCCCCGACGTACACGGTGACCATCCCGGAGACCGTGACCCTGGGCGGCACGGTGGAAGTCTCCGCCCAGGATGTGATGGTAGGAAAGGGAGAGCAGCTGGAGGTGGCTCTCACCGAAACCAGTGATCCGGACGGCGCCTTTACCGTGACCTCCGCCGAGGGGGCAGAGATTGTGTACACGGTTCTCTTAGGTCAGAAGCCGGTGCCGGCAGGCGGAACGGTGCTGGCCGTGAACCCGGATTTTGGGGACAGCGGCAGCGTCACTCTGACCTTTGCGGTTCCGGAAAACCTTGTCTACGCCGGCGATTACACCGGCTCGGTTACCTTTACTGTCCGCATCGGAAGCGCGGATGGGGAAGAAAACGCTGAAAATCAGGAGGTAGGATGATGAAGAAGTTTTTGACAGGCGTGTTGGCCCTGGCGCTGTCCGGGGCTCTGGCGGTTCCGGTCCTGGCGGATACCACCGTCAACCCCGGGGAGGACGGCAGCCCGAGCCCCTCCGCCGGCACCACCACGGTTTCCTTTCATGTGGATCCGGCTTACACCGTCACCATTCCGGCTGCGGTGCAGCTGGATAAGGTAGAGGGAGAGAAGGTTACGTATGAGAAGGACATGACCGTCACGGCCTCCGCGGGGCTTCGGCTGCTGAAAAACCAGACCATTCAGGTGACCCTGGGCGGGGAGTTTACCATGACCAGCCCGGAGGGGGCGGAGCTTCCCTACACGGTGACGGCAGGCGGCAGCCCGGTGCAAAAGGGCGGCGTGGTGGCCTCCTTCGGCACCAGCGACGCGGCTCAGTCCAGCACCCTGCGCTTCGCGGCGGAGGATCCGGAATTCGCCGGCCAGTACAGCGGCACGGTGACCTTTACGCTCCGGGTTCAGAACGGGCAGTGACGGAAGGAGGGAGAGGAAGATGAAAAAGAGAAACTTCATGGCCCTGGGGGCCGCCCTGACCGTGTGCCTGGCCATGTCCTGGACGGTTCTGGCGGACTCCAATGTGGTGGATCAGGATTCGGCGGACC
>CALWEC010000125.1 GCA_944376945.1 uncultured Lachnospiraceae bacterium | reverse complement strand
GCCTCCTTCTACTGCTGTCAGAAGGAGAGATAACCATACCATGAATATATGAAAGAGTAAATATCAACTGTGCAGAAGAAAACTCTACTGCCCTTGGGGGAGGTGGAATTTAAAATTTCATTTTTGGTTTTCGTCCGTTTTCCTCGGAAAACATTGACGGCTTCCCATTCTTATACTATACTCTCTCTGTTTATCGGCGGATTCCATCCTCACCCAAATCCGGCGTCCCCTGGGATGCTGGATTTTGTACCGTACCGGAGGCTTTTATGAAACAACGCGGGCAGGATCTGACCCAGGGGAAACCCTTTTCCACCATCTTAACCTTTGCCCTGCCTGTAATCGGCGGCAATCTTTTTCAGCTGTTTTATACGCTGGCAGACTCCATTATCGTAGGGCAGACCTTGGGGGCCGATGCGCTGGCGGCGGTAGGCGCCACCTCCACGGTGGTCTATCTGGTCCTCTGCTTTATCCAAGGGATCACCAGCGGCTTTGGCATCCGGCTGGGCCACCGGACCGGCCAGCGGGACGAGAGGGGCATGCGAAGCAGCGTAGCCGCCTCTTCTCTGCTCAGCCTTTTTTTCGGCGTGGTCCTGACGCTTTTGTGCTGCGGGCTTTCCCACCCCATTCTCCGCTGGATCCATACGCCGGAAAATATCTACGCCATGGCCTACGATTACCTGTTCGTCATCCTCCTGGGCACCGGGGCCACCGTATTTTACAACCTGATTTCCAACCTGCTCCGGGCTCTGGGAGACAGCCGCACCCCGCTGCTGTGCCTGGTCTGCTCCTCCCTGCTGAACATTGTGCTGGACGTGGTTTTTATCGTCCCTCTAAAAATGGGAGTGGCGGGAGCCGCCTGGGCCACGGTGCTGAGCCAGCTGCTTTCCGCCCTGCTCAGTTTGGCGGTAGGGCTTCGGAAATTCCCGGTGCTCCGGCTGAAACGGCAGGATCTGCGGGTCTCCGGCTCCCACCTGGCCGTCCACCTGGGCACCGGCTTTCCCATGGGCTTCCAGATGTCCGTCATGTGCATTGGCCAGATTTCCATGCAGGGCGCTGTCAACGCCCTGGGAGCCAGCGCCATTGCTGGCTATACCGCCGCCACCAAGGTAGACCAGCTTTCCGTGCTGGTGGTCAACGCCATGGGGATCGCCATCTCCAACTACGTGGCCCAAAATTACGGGGCTGGCCAGATGAAGCGGATCCGCGCCGGCGTGGCCGCCTGCCTGCTGCAGACCAGCATCGCCAATGTGGCCATGTGCGCCCTGATCCTTCGTTTCCGGCATCTGGTCGTTTCCTTGTTTGTCAGCCAGCCTACGCCGGAAATCCAGCTGTACGCGGATCACTATCTGCTGGGGGTGGCCCCGTTCTATCTGCTTCTGGGCGTGCTGATGATGTACCGGGCCGCCATCCAAAGCATGGGCAACGCCCTGGTTCCTTTCTTAGCCTGCATCCTGGAGCTGATCGCCCGGATCGCCGCCACCACCCTGCTTACGTCCCGGATTGGCTACTGGGGCGTCTGCCTGGCCTCCCCTCTGGCCTGGGCGGCAGCCTGCCTGATCCTGGTTCCGGCTTATTGGCTCTCCCTCCGGCGTCACACAATATCCAGCGGCACCGGCCGTCTCGGCGGCGGAAACGCCTGATCCAGCTTCCGCCGTTCCTCCGGAGTCAGGCTAAAGTCCATGGCTTTGGCGTTTTCTTCCACATGGGCGCAGGAGGACGCCTTGGGGATGGCAATGACGTTTTCCTTCTGCAGCACAAAATTCAGCAGCACCTGGGCCGGCGTGGCCCCATGGGCCCGCGCCGCCTCCTGGACCGCCGGGTTCTTCAGCAGCCCCCGGCGCAGGCGTCCGCCCTGGGCCAGCGGGCAGTAGGCCATCATAGCCATGTTATGCCGGGCCAGCCAGCCCACCAGATCGTACTCTACCCCTCTGGATCCCAAATGATACAGCACCTGATCTACTGCGCAGCGGTTCCCCGGCTCCGTCTCCAGCAGCTCCTCCATATCCGCCCGGTCCAGATTGGACACGCCCCACCGGCGGATAAGGCCCCGATCCACCTGGCGCTCCATGGCTTCCACCGTCTCCGCAAAGGGCACCGCGCCCCGCCAGTGCAGCAGATACAAATCCAGATAATCGGTTTTCATCCGGCGCAGGCTGGCCTCCAGGCTGCGCGCCAGCTGGTCCCGGCCCGCATGGAAGGGATACACCTTGGAAACCAAAAACAGCTTGTCCCGGTCCAGGCCCTGGATGGCCTCCCCCACCAGCTGCTCCGACTGCCCTTCCCCATACATCTCCGCGGTATCAATCAGCGTCATCCCTAGCTCTACGCCCCGGCGCAGGGCGTCCCGCTCCTGAGACCGAGGGCTTAAGCCTTCTCCCAGATACCAGGTTCCCTGCCCCAGCCGAGGCACCTCTGTTCCATCGGACAGACGCAGCGTCCGCTCCATTCTTTGCTCTTCCATAGGTTCGCTCCTTATATCCTATCCTATTTTCCGCGGGAATCCCATCCCGTCTCTTGTTTCATCCGTCCTAGATAACGGCCAGCATCACAAAATTCGCCAGGAACAGCAGGGTGGAGACCCAAAGGATGGGATGGATTTCCCCTGCCTGCCGTTTGCAGATTTTTACCACGCAGTAGAAAAAGAAGCCTGCCGCGATTCCGTAGGAGATGCTGTAGCACAGGGACATAAAAATCCCGGTAAAGAACGCAGGCACCGCCTCGTCAAAATCGTCCCAGTGAATCTCCCGGAACGCAGACATCATCATCACGCCTACCACCACCAGCGCCGGGGCGGTGGCCGCCGGCGGAATGGCGCTGACGAAGGTGGCCAAAAACGCGCTGAGGCCAAAGCACAGCGCCACCACCACGCTGGTCAGGCCGGTGCGGCCGCCAGCGGCAATCCCCGCCGCGCTTTCCACATACGTGGTGGTGTTGGAGGTGCCGAAAATCGCGCCGATGGACGTGGCGGTGGCGTCCGCGAACAGGGCTTTATCCATTTTGGACTGAAAGCCGCTTCCGGATTCCATGGCCGCCTCATCCTCCTGACTGAAAATGCCGGACTGCCGGCCGGTGCCGATAAAGCCGCCGATGGTGTCAAAAATATCCGAGACACTGAAGGAAAAGATGGTCACCAGCGCCAACGGCAGCTTGGCCGGATCGGCAAACAGCGAGGGCAGGCCCTGGCTGGTAAAAATCACCCCAAAGGTGGAGGGCAGCTGGCGGCAGGCTTCGGAAAAGCTGACGGTTTCCGCCAGGGTAGTCTGCCCCATGGGGATCCCCAGCAGGGCGGCAGCCGCCATACCGATTAGGATCGCCCCCTTCACCTTTAAGACCAGCAGGACCAGCGTCAACACCAAGCCAATCAGGAACAGCCACAGGGACGGCTGGTTTAAGGCGGCCATGGCCGGAACGCCGGAATCAAAGGAAAGGATCTGGACATTCAGAAGGCCAATATAAGCCACAAAGATACCGATCCCCCCGCCAATGGCGTTCTGCAGGCTTTGAGGGATGCTTTTGATCAGGGACTTGCGGATTTTGGTAACGGTCACCAGAATGTTTACCAGGCCGCAGAGAAAGACAATGGACAGGGCCTGCTGCCAGGTAAATTCCAGCGCGAAGCAGACCGTATAGACAAAAAACGCGTTCAGCCCCATCCCCGGCGCCTGGGCGTAGGGCACGTTGGCCACCAGGCCCATGACCAGGGTGCCGATCATGGAGGAAATAATGGTGGCCAGGAATACCGCCCCCCATTCCATGCCCGCCTCGCTGAGCAGCGTAGGGTTCACGGCGATGATGTAGGCCATGGCGAAAAAGGTGGTGATTCCTGCCACCACTTCCCGCCCT
>CALWEC010000124.1 GCA_944376945.1 uncultured Lachnospiraceae bacterium | reverse complement strand
TCCTAGCAAGTAGTCAAGGCTACAGGAAAAAATCAAAAGTCCACAGTATCTGAGTTGTATTAAACCACGATATCAAAAAGAAAGGAATATGGTGTTTTCGCTTCTATAAACATCATACAAGGAATAGTATGAGAAAAAAGCAATGGTTATCGTTTTTGTTGGCATTGGCCATGGTTTTCTCCCTGGCATCCTGCGGCGGGGGAGGCGGAACAACCCCTTCGGCCAGCGCCGGGGAGACTCCGGCGGCCGGCGGGGAGGCCTCCGGCGGCGGGGATACCATGACGGTGGGGATCCCGTCCCTGACGGATTCCTTTGATTTCTACAATACCACCAACGGCTACGAAAGCTTCTCCATGAGCCAGGTGTACGATACCCTGGTGATGAAGAACGAGAATGGAGAGTATATCCCCGCCCTGGCGGACAGCTATGAGATCGACAGCAGCGCCCAGACCTTTACCTTCCATCTGAACCCCGATGCCAAGTGGAGCAATGGGGAGCCGGTGACCAGTGCGGACGTTGCCTGGTCCATGGAACAGCTGAAGGCGTCCAACTACGTATCCTACATCTATGAGCCGCTGCTGGAGTCGGTGGAAACGCCGGACGATCAGACGGTGGTCATCCACCTGACCAAACCCAGCGTCAGTTTCATGGAATATCTGGCCAACCCGTACTACTGCGCCATCCTTTCCCAGGCGGCCTACGAGGAGTTCGGAGATAGCTACGGCTCCACGGTGGAGACCATTGTAGGCTCCGGCCCTTACATGGTTTCCCAGTGGAAAGTCGGCGAATCCATTACCTTTACGGCGAACCCCAACTATTACCGGGACGCTCCGGCTATCCCCAACGTGCGGCTGGTGGTCATGAGCGACAGCAACAGCGCGATGATGGCGCTGCAGACCGGCGAGATCGACGTCTACTTTGACGATGTTCCCGGCGTTTCCCGCGCGGCCGTTGAGGGCAATTCCAACCTGGCCATCTACGATTGGACCAGCACCATCCTGTACGGCATCTTCTTCAACACCCAGGAAGGCATGTTCTCCGACCTGAACATGCGCAAAGCGGTGGCGTTGGCCGTGAACAAGGCGGATTACATTACCGTTGGCTCCGAGGGCTACGGCCAGCCGGCAGATTATCCGGGGGACCGGGGCAACATCGGAGATCCGGAACTCCATGGCATCTGGGATGAGAACTACGCGGCCAACCTGGAGGAGGCCCAGCGGCTGGTGACGGAAGCCGGGTACGCCGGCGCGGAAGTGGTGATCAAGACCTACTCCACGGATCCGTATCCGGCGCTGGCTACGGTCCTTCAGAACGCGCTGAACCAGATCGGCCTGAAATCCAGCGTGGAACAGATCGAGCGGGCGGCCTTTATTGATTCGGTTCTGGGCCAGGGCGATTTTGACATCCAGATCTGCCGCTGGGCGGCGGCCACGGAGGATATGGATGAGATCATCTACGGATCCCTTCACACCGACTCCATCGGAAGCCCGGGCAACTGGAGCTTCTACCAGGCTTCCCCGGAACTGGATCAGCTGATTACGGACGCCGCAGGCGAGACCGATGAGGCTGCCAGAAAAGAAATGTATCAGCAGATCATCGAAACCTATATCCAGGATATGGTGTATGTTTCGATCTATTACCCTACCAGCAGCCGCGCCTACAGCAGCGCGCTCCAGATTACGGACGGCTTGCAGAAGTATGATTATTTTGCCAATTACAGCTGGAAGTAAAGGGGATTGATTTTCCGAGGCGGGCTGTTCCGGCCCGCCTCTTTCAAAGGAGGAACTCCTTATGATCAAATATGTAATCAAGCGAATCCTGATCATCATCCCGATGCTGGTAGTCGTGATGTTCATCATTTATTCCATTATGGAAATGACGCCCGGTGAGCCGGCCCGCCTGATCCTTGGCACCAACGCCAGTCAGGAGGCGGTGGATCAGCTGACCATAGAACTGGGTTATGACCGGCCCTTCCTGGTGCGCTACGCGGACTATGTTGTAAATGCTTTTACCGGCGATTTTGGTGAATCCTGGCAGACTGGACGCTCTGTCTTCCAGGAAGTACTGATCCGTTTCCCTACGACCATTAAACTGGCGGTATTTGCCATGGCCCTGGCGGTCCTGATCGGCATCCCCCTGGGCATTCTGTCCGCCGTAAAACAATACAGTGTGTTTGACGGGGTGGGAACCACCTTTGCCATGGTGATGGCCTCCGTCCCCAGCTTCTGGCTGGCCATGATGCTGATCATCCTGTTCTCCGTAAAGCTCCGCCTGCTCCCCTCCTTTGGGACCGGCAGCTTTGCCCACTATATCCTGCCGGCGGTCTCCATGTCCTGCGCGGAGATTGCGGTGCTCCTGCGTTTTACGCGCACGACCATGGTGGAAGAGATCCGTCAGGATTATGTCCGTACGGCGCGTGCCAAGGGGCAGAAGGAAAACAAGGTGGTGTTCGGACATGCGCTTCCCAACGCGCTTCTGCCTGTGATCACTGTGACCGGGACGGAGTTTTGCGGTATGCTGGGCGGCGTGGTGACCATAGAGACTGTATTCTCCATCAACGGCGTGGGGATGCTGATCTACAACTCCATCCTGCAGAAGGATGTGCCCATGGTCATGGGCTGCGCGATTTTCCTGACCGCATCGGTTATGCTGATGATGCTGGTCATTGATATTGTCTATGCGTTTATTGACCCTCGCATTAAAGCCCGCTATACCAGGGCAGCGAAAGGAGGGAAGGCCAGTGAGTAACAACAGGGAAGAAAACAAGATGCAAAAAGAGGTCCATATCCCGGAGATGGAAAGCCTGGACGAGATTAACTTGGATGAGATCCCCAAAATGACAAGGGGATCCCAGCTCAAGGCGGTTTGGAAGCGTTTCTGCCGGAACAGGCTGGCGGTGGTCGGCCTGGTGATCTTTTCCATTATCCTGCTGACTGCGATCTTTGCCGGGGTGTTTGTCCCCTATGAGAAGGCTTTGGAACAGAATATTGCCATCCGCAACCAGACTTCTTCCGCGGAGCACTGGCTGGGCACCGATAATTACGGCCGGGATATCTTTTTCCGCATTATCCACGGCGCCCGCTACTCCCTGCTCACCGGCATGGGAGCGGTGGCGGTAGGCATCATCTGCGGCGGGATCCTGGGAGCGCTGGCCGGATTCCGGGGCGGGCTTCTGGACACCATTATCATGCGATGTACCGATACCCTGCTCTGTATCCCCTTTATGCTGCTGGTGCTGGCGCTGGTGGCGGCCCTGGGTACCAGCCTGACCAACGTGCTGATCGCCCTCATGCTGGCCATGCTTCCCACCTATGCGCGGGTGATCCGGTCCGCCGTCCTGACGGTGGTGGACGCGGATTACATAGAAGCTTCCCGATCCTGCGGGGCCAAAATCTGGCGGATCATCTTCAAGCACGTGATCCCCAACGCAGTGGGCCCGATCATTGTGCAGGCTACCATGACCGTGGGCACCATGATCATCTGGGCGGCGGGCATCAGCTTCCTGGGAATGGGCATTCAGCCGCCTACGCCGGAATGGGGCGCCATGCTTTCGGAGGGAAAGAACTTTATTACCACCACCCCGCATCTGGTATTGTACCCGGGACTGGCGATTGCCATTACGGCGTTTTCTCTGAACCTGATGGGAGACGGCCTGCGTGACGCGCTGGATCCCCGTCTGAAGGATTAAGGTGATCAATATGGAAGATATGACGAAAAAAACAGTGGAAGACAGTACGCCTATCCTGGAGCTGGACGATCTGTACGTGCACTATCGGAGCGAAGGAAATATCATCAAAGCGGTGAACGGTGTCAGCCTGAAGCTGGGCCGCCGGGAGACCATTGGCCTGGTGGGAGAGACGGGGGCGGGAAAGACGACCACGGCGCTGGCGGTCATGCAGCTGCTGCCGGACGCCACGGCCAGGATTGACAGAGGGGATATCCTGTACAACGGAGAAAGCCTGCTGCGGAAGAGCAAGGGAGAGATGCGGGCCATCCGCGGCGCCCTGATTTCCATGATCTTCCAGGATCCCATGACGGCGCTGAACCCCATCAAGACGGTGGGCGCCCAGATTATGGAATCCCTGACCATTCACAATTACGAGCACAAGAGCAAGGCCGAGCTGGAAGCCCGGGTGGATGAGCTGCTGGAGCTGGTGGGCATTAAAGCCATCCGGCGGAACGAATACCCGCACCAGTTTTCCGGCGGCATGAAGCAGCGGGTGCTGATTGCGGTGGCGCTGGCCTGCCAGCCGCAGGTGCTGATTGCGGATGAGCCCACTACGGCGCTGGATGTGACCATTCAGGCGCAGGTGCTGGCGCTGATCGAAGAACTGAAGGAAAAGCTGGGAACATCGGTGATCATGATTACCCATGACCTGGGGATTGTGGCCCAGACCTGCGATAAGGTGGCGGTTATGTACGCCGGGGAAATCATAGAGGACGGAAGCGTAGAAGATATCTTCCTGGGAGAACACCACCATCCGTACACAGTGGGCCTGTTCAATTCCATCCCTAAGCTGGACGATGAGAGCAACCGCCTTCATCCCATTGACGGGCTGATGCCGGATCCGGCCAATCTTCCTCCGGGCTGTCCCTTCAGCCCCCGCTGCCATCAGTGCATGGAGATCTGTACCAGAGAGCATCCGGCTATCACATACCAGAAGGGCAGCCATCGGATCAAATGCCATTTATTTGCAGGGGGTGAAGGATGATGGGAGACGCTTTGATCAAAACGGTCGATCTGAAAAAATTCTTTAGAGTAAAGGGCGGCATCCTCCACGCTGTGGACGGTATCAACCTGGAGATCCCCAAGGGGAAAACGCTGGGAGTGGTGGGGGAATCTGGCTGCGGGAAATCTACCTTGGGCCGAACCATCATCCGCCTGCTGGACGCCACCTCCGGTTCCGTGTTCTTTGACGGCCAGGATGTTATGCAGGCCAAGGGGAAGGAGATGGAGGAGATGCGCCGGCAGATGCAGATTATCTTCCAGGATCCCTTTTCCTGCCTGAATCCACGGATGCCGGTCTATAAGCTGATCGCGGAGCCGCTGGAGATCCACCGGGTCTACCGGCACAGCGCGGATCTGAGCAAGCGTGTCATCCAGCTGATGGATACGGTGGGCCTGGCCCGGCGCTTCCTCAACTCTTATCCCCATGAGATGGACGGCGGCCGGCGGCAGCGGGTGGGCATTGCCCGGGCGTTGGCGCTGAACCCTCAGTTTATTGTCTGCGATGAGCCGGTATCGGCTCTGGACGTATCGGTGCAAGCCCAGATCCTGAACCTGCTGATGGACCTGCAGAGCGCCATGGGGCTGACCTATATGTTTATTACGCATGACCTGCTGGTGGTTCGTCATATCGCGGATGAGATCGCTGTCATGTATCTGGGGCAGTGCATTGAGCGGGCCCCGGCCAAGCAGCTGTTCCGGGAGCCGCTGCACCCGTATACCAAGGCGCTCCTTTCGGCGATCCCCATCCCGGATCTGGGCCAGAGAAGAAAGCCGGTCATGCTGCACGGCGAGGTATCGGATCCCATTGACCCGAAGCCTGGCTGCCGTTTTGCCAGACGGTGCAGCCAGTGCACCGAAAAGTGCACCCAGCAGGATTATCCCCTCCGGGAGGTTTCCCCGGGACACTTTGTGGCCTGCCAACGGTACCAGTAAGGAGGGAGCGCATGAAGACAGCAAGAATCGAGCGGGTTATGGACCGGCTGGCCTCCATGGGAATGGGACAGCTGATCGTCAGCGATCCGGACTCGCTGTACTACCTTTTGGGGCACAGCTACGACCCCGGGGAGCGGCTTTTGGCCCTGTACCTGAACGCGGAGGGGAAGGCCGTGCTGTTTCATAACCATATGTTCCATTTCCCGGAACAGCCGGGCCTTACCATCGCCTATTATGACGATGTAGACGACTATATGGGGCTGGTGGCCGGTACGGTGCAGCCGGGGCCCTTGGGCGTGGATAAATTCCTGCGCGCCAAATTCCTGGTACCGCTGCTGGAAAAGCGGCCGGGCCTTTCGGTCCGGCTGGGCTCCGCCGCGGTGGATTGGGCCCGAAAATACAAGGACGCGGAGGAACTGGAGCGGATGCGCCGCGCTTCTCAGATTAACGATCAGACTGTGGGGGAAGTGATCCGGCAGATTGGGGAGGGACTTACCGAACAGGAGATGGCGGACCGCGTCTGCGGCGTTCATATGCGTCTGGGCGCAGACACCCGGGTGGAGCAGCTGGTCTGCTTTGGCGTAAACACCGCGGAGCCGCACCATGTCAGCGGCCGGACCCGGCTGCACCCGGGCGAGGCGGCGGTCTTTGACATTTACGCGCCGGTGGATCACTATTTCTGCGACATGACCCGGACGGTATTCTGGAAGGATGTGACGGAGGAGCAGCGGCGGGTGTATGAGATTGTAAAAGCAGCAAACGCCGCCGGCGTGGCGGCCGTCCGCCCCGGCATCCCTCTGAGGGAGGTGGACCGGGCGGCCCGGGACGTGATTGAGCAGGCGGGCTACGGAGAGTATTTTACCCACCGGACCGGCCACGGGATCGGCCTGGCCCTGCACGAACCGCCGGACGTCAGCCAGACAACCGAAGAGATTATAGAGCCGGGGATGACGTTCTCCGTGGAACCGGGGATCTACCTGCCGGGCAAATTTGGCGTGCGGGTGGAGGATCTGGTGGCGGTGACGGAGGACGGAGTGGAACTGCTGAACCATTTTGACAGGGATCTGATCGTGGTGGACTGAGGAAAAGGAGAACTGGGCCAGAGAGCCTTTCAAAACCATCCCCAGGGCGAATAAAACTCACGGAAAGGAGGAATACTGAACCAAAAAAGGAGGAATCAGAAAGCCATGTGGGGAATCCTGATTTCCATGCTCTCCGGGGCGCTGATGAGCGTCCAGGGAGTCTTTAATACCGGCGTGACGGAAAAAACAAGCGTCTGGGTGGCGGCGGGCTGGGTTCAGCTCACCGCCTTTTTGGCCTGCGGGTTGGCCTGGTTTTTCACCGGGCGGCAGCCGGTAGCGCCCTTGTTCCAGGTGCGGCCCTGGTATCTGCTTTTGGGAGGCATATTGGGGGCGGCCATCACCTATACTGTGATACAGGGCATGGAGGCCCTGGGGCCGGCCCGGGCGGCCCTGCTGATTGTGGTGGCCCAGCTGGCGGTGGCCTACGGGATGGAACTGTTGGGCCTTTTCGGCGTGGAGAAGGCGGAGTTCCAGCTGCGGAAGCTTTTAGGCCTGCTGGTGGCGGTGGCGGGAATTGTGATTTTTCAAAAGTAAGGCTTGTAAAAGCCGGAATCATTTTGTAAAATATGGACAGGCAGAAGAATTCCCGGCTTCCGGAAAGGAAGGCGGAGAACCAATGAAAACCAAAAAGTGGATCGGGCAGGCGGCCGGCGTGTTTCTGATGGTAACAGCCGGCATTCTCTACAGCTGCCGGGCGCAGCCTGGCGGGGAGGAGCTGGGCCTGGCGCCGGCAACAGCGCCGGAGGCCGCCTCAGCCGCGGAGATGGAAGAAACGTCGGAGGCCGCCTGGATTTACGTGCACGTGTGCGGGGCGGTCCAGGCCCCGGGGGTCTACCAGCTGCCGGCGGGCAGCCGGTATCAGGACGCGGTGCAGGCCGCCGGCGGCTTTGCGGAAGACGCGGAGGAAACCTTCCTGAACCTGGCTTCGCCGCTGACAGACGGGGAGCAGCTGGTGGTGCCCACGGTGGAGGAGGCGGCCAGCCGGGCGGAGGAACAACGGCAGGAGGAGGCCGCGGACAGCCGGGTGGACATTAATCGGGCCGGCAAGGAGGAGCTGATGACGCTGCCGGGGATCGGCGAGGTGCGGGCGGAAGCCATCCTGGCCTACCGGGAGGAGCACGGCCCTTTTTCTTCCCCGGAGGACATTATGCAGGTATCGGGGATCAAGGAGAGCACCTTCGAGAAGCTTAAAGAGAGGATTAAAGTGGGGATAAGCGATGGCGAGTAGGATTTTGGTGGTGGACGACGAAAAGCTGATTGTCAAGGGGATCCGCTTCAGCCTGGAGCAGGACGGCTTCCAGGTAGACTGCGCCTACGATGGGGAGGAAGCCCTGAAGCTGGCCCGGCAGACCGATTACGACGCGGTGCTGCTGGACCTGATGCTGCCGGTGATGGACGGCCTGGAGGTATGCCAGCAGATCCGGGAGTTTTCGGATATGCCCATCCTGATGCTCACCGCCAAAAGCGACGATATGGATAAAATTATGGGCCTGGAGTACGGGGCGGACGACTACATTACCAAGCCCTTTAACATCCTGGAGGTGAAGGCCCGGATTAAAGCGATTATCCGGCGGAATTCCAAAAACAAGCAGAAGGAAAGCGGCGCCCGGAGGGTGGTGGCCGGGGACCTGGAGCTGGACGCGGACAGCCGCCGGGTTTTTTCCAAGGGAAGGGAAATCAACCTGACCGCCAAGGAATTCGACCTGCTGGAACTGCTGCTGACGCACCCGGGCAAGGTATACAGCCGGGAGCAGCTGCTGAACACCGTGTGGGGGGCCGATTACCCGGGGGATGTGCGCACCGTGGACGTCCATGTGCGCCGGCTGCGGGAAAAGGTGGAGGAAAATCCCAGCGACCCGCACTATGTCTATACGAAGTGGGGTGTTGGTTATTTCTATAAAAACTAAGAGAAAGCAGAGAAGGCCCGCCAGCATGCGGGTCTATCTCTTTTTGGCGCTGTCGGTGGTCTCCCTGATCCCGATGGCGGTGGGATACATACTGCTTATGTCCTCGGCGGCGGAGATCCAGGTGGAGTCCCGCACCAGCGAAATGCGCAGCCAGGCGCTGATGCTGTCCAACCAGCTGGTGGAGAGCCAGTACCTGGAAAGCCCCCACGACCGGACCATGACCGCGGTGCTGCGGCAGGCGGCAGATATGTGGGGCGGCCGGATCCTGGTGATCAACCACCTGTACCGGGTGGTCAGCGATACCTACGTGTCCGCGGAAGGGAAATTTAACACCTCGGAGCTGGTGATGCGGGGCATGGCCGGGCAAAGCCCCAGCCACTACGACCCGGAAGAGCAGTACGTGGAATTTGTCCAGCCCATTGTGGTGCGGGAAGCCGGGGAGGAAGGCGGCAGCGGGGCGGCGGACGCCTCCGGCGCATCCACCCGGATCCTAGGGGTGCTGCTGGTGATGGTGGACGCCGCGCCTATCCAGGTGCCGGTGGACGGCCTTCAGGAAAAAACCATGCTGGTGCTGCTGATTGCCGCCTGTATCCTGCTGCCGCTGAACCTGCTGCTTTCCGGCTTGGCGGCCCGTCCCCTGAAGCGGCTGACCCGGAGCATCGAAAAGGTGGCGCTAGGCAGCCGGAACGCCAAGGCCGACGGCGGCGCGTACGCGGAGACGCGCCGGATTGGGGACGCCTTCAACCAGACGCTGAACCGGCTTCAGGTGCTGGACCAGTCCCGGCAGGACTTTGTGTCCAACGTATCTCATGAGCTGAAAACTCCCATCACCTCCATCCGGGTGCTGGCAGATTCGCTGATGAGCATGGGGCAGGCGCCGGTGGAGCTGTACCAGGAATTTATGGAGGATATTTCGGCGGAGATCGACCGGGAAAGCAAGATTATAGACGATTTGCTGGAGCTGGTGCGGCTGGATAAGAAAACCCAGGCCTTAAATATCGCCCAGGTGAACATCAACGAGATGATGGAGCTGATCCTAAAACGGCTGCGGCCCATCGCCCAGACCCGCAACATTGAGCTTCTGTTTGAAAGCTTCCGTCCCATCACCGCGGAGATCGACGAGGTAAAGCTGTCCCTGGCCATCACCAACCTGGTGGAGAACGCCATTAAATACAATCAGGATTCCGGGTGGGTCAAGGTATCCCTGAACGCCGACTACAAGTATTTTTATGTCAAGGTATCCGACTCCGGCTGCGGGATCCCGGAGGACGCGCTGGATCACATCTTTGAGCGGTTCTACCGGGTGGATAAGGCCCGCTCCCGGGAGACCGGGGGGACCGGGCTGGGGCTTTCCATTACCCAGGGCATCGTTATGATGCACCACGGCGCCATCCGGGTGTACAGCAAGGAAGGGGAGGGCTCCACCTTTGTGGTGCGGCTCCCGCTGATCTATATCAAGGAGGAGTAATGAAAAAACTGGGATTGGTTTGGCTGGCCCTCCTCCTGCTCCTGGCCGGCTGCCGGAAGGATGTGTCGGAAGAACAGCTGCGGGAAGGAGAAGTGCTGGTTTACTATACGAACGCAGGAGTGACCCGCCTGTACGGCCGCGCCCACGGGCTGACGGCGGTAGGGACGGAGGACCGGGTGCGGGAGCTGTACGCGGCCCTGCAGGAAAGCGGGCACGGCGAGATGGTGCCGGCGGTGCCGGAAACCTTGCGCCTGTCCTCCCTTTCCATGGACGAGCGGACCCTGTATTTGGCCCTGGAGGGCCCGTACGACAGCCTGTCCACGGCCTCCCAGGTCATGTGCCTGGCCGCGCTGACCCGTACCCTGACCCAGCTGGAGGGCCTGGATTACATTTGGCTGGACGTCAACGGAAGCCCGGTCCAGCAGGAGGGGGAGGAGATCGGCATGCTCCGGGCCTCCATGTTTATGGACAATGTGGACGACAATCCGGAATCCTTCCAGGAGACGGAGATGGTGCTGTATTTTGCCAGCCTGGACGGCCGGCAGCTGGTGCGGACCACCCTGGAGGTGGGCTACCAGGACGGGGATTCCCTGGAGCGGCTGGTGGTGGAGCAGCTGCTGGGCGGCCCCCAGGTCTCTGGCGTGCAGGCCACCCTGCCCGCTACCACCCAGCTGCTCAGCGTGGCGGTGCGGGACCGGATTTGCTATGTGAATTTTGACGGCAGCTTTATCACCGATTCGGTCAGCGGCGGGTACGACTACATTCCCGTGTACTCGGTGGTCAACTCCCTGACGGAGCTTTCCACGGTGGACGCAGTGCAGCTGATGATCAACGGGGAGACGGACGTAAGCTTCAGCGAAAACATATCTTTCGCCGCGCCCCTTTCCCGGAATATGGAGTATGTAGGAGGAGAGAGCAATTAAAAGACCCCTTTTCTGGGTCTTGGGGATTTGGATCGGGGGAGAACTCCTATTTTGGCAGCTGGGGCTTCTGGGGCCGCCGGCTGCCGCGCTGGCCGATTGGTTCCAGGCTGCGGAAACCCTGGAGGTGGAAGCGGTGGGGACCATCGACAGCTGCGAACCCACATCCTACGGCACAAAGCTGATTCTTCGCGACACTTCGGTTCGCTGGAACGGGCAGGTGAGAGAGCCCGGAGGCATGCTGGTCTATCTGCGCGAGACAATCCATGGAAAAATCGGAAATCAAATCTGGGTGGCAGGGGAGCTTTCCCTGCCGGAGGAGGCCGGGAACCCTGGGCAGTTTGACGCCCGGGATTATTACCGGTCTAAAGGTGTTTCCTGCCAGCTGTGGGGAGAGGGCTGGCGGTGGGTTTCCCGGGAGGTTTCCCCCATCCGGGAGTTTTTGGCGGAAACGCGCCGCCGGGGGATGGAAAACCTGCGGCAGGCAGCGGAGGGGGAGGATTTGGGCGTGCTGGCCGCCGTGTTCCTGGGGGATACCTCGGAGCTGCCGGACGAAACCCGGGATCTGTACCAGGAAGGAGGAATCTCCCATATCTTGGCGGTCAGCGGCCTCCACGTCTCCCTGCTGGGCATGGGGATTTTCCGGCTGCTCCGCCAGCTGCCGCTGCCCCGGCGCGTCCCGGAGGTCCTCAGCGGCCTGGTGATGGCGGGGTACGTGGTGGTCACCGGGGCGTCCGTGTCCTCCCGCCGGGCCCTGATCCTCTTTTTGGCCATGCTGCTGGCCCGGGGGCTGGGCCGCTCCTACGATATGCTGTCCGCCATCGGGCTGGCCGGCCTTCTGATTTTGGCGGGGCAGCCGCTGGAACTGTTCCAGGCCAGCTTCCAGCTGTCTTTCGGCTCGGTGGCGGCGCTGGGCCTGCTGATGCCGGAGCTAACGGCCTGGCTGACGCCCCGCCGGGGCTGGGAGAAGGCGCTGGCCTCCTCGGTCTGCGCGGTTTTGGGCACCCTGCCGTTGGGTGCGTGGCATTTTTATGAGGTCTCCCTGTCCGGTATCTGGCTGAATCCGCTGGTGCTGCCCCTGGCCTCCCTGCTGCTTCTCTCCGCGGCCTTGGCGGCGGTGGTTACGGGCTTTTGCCCCTTCCTGGGCCGCTTTTTTGCCGGGACCGGCCACTACATCCT
>CALWEC010000123.1 GCA_944376945.1 uncultured Lachnospiraceae bacterium | reverse complement strand
GGCCGGGATAATGTGACGGTTCTAACGGTGCAGGTGGAGGCGGATAAGCGGTCCCTGTTTCAGAGGATTTTTTCCGGAAAATCCGGGTGAAGGGGCTGTTTTCCGGCGTTTCCGGCGGGGGAAGGATTCTGGAACCGTACGGAAGAGCCAAGGCGTATGATTCCAGGGCTTGGTTTGGACGGAAACCATGGGAAGAGGGAGGAAACAGAATGGATCAGTGGGATCCCCGAAACATGACGCCGGAAGAACTGGAAAACGCGGCGAATAAAACATACCCAGGCATTGCGATGTTTGCCCGGGATGTAAATCTGCCGGAGGCGTTGGCGCAGCGGTATACCCCTGGACAGATCATCCGGGAAAAAGCGTTTACCGATGCCAGCAGCCGCTTTATGGGGATGGCAGCCACTCACCGGTATGTAATCCTTTCCAATCACATGGCGGATTTGTCTCCCTTTGAGAAGGATACCCACTGGGGCTTGTGCGTGGCCAGCAAGGACTCCCATTTTAAAGTGCTGGGGCGTTATACCTGGAATGGGAAAACCGGAATCTTCCTGCTGCATCTGCCGGATGATGAAAGCTGGAAGCTGTGGCGCCGGGAAGTGCAGATGGTATTTCCCGCCGGGAATTCTATGGAGGAACAGCTGTATCAAAAAGCAGTCCAGCGGTTTGTGGCCAAATGCGGGGAACCGCCGGTTCCAGAGCTGACGGCACCCGCCTGGCTGGAACGCTGCGCCTTCCCTGTGGGGATGGATGACCAGGGAAATTTCTGGCCCTTGGAAGACGGGCCGGCAGCTTCGCAGCCGGCGGCCTCCCCCCGTAAGGTCCTGCGGGACCGGTACCGGGGCTGCCTTTTAGGCGGGGCCGTGGGAGACGCCCTGGGCTATCCGGTAGAATTTGTAAAGGAGGAAACCATCTGGAGCAAGTACGGCCCTCAGGGGATTCAGACCCTGGAGCAGGCGGGGGATCCGGCTCGGATTTCCGACGACACCCAGATGACCCTTTTTGCCGCCAATGCCATGGAATATAGCCGGACCAACGGGATGAATCCGACAGAGGCCCTGTGGCTGGCCTGGCGGGAATGGCTGGGCACCCAGGGGGATACCAGCCGCATGGAAAACCCGTCGTATCCGCGGATGTGGCTATATCGGGTTCCGGCGCTCCACGCCCGGCGGGCTCCGGGAAATACCTGTCTAAACGCCATCCGCACCAGCCCTCACGGCGGCACCATGGCGCAGCCGGTGAACAACAGCAAAGGCTGCGGCACCGTCATGCGGGCCGCGCCCTTTGGCCTGGCCGTGTCCGCGGCCCAAAGCAAAGGGGTCGGATTGGACACGGTTCGCAAGCTGGCCGCGGCCGACGCAGCCCTGACCCACGGCCACCCGATGGCGTGGCTCAGCTCCAGCGTGCTGGCCCAGATCGTCTACCAGGTGGTGCAGAAGCGGCCGGAGCGGAACTATCCGCTGGAGGAGGCCGTTCTTTCGTGCCGCTGCCCCGGTGACGAGGGGGGAGAGTTGATGGCGCTGCTGGAACGGGCAGTTCGGCTGGCGCAGGACGCTTCCGTTTCGGATCTGGACGGCATCCACCTGCTGGGCCAGGGCTGGGTGGCGGAGGAAGCGCTGGCCATCGCCGTGTTCTGCGCCGTCCGCTATCAGAAGGATTTTGCCGCGGCGCTGCGTGCTTCCGTCAACCACAAGGGAGACAGCGACTCCACCGGCGCCGTCTGCGGCAATATCCTGGGAGCCTGGCTGGGGGAGCAGGCGGTGGAGGCCGCCTTTGATCTGAACCGGCTGGAGCTGCGGGACGTGGTGAAGACTGCGGCGGACCGGCTGCTGGAGGCCGTGGAGGGCCCGGAGCCCCGGCCGAAGAAAGCCGTAGAGGGTCCGGAGCCTCGGCCGGCGAAGTCGCTTGATCCGGCATCGGCTCAGGCCCCAACCGCGGCGGCGAAGTCGCCTAATCCAGAGGCCCCGCCTGCGGGCCAGCCGGCCCTGGCGCCGCTGCGCCCGGTGGGCCTCCGATACACGCCCATGACCCAAAAAGCCTTGGCCATCTGCTGGAACGCCCATCGGAATCAGCAGGACAAGGGCGGCCTGCCCTATTTCATCCATCCCCTGCATCTGGCGGAGCAGATGGAGACGGAGGAGGAAGTCTGTGCGGCCCTTCTCCACGATGTGCTGGAGGATTCCGCCTACACCCTGGACAGCCTGCGGCAGGCAGGATTTCCCCCGGCGGTGCTGGAGGCGGTGGGTCTTTTGACCCGGGATATCCGGATGCGCTATCTGGACTATGTGGCCCGGCTGCGCCGGAACCCCATTGCCCGCCGGGTGAAGCTGGCGGACCTGCGCCACAACAGCGACCCGAACCGGCTGGAGACGGTGACGGAGCAGAGCCGGCGGCGTCTGCTGCGGTACCGGATGGCCCTAGCCATCCTGGAAGACGACTGTTACGATCCGTTTCTGGGACATTACCGCAAGAGGATTCCCCTGTCCCTAGAGGGTGTGTATTATCTGTCCGTGTTTTACGATCCCCAGGGCAGGGTGGAAAAATACAGCTGGGATATAGAGCAGGCGGAGGATTCCCACTATGAGTTTGGCCCGGACGGCGGGGAGCGGCTGCGGCAGGCGCTGAACCCGTCCCAGACCCTGCCGGAGGCTTTGGCGGAACGGATGCCCATGCACACCTGGGATTTTGAAGGGTGGCTGCAGAGGCTGGGGATTCCCTATCAGCCCTTTCACTTTGATTGAGGCAGGCAGGAAAGGGGATGGACAGCTTGTATTATAAGAAATAGGGGCCCGTGGACGCCGTAAAATCTTCCGGAGCCGGAAAAAATAGGTAAAATGAATGCCCCTTGACAGCCTGCCATCCTCTATGGTACGATAGCCAGGCAAAAGAGAACATTCGCTGACGGGCCGGTCACCGGATCGGCTCTGTTTCAAAGGCATTTGAAATGGATCGCAGGTACGGCGCGGTATGCGCTATAAGATCCGTTTTAAATGCCTTTTGTGCTTGTGGGAGGAGAATTCCGTACCAAAACGGTTCAGTGAGGGGAAGTCAATGGACACCATGGGCGTGATGGTTCTGGGAATTGCGGCGGGACGCTTTTTCCCGGAACGGTACAAAAGACAAAATCAATGGGTGCAGCTGGCCAGCACCCTGCTGCTGATCTTTTTGATGGGAGTGGGCTTGGGACGGCGGGAAGGCTTTTTTCAGGAGCTGGCCCGGCTGGGGGCTCTGAGCTTTCTGTTCTGTATCGTGCCGGTTTGTTTCTCCATCGCCGCCGTCTACCTGCTGTCCCGGCGCTTCCTGGAGGAGAAGCCAGGGGAAGGCCGGGAGGGCGTCGGGCCGGCCGGGGCGGAAGAACTGCCCGGTCAGGCAGAGGATAGGCCGGCCGGGGCAGCGCCGGAAGGCCCTGCCCGGGATTCGGAAGCCCCCGTCCGGAAGCCGGAGCCTTCCTCCCCGCGGTCCCGGCGGCTGGACCCCATGATGTTCCTGGCTCTGGGAGCGTTGATCCTGGGAATCGGCGGCGGCGCGGTTCCGGCGGCGGCCCAGGTGCTGGCTCCCCTGGCGGACCGAAGCCAGTGGGTCCTGTACCTGCTGATGGCCTCGGTGGGAATCAGCGTGGGGCTCCAGAAAGGCGTGTGGCGGCAGCTGCGCCGGTATCACGTAAAGGCCCTGGTAATCCCCCTGGGGATCGTACTGGGGTCGGTGGCCGGCGGCGTTTTCTGCGGCTGGCTCACCGGTTTTCCCGTAAGGCAGGCGGTGTCCGTGGCCGGAGGCATGGGCTGGTACAGCCTGGCCGGAGTCTCCGTGGGCAACCTGGCTGGGGCCAGCCTGGGAAGCGTGGCCTTCCTTGGAAATCTGATGCGGGAGACCCTCTCCTTCTTCCTGATTCCCGGCATTGCCCGGCGTCTGAACGGCTACACCTGTATCGCCCCTGCCGGGGCCACCAGCGAGGATACCACCCTGCCCATGATCATGCGGTACACCAACGAGGAGACGGCGGTGCTTTCGGTGTTCAACGGCATGGTCTGCTCCCTGGCGGTGCCGGTAATCATTGCGTGCTGTTATTAGAGCGCCGGAGCCTCGTTGCAATCCCCCGCTCTTTATGGTAGGATATTTTATGGCAGGATCAAAGAGGCAGCGGAAAACGCGGCGGACTGGAAAGGAGAACCATGGTACATCATATTGTTATGTGGAAGTTTAAACCGGAGGTTCCAGAGGCGGAGAAGGGAGCGCGGAAGGAAGCCATGGAGCAGAATCTGAAGGCTTTGGTGGGCAAGGTTCCTGGGCTGCGGACGGTGCGGTTTGTAAAAAGCCCGCTGTCCTCCAGCACCCACGATATGGCGCTGGTAACCACCCTGGAGAAGCCGGAGGACGTGGCGGTGTACGCCAGCCATCCGGAGCATGTGAAGGTGGCGGACACCTACGTGCGCCCGTATGTGACGGAGCGGGCCTGCCTGGACTACAAGGAGTGACGGAAGCGGAGAGGAGGCTTTATCCCATGAATACAGCGGACAATGTAAATTTCAACGAAAAGGCCGGCTTTATCTGCGATATGGACGGCGTGATCTATCATGGAAACCAGGTGCTTCCGGGAGTCCGGGAATTTATCCAGTGGCTTCACGACGAGAATAAGGAATATTTGTTTTTGACCAACAACAGCGGCTATACGCCCCGGGAGCTGCAGCAGAAGCTGGCCCGGATGGGGCTGGATGTGTCGGAGGACCATTTTTATACCAGCGCCCTGGCCACGGCGGCGTTCCTGAAGGCCCAGGCGCCGGGCTGCTCCGTGTTTGCCATTGGAGAGGCGGGGCTGCTGAACGCCCTGTACGACGCAGGGATTACCATGAACGATGTGAACCCGGATTACGTGGTGGTGGGGGAAGGCCGGGCCTACTCCCTGGACACTCTGACCAAGGCCACCAACCTGGTGTTAAAGGGGGCCAAGCTTATCGGCGCCAATTCGGACGTGTCCGGCCCCATTGAGCATGGCATTGCCCCGGCCTGCCGGGCTCTGGTGGCTCCCATTGAGATGGCCACCGGCACCCAGGCGTATTTCTGCGGTAAGCCCAACCCCCTGATGATGCGCACCGGCCTGCGGATGCTCAACTGCCATTCCGGCGACGCGGTGATGGTGGGGGACCGGATGGACACGGACGTGATTTCCGGTATGGAAAGCGGCATGTTTACCGTGCTGGTGCTCTCCGGCGTCTCCACCCGGGAGACGCTAAAGACCTACGCCTACCGCCCTGGCATTGTGCTGGACGGGGTGGGGGATATTGCGGCCATGGCCCGGGCGCAAAAATAGGAGCTGCTTAAACCCCAGTTAAGGTGCGAAAAATTCAAAAGAGGAGGGTTTCTTATGCCAGAAAACAATTTCCCTGCCCGTATGTTTCCGGGGGCCCTGTCCCTTCGCTGGCTGACTGCCTGCTGCTACGAGATCCGCCTGCCCGGCGGAAAGACTATTGTGACCGATCCGTTCCTGCCGGCGCCGGATGACCCGATGGTTCACTGGAGAAGATACTCCTTTGGTACGACCGTACAGGATCTGGAAGGAGGCGACTACGCCATTATCAGCCATCCCCATGGGGATCATGTAGGCAGCCTGATGGAGCTGTTTGACCGCTTTGGCTGCCGGGTCCTGTGCCACGATGCCTACGCCATGCGGCTGGTAACCAATTTCCAGATCCGTCCCCAGATGGTGTTCCCCTTTGAGAACAACCAGCACTATGAGTTCCAGGACTTTACCCTGGACACGGTGGTAGCGCGCCATTCCTTTAAGAAGGGGCCGGAGTTTTTGGTCCGGAAGCCGGAGGAAGCCATTGACCCGGGGACTCCTTTTGAAACCTTGAATCCCTATGGGGGCCTGTTTAACACAAACTTTATTATTACCGCCAAGAACAACCTGAAGGTTGCGTTCTGCGGAGGCTGCTTTGAGGATGTGGAGCGGAACCGCTGGAGAAACGCCGGGATCAACGTACTGCTCCGCCAGTGCGGCACCGCCATACAGCAAGGGGACGTGGAAAGCGTGGCGGCGGATATGATGGCCGTGGGAGCGGAACTGATGCTTCCGCTGCATCATGAAAAAGCCTATAAGAACCAGGCAGTGCTGCCGTTTGCGGAAAAGGTAAACCAGTTCCTGGAAGAGAAGGGATATCCCGGCCGCATGTTTGTGCCGCGGCAGGGCCAGTGGTATCAGCTGGGCGTGGGGATTTTCCAGGTATAAAGCAGAGGGCCGGACAACAGCTGTCCGGCCCCCTTTTTGTCCGGCGTTAAACGCCGGGCTTGTCCTTATTTCAGCAGGTTATTGTCCTCGAAATAGTCGATCCGCATGGCGTGGCGCACTTCCCGCAGGGTTTGGGCCGCTTTCTGCTCGGCCTTCCGGCTGCCTTCCCGGAGGATCTCATAGACTTCCGGCAGCCGCTGCTCCCAATATTTCCGGCGTTCCCGGATCGGGGCCAGCTCCGCCTGGATCACGTTGTTGAGAAATTTTTTAACCTTTACGTCTCCCAGGCCGCCCCGGCGGTAGTGATCCTTCAGCTGGTCCAGGTTTTCGTATTCTGGCAGGAATTCCGCAAAGTATTCCGGACGGCAGAAGGCGTCCAGATAGATAAAGACCGGGTTCCCTTCCACCTGGCCTGGATCCTCCACCCGCAGATGGTTGGGGTCGGTAAACATGGACATGACTTTCTTTCGGATCTCCTCCGGTTCCTCGGACAGATAGATGCAGTTGCCCAGGGATTTGCTCATCTTGGCTTTGCCGTCGATGCCGGGCAGCCGCAGGCAGGAGGCATTGTCCGGCAGCTTGATCTGCGGGTCGGTCAAAGTTTCCCCGTAGACGGAATTAAATTTGTGCACAATCTCCTTGCACTGCTCCAGCATGGGCATCTGATCCTCGCCTACCGGTACCACCGTGGCGTGGAAGGCGGTAATGTCTGCCGCCTGGCTGATAGGGTAGCAGAAAAAGCCCACCGGGATGCTGGTTTCAAAGCCCCGCATCTGGATTTCCGCCTTTACGGTAGGGTTCCGCTGTACCCGGGATACCGTCACCAGGTTCATATAGTAGAAGGTCAGTTCCGTCAACTGCGGCACCATGGATTGGATAAACAGGATGGATTTTTCCGGATCCAGCCCCACCGCCAGATAGTCCAAGGCCACCTGCATAATATTCTGGCGGACCTTTTCCGGGTGCTCCGCGTTGTCCGTCAGCGCCTGGGCGTCTGCGATCATAATATAAATTTCATCGTATTCATTGGAATTTTGGAGCTTGACCCGCTCCTTCAGAGAGCCTACATAGTGTCCCACATGAAGGCGGCCGGTAGGGCGGTCGCCGGTTAAAATAATCTTTTTCATCTTCTATCCTGCTCCTTTTTCCTGTCCCTTTTTCCTATCTATTTTCCATCCTGCCGCCCCCGCGGAAAAGTCTCGCCGGGAGCGCCTGGAATGCCCCGGAAAAGGCCGGTCTCGCCGAAGCCTCCGGGGGCAGACAAGCTTATTATAGAAGCGAAAGCGCAGCCTGTCAACAAAATGGGACGGGAATTCCCGCGGTCCCTTGCATGGGGCGGGAATTCCTGCGGGCGCGGCCTAGCGCTGTTTCTGCCGGCGGGATTTACGAAAATGATTTGCGGATGCGGCATATGGCTTATGAACCGTCCCACGGTAGGAAAAGAACGGGCCAGGGGCGCAGGGACAAGGCTATCCCCGGGCGGCTACTGCCGGGAGGTCCGCCGGAGCAGCTCCTGGTAAATCTCCTGGGTGGCTTCCGGATCCGGGCCGTTGAGCACAATGGTTTCTCCGTCTACGGCCAGCACCACGCAGGCGTCGCAGCGGACAAAGGTATAGCGGGTATAATCCCCATACAGCTCATTCCGGAACCGCCCCATGCCCATGCGCAGATTGCCGAAGCCATTGGTGCGCATGCCGGAAACCTGGTCGGAAGGATCCTGGTCGTAGTATTGGATATCCTGGATTTTGGCGTATTCCACGGTCAGATCCCCCCAGCCGGAGGCGTCCACCGTAAAGGAGGTATCCCCGTAGACCATCTCCATACTGCCGGAAAAAAGCACGTAGCCCACAAAAACCAGGGTAAAAAGTGTCAGCGGCACGGCCAGCTTCCACTGGAACTTTAGTGGAGCCGCCTGCCCGTTTGTCCGCTGCCGTTTGTAATATAGATAGGAATAGACAAATGGAACCAAGGCCACAGCCAGGATCAGGACGACAAACAAGACGGAAGCGGCCGGCCGGTCCGGAAACAAGCCGCAGGCCATGCACAGAAAACCGCAGATGACCCAAACCTTGCCTCCGAACCGGTGGGTGGCGTTCCAGTTTTCCTCGTTTTCCAGATTCCAGCGGGTTTTGATGCCCATGGTGCGGTTGTGGCGGAGCTTGGGAAAGTAGTTGCCCAGAAGGACAAACAGCAAGCCGAAAAACCAAAACAGCAGGGACATAAACACGGAAACACCGGCGGCCGTATCCTCCCGGACCAGGCCCACAACCGTGCCGCTAAACAGAGACAGCAGAGGGCAGAGCCAGATTACCATCCCCAGGGCCTTGGGGTGCTGCTGCCGGTTCCCGGGATCCCGGAAGGCGAACAGCAGGCAGAACCAGTGGGTGGCCAAGATCCACAGCGGGGACAGCCACAGAAAATCCCAGCATAAAAAGCTGATGGGGATCGGAAGCAGGATCAGCAGAGAGGACAGAATCAGGCTGCCTTTATATTTTTTCAGTGGTTCCCTCATAGCAAAAGTCTCCTTTCCGGCAGGGCGGCTTCGGTTCCCCGGCGCAAGGGGCCGGGGACGTGCTCCTTAAATCCGAAACCCACAGCATCACTTCCTCCAGCACGGAGGCGTTCAGTTCATAAAAAATGTACTTGCCTTCCCGGGTATCCCGGATCAGATCCGCCTCCCGCAGTACGGAAAGGTGGCGGGAGATGGAAGCGGCGGTTACCGGGAAATAGCTGCCGATTTCCCCGGCGGACAGCCGGCGGTTTTTCAAAAGATTTAAAATTTCCCGGCGGATGGGATCCGCCAGGGCTTTGCAGGTGGCCTGCAGGCTCAAAGCCACGCCCTCCTTTCCGGGACGCCTTGTTTCAGGCGGGAATTGTTCCCATACAATTAACCAAAAGGTTAAATGTAAAATAGCACATAGGAAGGGGATTGTCAAGAGGAAGGCGGGCTTTTGCGGTTCCTTCTGTGCGCCGCTTCCGCCGTCCCTTCCCCGCGGCGGCCCAGGGGCTGTATTTCCTGGGGATTTGTGATAGGATAAGACAAGAGAGAAAGCATGGAGGGAAACACATGGAACGGTTGGATTATCTGATGGTAATCGCGGAGGAAGGCAATATGACCCGG
>CALWEC010000122.1 GCA_944376945.1 uncultured Lachnospiraceae bacterium | reverse complement strand
CCCCCAGGGCCGACCGGTGGGTTTCCATTTCCTTTTCCCGCTGCTGGCTTTTTTCCGCCAGTTCCTCGTAGCGGCCCCGCAGCTGCTCCGCCTCCTGGCGGCAGGAATCCAGATCCCCGTTTACAATAGCCAGCCGTTCCTCCGCCGCCGAAAGCTTCCCCTTCCACTCGGCGGATTCCAGCAGGAAAGCCCCGATCTCCAGGCCCTTCAGCTCCTCCCGCAGCCGCAGATACTGGCGGGCCTTTTCCGCCTGCCGGGCCAGCGGCCCCACCTGCTTTTCCAGCTCGCTTAAAATATCCCGCACCCGCACCAGGTTCTGCCGCTCGTCCTCCAGCTTTTTCTGAGCGATGTTTTTCCGCTTTTTGTATTTGACAATACCGGCCGCCTCGTCAAACAGCTCCCGCCGGTCCTCCGGCTTGCCGCTTAAAATCTTGTCAATCTGGCCCTGGCCGATAATGGAATAGCCCTCCTTGCCTACGCCGGTATCGTAAAACAGTTCGTTTACATCCCGCAGGCGGCAGCTGTTCCCGTTGATCAAATATTCGCTTTCCCCGGATCGGTACACCCGCCGGGCGATGGTCACCTCCGCGTAGTCGATGTCCAGCAGGTGGTCGGAATTGTCGATGGTCAGCGCCACGTACGCGTAGCCCTGGGGCCTCCGGTTCTCGGTACCGGCAAAGATTACATCCTGCATGTTGGAGCCCCGAAGCTGCCGGGCGCTCTGTTCCCCCAGCACCCAGCGCACCGCGTCCGCCACATTGCTCTTGCCGCTGCCGTTGGGCCCCACAATGCCCATAATCCCCGGCTGGAATTCCAGGACGATCTTGTTGGCAAAGGATTTAAAGCCCTGGGCTTCAATTTTCTTTAGATACATGTCCCCTCCGCCCCCGGACGCTCCAGCGACTGGATGGCCTCGTAGGCCGCCGCCTGCTCCGAAAGTTTTTTGTTCCGGCCGGTGCCGGTGCCTGCCAGACGCCCGCCAATCCAGGCCTGGGAGGTAAACAGCTTGTTGTGCTCCGGCCCCTCGGTTTTCACCAGCTCATAGCGAAGGGCGCCCAGCCCCTGGCTCTGTACCCGTTCCTGCAGGATAGTCTTGCTATCAAAAAAGAGCTTTTTGTGTTCGATGTCGTGGAGGGTAAAACGCTGCACATACGCTGTCGCATTAGCAAAACAACCAACCAGGTAAATGGCCCCGATGACCGCCTCCAGGGCGTCGGAAAGCAGGGACGCCTTCTCCCTTCCGCCGGTCATCTCCTCGCCCTTTCCCATCCGCAGCTCGCCGCCCAGATGGATGGCTTCCGCGCAGTCCGCCAGGGTGGGCTCGCAGACGATGCTGGCCCGCAGCTTGGTCAGTTCCCCCTCCGGGAACTCCGGGTATTTTTCATAGAGAAACTGGCTGGACGAAAGCTCCAGCACCGCGTCCCCTAAAAATTCCAGCCGCTCGTTGCACTGAAGGCGGCTTAGATGATGCTCGTTGACGTAAGAGCTGTGAATCAGCGCCTGGCGCAGCAGCGCCGGGTCGCGGAACCGGTAGCCGATCCGCTGTTCTAACTGTTCCATTCTGTATTTCCTTTCCATTTTACTTGATCCGCCGCGGCTTCCCTTCCCCCAAGGCTTTCCCGGCGGAAAGCCGCCAGCCTCCCCAAGGCTTTACTGGCGAAAGGCCGCCCGTTCTGCCCAGGCGGCCTTTCTGCTTGCGGAGCCGGTTCAGCCGGCGATCTTCTGGATTTCTTCCATGGCGTCGCCCACCGTCTTGATGTTCTCCGCCACTTCATCCGGGATCTCCACGCCCAGGACGTCCTCCAGCTGCATGATGATCTCCACCCGGTCCAGAGAATCCGCCTCCAGATCCTCCTCAAAGGACTTATCCGGCGTGATCTGAGCCTTGTCGATCTTCAGGACGCCTGCGATAATCTCCTGTACCTTCTCAAACTCCATGTTGACACCTCCCTTTTATCTGTCTATTTCTAAGATGGATTGAATCTTTTCCGTAATCCGCTGCTCCTGAAAGGTAACGCACTGCAGGATCGAGTTCTTGATCTCCTTGGCCTTGGAGCTGCCGTGGGTTTTGACCACCAGGCCGTTCAGGCCCAAAAGCGGCGCGCCGCCGTACTCGCTGGCGTCCAGCTTTTTCAGCGTCTTTTTCAGCGCCGGCTTGATCAGCAGGGCCCCGATTTTGGAGCGCAGGCTGCTCATCAGGCTTTCTTTGATCATGCCCACCAGGGCCCCGGCGGTGCCTTCGTACAGCTTCAGGATCACATTGCCGGTAAAGGCCTCACAGACAATCACGTCCGCGTAGCCGTTGGGGATCTCCCGCGCCTCGATATTGCCGATAAAATGGATGTCCTGGCACTCCTTCAGGATGGGGTAGGTCTCCTTGACCAGGGCGTTTCCCTTTTCCTCCTCCAGCCCTACGTTGACCAGCGCCACCCGGGGCTTGGAAATCCCTACCACATGCTCCATATACAGGGAACCCATCCGGGCAAATTGCACCAGATGGCTGCTGCGGGCGTCCACATTGGCCCCGCTGTCAATCAGCAGGGACACCCCTTGGGTGGTGGGGATCAGGGTGGCGATGGGCGTCCGCTCAATCCCGCGGATCCGGCCGACCACCAGCTGGCCGCCTACCAGCACAGCCCCGGTGCTGCCGGCGGAGACAAAGGCGTCCGCCTTCCCCTCCCGGACCATCTTTTCCCCTACCACAATGGAGGAATCCTTTTTCCGGCGGATGGCGTGTACCGGCGGTTCCCCGGTTTCAATGACCTCCGTGGCGTTCACCGGGATCAGCCGCTCTTTGTCATAGGTATACGCTGCCAGTTCCCGTTTTACGACTTCTTCCTGCCCTACCAGGAAAACCTGGATTTTCTCATTGGCCTGGACTGCCTCCACCGCGCCTTTGACGATCTCGTGAGGGGCGTTGTCCCCTCCCATGGCGTCCACTGCCACTCTTGTCCATTCTTCCATACCTTACTCCTGCCTTTGCCGCCGGAAGCGGCGTTTTTTCTCCTCGCTCCGGGAGAGCATCATAGTTACTATACTAGATTCATCCGCAGAAATCAATGGTTTTTCCGGTTTTTCTTTTTCCTCGCCTCGTTGACTTCCCTTCCTCCCCCTTCTATAATAGAATCATCTTGGCAAGGCCTCCGGCCGGAGGCCTGGAAAGGACACAGCAATGCGACAGATTCCCCTTGGAAGAACCGGCCTCCTGGCGCCGCCGCTGGCGGTAGGCTGCATGCGGATCCACACCCTCTCCCGGACGGAGGCGGAGGCCCTGGTGCGCACGGCCTTGGACGCCGGCCTGAATTTTTTTGACCATGCGGACGTATACGGAAAGGAGGCCGGGGACAGCGAACGGCTTTTCGGCCGCCTGCTGACCCCCTCCCTGCGGGAAAAAATCCTGCTTCAGAGCAAATGCGGCATCCGGAAAAACACCGGCCTGCGGGATTTTTCCCGGGACAATATCCTGGCCTGCGTGGACGCCAGCCTGCGGCGGCTGGGCACCGACTATCTGGACGTGCTTCTGCTGCACCGGCCGGACGCCCTGGCGGAACCGGAGGAGATTGCGGAGGCCTTTGACCGCCTGCGCCAGCAGGGGAAGGTCCGCTTCTTCGGCGTCTCCAACCACAACGTGATGCAGATCCGGCTGCTGGAGAAATACCTGCATCAGCCCCTGGCCGTCAACCAGCTGCAGGTGAGCCTTGCCCATCCGGCCATCATCGCCCAGGGCATGAACGTCAATACCTTCCGGCCCTACGCGCCGGACCGGGACGGCGGGATCCTGGATTTCTGCCGCCTGCAGGAGATTACCATCCAGGCCTGGTCCCCGTTCCAGTACGGCTTCTTTGGCGGCGTCTTTTTTGACCGGGAAAAATTCCCGGAGCTGAACCAAGCCCTGGACCGGATCGCCCAGGAACACCATACCACCAACACCGCCGTGGCCACGGCCTGGATCCTCCGGCACCCCGCCCGCATGCAGGTGATTTCCGGCACCACCCGGCCGGAGCGCCTTCTGGCCATGCGGCAGGGCTGCGAGATTTCCCTCAGCCGGGAGGAATGGTACGAACTCTACTATCTGGGGGCTAAAATCTACGAGGACACCCAGGCGTAACCGCCGGGTGTCCCTTTTCCGCTCCGTGTTTTCTGTTTTTGCTCCCGCTCCGGGCCTTTCCCGCTTCCGCGCCCGGAGCCAACTCTTAGGAACGGTAGCCGTCCGGGTTGGCGGACTGCCATCTCCAGGAATCCTCGCACATTTCCTCGATCCCCCGGGCCGCCTCCCAGCCCAGTTCCCGCCGGGCCTTGGAAGGATCCGCGTAGCAGGTGGCAATATCCCCCGCCCGCCGGGGCTGGATCTCATAGGGGATGGGATGGCCGCAGGCCTTCTCGTAGGCCTTTACCACCTGGAGAACGCTGTAGCCCTTGCCGGTCCCCAGGTTGTAGACGCTGACCCCTTCCTTGTCCGCCAACTTCCGCACCGCCTTCACATGGCCCTGGGCCAGATCCACCACATGGATATAGTCCCGGACGCCGGTGCCGTCCGGCGTGTCGTAATCGTCCCCAAACACCCCCAGGCAGGCCAGCTTGCCCACCGCCACCTGGGCGATATAGGGCACCAGGTTGTTGGGGATGCCCTTGGGATCCTCCCCAATCTTTCCGCTCTTGTGGGCGCCGATGGGATTAAAGTAGCGGAGCAGGATTACGTTCCACTCCGGATCCGCCTGGTGCAGGTCCGTCAGAATCTGTTCCAGCATGCTTTTGGTCTGGCCGTAGGGATTGGTAATCTCCCCCTTGGGGCAATCCTCGGTAATGGGCACAAAGGCCGGGTTCCCGTACACGGTAGCGGAAGAACTAAACACAATATTTTTCACGCCGTGATTCCGCATCACATCGCACAGGACCAGGGTCCCTGTAATGTTATTATAGTAATATTCTAACGGCTTCCGCACCGATTCCCCCACTGCCTTCAGCCCTGCGAAATGGATCACCGAATCGATGGATTCCGCCTCGAAAATCCGCTCCAGGGCCTGCCGGTCCAGCAGATCCGCCTCATAGAAGGTCACCGGCTTCCCGGTGATTTCTTCCACCCTTTCGATGGCCTTGCGGCTGGAATTGCAAAGGTTATCCACCACCACCACCGAATATCCTTCGTTCAAAAGCTCCACACAGGTGTGGCTGCCGATATAGCCGGCGCCGCCGGTCACTAAAATCGCCATATTTCTTCCTCCTTTACACAATGCCGCGGGAATCAGCTCTCCCCGTAGATGTTTTCATGCAGGCGCTCGATGGTCTCCTCCCAATCCGGCACCAGCATCTCCCCTTTCATATAGTACATCCCGTCATAGGGCACCCGGTCCAGCACCAGGTCGTAGGACATAATGGTGGGCAAGTCCAGCAGCAGGGAGGCTACCGCTCCCTCGCTAAGGTTGTGGGTGACCAGCGGCAGGATTTCATCCGCCAGGTTCATCAGCTCCGTGACGCTTAACGCTTTGGCCTTGGCGAACAGTTTGGACATAACCTCCCGCTGACGCTCCGTGCGCTGGTAGTCCGCGTTGCCGATCTTCCGGATCCGGCCGTAGGCCACCGCCTGATCCCCATTGAGCAGGTAGGTGCCAGCCCCGGGCAGGGTCTCGTTGTCGTTGCCCCGGGCGGTCTGGTTGATCAGCCGGGCCTCCCCGGAGCTAACCTCTATCTCCACGCCGCCCAGCAGGTCGATGATGTCCGCCGTGTTGTCAAAATCCGAGGAGGCGTACGCATCGATGTCAATCTTATAATTTTCCTCTATGGTTTCCACCAGCAGAGGGCCGCCGCCTAAGGCATAGGCGTAATTCAGCTTATGGCCGCCGCTGTCCCCTACCACCGCGTAGCTGTCCCGCATAAAGGAGGTAAGATGGATGGTCTCCGTCTCGCTGTTGATGGAAAGCAGCATCATCACGTCCGAATTGCCGTACCAGCTGGAATCTCGCCGGTCCGAACCAATCAGCAGGATGTTATACACGTTCTCGCTGTTGGGGAAGGCGATGCCCGACTGGGCTTCCTGGGCCTCCCGCAGCGCTTCCTCCTGCTCTTCCTGGTTCATATTGGCGTCCAGGTCGTTCTGCACATCCTCCGGCAGCGTTTCCGCGTGGGATACGTCCGAATCCCGGAGGAAATTGCTCTTTCCGTAGTAATGCTGGAACAGGAAAAATACCGCGGCGCAGGCCAGCAGGAGCAGGGATAGGATTCCGATCAGCACCACCCGCAGCCGCTTCCTGCGCGCCCGGGCCTTCCGGGACTGACGGCGGCTGTGAGGGGCTTCCGGCTCCCTCCGCGGACTGCGGGATGCTCCCGCCTCTCTCTGGCTGCGGGACGTTTCCGCCTCTCTCTGGCCGCGGGACGTCCCCGATTCTTTTTTATTGGACATGTGGTTGATTCTCCTTCTATTTCTTGCGTAATAGAAAGCCTTCTTCGCTTTCCGCCACTATAGCATCTCTCTCCAAACCGTGTCAAGAATTTTCCAGAAGCCGGTCCGGCTCATCCGGCAGGCCTTCCAGCCGGCAGCTCATCTGATGCCATTGTTCCCCGCCCCAGGTGGACTGGGCCATGCCATCGTCCCGGAAGCCGAATTTTTTATACATTTCCACCTTATCCGGCAAGCACGTCAGCAGCAGAAGACGGCGTCCCTCCGCTTGCCGAAGCTGCCGGTACCGGCGCACCAATTCCCGCGCCAGCCCTTGCCGCCGGTATTCCGGCCGCACATCCAGGCCCAGCAGCATCACGTGGAGACCCTTCGGGTCGTACCGCTCCGCATCCGTAAAAAATTCGTCCCGAAACGACTCCTCCTGAGTGGACAAACCGTTGAGAAACCCTGCCAGCTTTCCGGTGCGCGTATCCTCTGCCACCAAAAACAGCTCCGGCGCCTTGGCCACCCGCCTCCGCATCATCTCCGGGGTGCAGGCCTCGTTGGGCGGAAAACAAATTTGTTCTATCTCCGCTGCCTGCTCCGCCTCCTCCCGGCGGATGGGGCGGAATAAAAAATGATCCATAAATTTTCCTCCGCGGTATCCTTTTCCTTCTCTGGTATCTTTTTGAGTATAGCATAAAATCCCGGGAGGTTTCTTAGAAAAATCTTAAATTTTTCTTCCTTTTGGCCATATCCCGGAGGGTGCCCTCCGTCTTGTCATAATTGTCCTGCGCCTGGAATACAATATACAAAAAATCTCAGGGGAGGGAAGGGGCATGAGCAGTAAAAAGGCGAGAATTATGGTATTCCGGCTGAAGGAGGTGATCTACACCCTCATCTTTGTAGCCCTGGGGGTGCTGTTTATTTTCCTGCTGGTACATATGTTTACCTCCGGCGGCGACGCGGAAACCTCCGGAGGCGTCTACACGCCTGGCATTTATACCAGTACGCTGACGGTAGGAAGCCAGACTGTGGATGTGGAGGTTACGGTGGACGCCAACCATATCAACGCCATCCGTCTGGTGAACCTTAGCGAAAGCGTGACAACCATGTATCCATTGATGGAACCAGCCATGGAAGACCTGGCCAGCCAAATCCTAGCCAGCCAAAGCACGGAAAACCTGGCGATTCCAGAAAGCCAGAAATTCACCGCCAACGCCTTGCTCCAGGCCATAGAGGACGCCCTGGCCAAAGCACGGTAGGGCATCCCATCGGACAGAAAGGACCGGGAGGACCGTCTCTTACAAGGACGGTTCTCCCGGCTGTTTTTTTACTCTTTCTACTCTTTCTACCCTTTCTTTCTATCCTTTTCTATTCTTTCTGTCCTCTTTCTACCCGTTCTTTCTGCCCATTCTTTCTGCCCGTTCTTTCTGCCCGTTCTTATTCCTCCCGATTCT
>CALWEC010000121.1 GCA_944376945.1 uncultured Lachnospiraceae bacterium | reverse complement strand
GATAATCCCCTTCAGCCGGGGCGTCATCTCCTTCACCGGTTTGCAGTGCTTCCGGAGCACCTCGTCTCCAAATTCCCGTATGATCCGCGTTGCCATTGTTCTTTCCTCCTGCTACAAAATATCCATCTGGACAAAGCTCCCGTGGGCGGCCTCCACCTGCCTTCGCACCTGGAACAGCCGGTCCCTCTGGGGGTGTTTTACATAAAGACGCTTTCGGTACACATCCTGGATCCGGGCGATGCCCGCGTCCGCCGGGCCGATGACCGCCGTGTCCGGGAAGCCCTGCCGGATCTCCCGGCCGATGGCCTCCGCCTCCTGCTGGGCCTCCGGCTCGTCCCGGGAGGTCACCAGGACGGACAGCATGGCCCCCGCCGGAGGATAGCCCAGCAGCCGCCGGTACCGCATCTCCTCTTCATAAAAGGCCGGGTAATCCTGCCGGGCCGCCGTCTGGATCCCGTAATGATCCGGGTTGTAGGTCTGAATCACCACGTCCCCGGGGGAAGCCCCCCGGCCCGCCCGGCCCGCCGCCTGGGTCAGCAGCTGGAAGGTTCGCTCCGTGGCCCGGAAATCCTCCCCGTAGAGGGACAGGTCCGCCGCCAGCACCCCCATCAGGGTGACCCGGGGGAAATCGTGGCCTTTGACGATCATCTGGGTGCCGATAAGGACGTCCGCTTCCCCGGCGGCAAAGGCCGACAGCAGCCGGGCATGGCTGTCCTTCCGCCCTGTGGTGTCCAGATCCATCCGCAGGGTCCGGGCCTCCGGAAAGCGCTTGTGCACCAGGCTCTCCACCTTCTGGGTGCCGATGCCGAAGCCCGCGATGTACGGGGAGCCGCAGGACGGACACCGGTCCGGCAGGGGGATGGTGTAGCCGCAATAGTGGCAGACCAGCTTCCCGCCCCGGTGGGAGGTCAGGGCCACGTCGCAGTGGGGGCACCGGAGAGCCGCCCCGCAGGACCGGCAGGACACAAAGCCCGCATAGCCCCGGCGGTTTAAAAACAGCATCATCTGCTCCCCCCGGGCCAGCCGTTCCTCCATAAGAGCCGCCAGGGTCCGGCTGAAAATGCTCTTATTCCCTTCCTTTAATTCCTGCCGCAGGTCCACCACGGTCACCTGGGGCAGCACGCTGCCGGCCTTGGCCCGGGCCGGCACCCGGTACAGGCCGTACTCCCCGGCCAGGGCCTTGGTGTAGGTTTCCAGGGAAGGGGTGGCGGAGCCAAAGACCACTCCGGCTCCGGCCAGCCGGGCCCGCTCTAAGGCCACCTCTCCGGCTCGGTACCGGGGCGCCGTCTCGCTCTCATAGGCCCCCTCGTGCTCCTCGTCCACCAGAATCAGCCCCAGGTTGGGAAAGGGGGTAAAGAGGGCGGAGCGGGGGCCGATCATCACGTCCACCCGGCCCTTCCGGGCCGCCTCGAAATGGGCGTATTTTTCCCCGGCGGAGAGCCGGGAATTGACCACGCTGACCCGGTCCCCGAACCGCTGGTAAAACCGACGCAGGTTCTGGTAGGTCAAAGAAATCTCCGGGATCAGCAGGATGGTCTGCTTCCCTGCCGCCTGCATCCGGGCGATCAGCTCCATGTACACTTCCGTCTTCCCGCTGCCGGTGACGCCGAAGAGCAGGGCCGGTTTGGGATAGTCCTGGCAGATGCCCTCCGCCGCCCGGCGCTGGGCCTCGTTCAGCTCCACCGGCGGGGCCGGCTCCGACGGCAGCGGCGCCTGCTCCACCCGGGCTTCCCGGGCCTTGACCCGCCGCTTGGCCGGCAGCACCGTCTTCAAGGCCTGGTTCATGGTGCAGCCGTACCGCTCCTTCATCCAGGCCGCCAGGGAGATCATCTGGGACTCGATGGGCACCGCCTTCTCCGAAAGGCCCAGGATCTCCTTCATCTTCTCCGGCTCCAGCTCCTCCGTATCCGTAAGCTCCAGCACATAGGCCGTCAGGGTCCGGCTGCCGAAGGGCACCACCACCTGCATCCCCGGGGCCAGCTTCCCCCGCAGGGCCTCCGGCACCCGGTACTGGAAGGTCTTATCCAGCTTTTCCAGGGAAATGTCCACGATCACATTGGCGTATTTCATAGCCCTACAGCTCTTTCACAATCTCCCCCAGCCGCATGCTGTTGGAGCCCTTAAACAAAATCACGTCCCCCGGCCGGGCCCAGGCCTTCAGGGCCGCCGCCGCCGAAGGGTTGTCCGGAAAGTATTCCACAGCCTTTCCCGCCACCTCCAGAGGCTCCCCCAGAATCCGGGCCAGCTCCCCGATCAGGAAGAACCGGTCCACCGGACACCCGGCGGCAAAGGCCCCCACCTGCCGGTGGAAGTCCGGGGAATCCGGCCCCAGCTCCTTCATGTCCGCCAGCACCGCCCCCCGGCGTCCCTCCGCCTCCTGGTCCGAAAGGACCTGCAGGGCCGCCCGCATGGATTCCGGGCTGGCGTTGTAGGAGTCGTCCACCACCGTCAGGCCGTTTTTCCGGAAGATCTGCAGCCGCCGGGCAAAGCCGGCGTACTGCC